>NZ_LOYJ01000114.1:0-37052 GCF_001526245.1 Burkholderia sp. MSMB1498
TCCGCTGTCTCCGCTGTCTCCGCTGTCTCCGCTGTCTCCGCTGTCTCCGCTGTCTCCGCCGTCTCCGCCGTCTCCGCCGTCTCCGCTGTCTCCGCTGTCTCCGCTGTCTCCGCTGTCGCAGTTGCCGTCGCCTTCACCCTCAACCTCACCGCAACCACCTTCCTCGCGGCCACCGCTGCAATCGGCGCGCGCGCCTTCGTCGAGACGTCGGCCGCGCGCGTCGCGGGCCCGCTCGCGCCACACGACGAAATCTCGCCGGCCCCCCTGCGCCCGTCTCGCCGCGCCGGCGAGCGCCGTCGCGCTCGCGCGCGCGACACGGCATCCGCATGCGCACCGGCGCACGTTCATCCGGATGACACCGTTTCCCCGATATCCTCCCGGCGGCGTTGCGCGGCGGCGCTGCCGCGCAAGACGGCATCACGCATCGCGACCAACTCCCCTTCGGCCGCTGCCGCTCCGGCGGTCTCGCCCCACTCCAGACAAGGAAGCGACAACATGACCAATCAGAATCGCCGCGACTTTCTGCGCCTCGCCGCCGGCACGGCGGGCGCCGCCGCCTTGCAGCTCTTTCCGCCCGTGATCCGCGAAGCGCTCGCGATTCCCGCGAACCGCCGCACCGGCACGATCCGCGACATCGAGCACATCGTGATCCTGATGCAGGAAAACCGCTCGTTCGACCATTACTTCGGCAAGCTGCGCGGCGTGCGCGGCTTCGGCGATCCGCGCCCGCTCGTGATGCAGAACGGCAAGTCGGTGTTCCATCAACCGGTGCTCCTCGGCCCGGCCGAGCTGCCGCCGTTCCATCCGGACGCGTCGAATCTCGGCATGCAGTTCCTGCAGGATCTGCCGCACGGCTGGCAGGACATGCACGGCGCCTGGAACAAGGGCCGCTACGACCGCTGGATCGCGAACAAGGGGACGACGACGATGGCGTACCTCGAGCGCGACGACATCCCGTTCCACTACCAGCTCGCCGACGCGTTCACGATCTGCGACGCGTACCACTGCTCGATCCCGAGCTCGACCGATCCGAACCGCTACTACATGTGGACCGGCTACGTCGGCAACGACGGCGCGGGCGGCGGCCCCGTGCTCGGCAACGAGGAGAAAGGCTACGGCTGGAGCACGTATCCGGAGACGCTCGAGCAGGCGGGCGTGTCGTGGAAAATCTATCAGGACGTCGGCACGGGCCTCGACGCGGCGGGCTCGTGGGGCTGGACGCAGAATCCGTACATCGGCAACTACGGCGACAACTCGCTCCTCTACTTCAACCAGTACCGCAACGCGCAGCCGGGCACGCCGCTGTACGACAAGGCCCGCACGGGCACCAACGTCAGCGCGGGCGGCACCCTCTTCGACGTGCTGCAGCAGGACGTGAAGAACGGCACGCTGCCGCAGGTGTCGTGGATCTGCGCGCCGGAAGCGTATTCCGAACACCCGAACTGGCCGGCGAACTACGGCGCATGGTACGTCGAGCAGGTGCTGAAGGCGCTGACGTCGAATCCGGACGTGTGGAGCAAGACCGCGCTCTTCATCACGTACGACGAAAACGACGGCTTCTTCGATCACGTCGCGCCGCCGTTCGCGCCGCAATCGCGCGACAACGGGCTGTCGACGGTGTCGGCGGCGGGCGAGATCTTCCCGGGCGACGCGACGCACATGGCCGGGCCGTACGGGCTCGGGCCGCGCGTGCCGATGCTCGTCGTGTCGCCGTGGACGAAGGGCGGCTGGGTCTGCTCGCAGACGTTCGATCACACGTCGCTGCTGCAATTCGTCGAGGCGCGCTTCAACGATCGCTATTCGGTGCGCGCGCCGAACGTGACGCCGTGGCGCCGCACGGTGTGCGGCGACCTCACGTCCGCGTTCAACTTCGCGAGCCCCGACGACAGCTGGCCGCAGTTGCCCGACACGAGCGCCTACGCGCCGCCCGATCGCAATCGCCATCCGAGCTACGTGCCGGTGCCGCCCGTCGCGCAATCGATGCCGAAACAGGAAGCGGGCCTGCGCGCCGCGCGCGCGCTGCCGTACGAGCTCTTCGTGCTCGGCCGCATCGACAAGTCGACCGGCAAGTTCAAGCTGACCTTCGCGAACACGGGCCGCGCGGGCGCGTCGTTCCAGGTGACGGCCGGCAATCGCCCCGACGGCCCGTGGGCGTACACGGTCGACGCGCACAAGCGCCTGTCCGATGAGTGGAGCACGGCGCTCACGCTGAGCATCTACGACCTGACCGTCTACGGCCCGAACGGCTTCCTGTGCCAGTTCCGCGGCTCGACCGCCGCGGCGCTCGGCCTCGCCGCGAACCCGGAAGTGATCTACGGCTACGACGTCGCGAACGGCAACGTCACGCTGCGCCTGTCGAACCGCGGCCGCGCGACGGTGCGGCTCACGGTGACGAACGCGTACGGCAACGACAGCCCGCGCGTCTACGAGCTCAAGCCCGGCCAGCGGATCAACGACTACTGGGATCTGCGCGACAGCCACAGCTGGTACGACCTCACCGTCTCCGACGGCGCGCCGAACGGCTTCCTGCGCCGCTTCGCGGGGCACGTCGAGACGGGCCGGCCGAGCACGAGCGATCCGCTGATCGCGACGGTCTGAGCGTCGACGCGCACGCTCGCGCGCGCCGCTTCGGCGGTGCGCGCGGCGAGCGCAACGCGCGCCGGCGATCGCGCCGTTGCGCGACGGGCGCTCGCACGGCGGCGTGATCGCGCGGCGGCGGCCGAACGGTTACGAGAAACACGGGGCGCGACGCGCGCGGCACGGCGCGTCGCACCTGATTGCGTCGCGTCGCGTCGCGTTGGGTTGCGTTGGGTTGCGTTGCGTGACGACCGATCGGTTGCGCGCAGGCGAACCGTCGCACGAAATCGGAATCGCATCGAGCGGCGAGAACGGTGGGCCGTACCTTCTTCGTCGACGGCGCGCACTCGCTGCATCCGCGATCACATCGGTTTCCGCTTGCCGCGCTTCCGCTCCCGTCTTTCTGTTTCTCTCGCCTTCCGTTTTCCGCTCTCTGCGTGCTGCTCATCGTTCGCCGTTCGCCGTTCGCCGTTCGCCGTTCGCCGGCATCGAGCATCGCCCCGTTTGCGCGAAGCGCAACCTGCGAGCGGCCCATCCGCCGTTCTTTCGATCACCCTCCCCTCCGCCCGCTCACGGCCGCCGGGCGCCGCCTCGCCGCCTCGCCGCCTCGCCGCCTTCTGCCGCAATGCGCCGCTCACCCGCACGCACGCAAGCGCGGCGCCAATCGCCAACAGTCTGCGGAATCGAGGCTTCCCCGCCATTTCCCGCCCGCGCCCGCCGTCGCGCGGCTATGCGCAAATCCGCATCCGATGCGCCGCAAATCGACAAGACTCGCCCAATTTGGCCTTCTATAAATCGGAAAGCCAGCTTCGCCGCGCCGAGCCGACCCGCCGGCCGCGACGCGGGCTTCGTGCATCCGCGCCACTCGCGTCCCGTTCGCGCATCGCCTACAAGGAAAGAACATGAGACTCCGCTCGCCCCTGTCCTCCCTCGCCCTCGCCGCCGCGCTCGCGTGCGGCGCAACCGGCGCCGCGCGCGCCGCCGACGACACGCCCGTCAAGATCGGTTTCGCCGCGCCGCTCACGGGCGTCAACGCGGGCTACGGCAAGGATCTGCAAAACGGCGTGCAGCTCGCGATCGACGACGCCCGCGCGCAGAAGATCAAGATCGCCGGCAAGCCCGCGCGCTTCGAGCTCGTCGTCGAGGACGATCAGGCCGATCCGCGGATCGGCGTGCAGGCCGCGCAGAGCCTCGTCGACAAGAAGGTGTCGGTCGTCGTCGGCCACTTCAATTCGGGCACGACGATTCCCGCATCGGTCGTCTACGACAAGGCGGGCGTCCCCGTCATCGATCCGGCCGCGACGAATCCCGTCATCACGTCGCGCGGGCTCGCGAACGTGTTCATGGTGATCGCGACCGACGGCCAGAACGCGGGCAACGCGGGCCGCTACGCGATCGACGTGTCGAAGGCCAAGCGGATCGCGATCGTCGACGACCGCACCGCGTTCGGCCAGGACGAAGCCGACGAATTCGACAAGGCGGTGAAGGCCGCAGGCGGCGCGATCGTCGCGCGCGAATACACGAGCAACCAGGCAGTCGACTTCCGCGCGCAGATCACGAGCCTCAAGAGCAAGAACGTCGATCTGATCTTCTTCGGCGGCCTCGATTCGCTCGCGGCGAATTTCATCAAGCAGATGAAGCAGCTCGGCCTCGCCGCGCAATTCGTCGGCGGCGGCGGCGTGAAGGACGCCGAATTCATCAAGATCGCGGGCCCGGCGGCCGAAGGCGCGATGGCGTGGGAATACGGCCGGCCGCTCGACCAGCTGCCGCAGGGCAAGGATTTCGAGGCGCGCTTCAAGAAGCGCTTCGGCGTCGACGTGCTGTCGTACGCGCAATTCGGCTACGACGCGACGTGGGCCGCGATCAGGGCGATGCAGGCGGCGGGCTCGACCGAGCCGGGCGCGTATCAGCCCGCGCTGAAGAAGATCGACTTCGAGGGCATCACCGGGCGCATCGCGTTCGGCGGCGACGGATCGCTCAAGAGCGGGATGTCGACGCTCTATCAGGTGAAAAACGGCGCATGGCAGACGATCGTCACGAAGGGGGGCTGATCGGCCGCCCCTGAATTCGGCGGGCCGCACGCGACGCGCTGCACGCGCGCGGCCTTTTTCCCGACCGGCGCGCATCGCGCCTTTGCCTTGGAGTTTCGATGCATTCGAATGTCGTCATCGTCGGCGGCGGCGTCATCGGCAGCGCGACCGCCTATTTCCTGCGCACGCTCGATCCGGGCATCTCCGTGACCGTGATCGAGCGCGATCCAACGTATGCGCGCGCGTCGTCCGCGCTGTCCGCGGCGTCGATCCGCCAGCAGTTCTCGACGCCGCTGTCGATCCGGATGTCGCTCTTCGGAATCGAATTCCTGCGCTCGCTCGGCGAGCGGCTCGCGGTGGACGGCGAGCGCCCATCGATCGATCTGCACGAAGGCGGCTACCTGTTTCTCGCGACGCCCGCGGGCGACGCGACGCTGCGCGAGAACCACGCGCTGCAGACGTCGCTCGGCGCGCAAATCCGCTATCTGCCGCGCGACGCGCTCGCCGCGACGTTTCCGTGGCTGCACGCCGACGATCTCGCCGCCGGCTGCTACGGCGAGCGCGGCGAAGGATGGTTCGACGGCTACGGGCTCGTGCAGGCGCTGCGCCGGAAGGCGCGCGCGCTCGGCGCGCAATACGTGAGCGCCGACGTGACGGGCGCGCGCGTCGACGGGCGGCGCGTCACGCAATTGCTGACGGCCGACGGCCGCGCGTTCGACTGCGACGCGATGGTCAACGCGGCCGGCCCGTGGGCGCGCTCGATCGCGGCGCTCGTCGGCGTCGACCTGCCCGTTCACGCGCGCCGCCGCAGCATCTTCAACGTGACGTCGCCCGCCGTGCTGCCGCGCTGCCCGCTCGTCATCGATCCGAGCGGCGTCTATTTCCGGCCGGAAGGCGCGTCGTTCATCTGCGGCGCGGCGCCGCCGCCCGAGCGCGACTTCGACGATCTGCCGCTCGACGACGTCGACCACGCGCTCTTCGACGAGCTGATCTGGCCGACCCTCGCGCACCGCGTGCCGCAGTTCGAGGCGCTGCGGGTCGCGCGCAGCTGGTCCGGCTATTACGAGTACAACGTGCTCGACCAGAACGCGATCATCGGGCCGCATCCGGACGTCGACAACTGCATCTTCGCGAACGGCTTCTCGGGGCACGGGCTGCAGCAGGGGCCGGCGACGGGGCGCGGCGTCGCGGAGCTGATCGCGCTCGGACGGTACGATTCGCTCGATTTGTCGCCGCTCGGCTTCAAGCGCGTGCTGGAAGGCCGGCCGATCGTCGAGAAGAACGTCGTTTGACGGAAGACGCGCCCGAGGCACCGCGAGCGCGACGCATGCGCAAGCCGCGAACGAGCTCGGCGGCGATGCGTGCCGCGATGCAGCGGCGCCCGCCCCCTCATTTGCGCAGGCGCGCACACACCCCCATGCGTCGCCTGCGGCGCGTCAGAATCCGACGCCGCGCGCCATCCCGGCCGCCGCGAACACGATCGCGACGACGAGCATCGCCTGCACGTGGCCGATCCGCGCGTACGCGGGCGCGCGCGCGAGATCCGGCAGCATCCCGCGCCGCGCGGTCACGCGCCAGCGGATGAGGCCCGTCATCGGAATCAGTTCGAGCACGAGGATCAGCGCGAGCGCGCCCATTTTCAGATGAAAGAGCGGCGCGTGCAGATAGTATTCGCCGCCCTTCTCGAAGCCGCCGAACGCGCGGACGATGCCCGTCGTGATCAGCACGAGCGCGGACACGCCCCAGATCGCGTCGGCTCTGAACACGTCGGGCAGATCGGCGGACTGCCGCGACGCGGCGACGCGCTTGAGCGCACGGTTGCGCGCGGCGATCGACGCGAGCGCGAAACCGAATGCGAGCAAATGGACGGCGGCGAGCAACCATCGAACGGTCAGCATCGGTCCTCCTTGTGTCGGCCAGGCGGACGCGGCGGCGCGAGCCGGCCCGCCGGCGTCACGCGACCTGCTTGAGCGATGCGTCAAGCGCACGCGCCGCGACGCGGTCTCCTTCCGTCGCGAGCGGCGTGCGCATCACGATCTGGCGGTTATGGCCGACTGCGGCGGGCGAATCCCACAGCAGCTCGAGCTTCGGCCGCGCGAACCGTCCGCCCGTGGGCGGCGCGGGCCGCGCCGACGACGGCGTTTTCGTCGACGCAGGCGGCGCGGCGGGCGCGGCGGCCCCCGGCTGCGCGGCGAGATCCGGTTGCGCGGCGGCGACCGGGGCGTCACTGCCCGGAACGGCGGCCGGCGCATCGATCACCGGCACATCGGCGCCCGGCGCATCGGCGCCCGCCACGGCGGAACAAGACGCAGCGGACGGCTGCGGCTCGGCCCCGTTCGGCCAGCGGACCGACAGCTCGCGCGCGTCGTATTGCCCGACCTTGCGGCTTTCCATCCAGACGACGACGGTGCGCGTGAGCGTATCGAGCGAGATCGCGTAGCGGCCGATCGCATAGCGGCGCGCGGCGACGTTGGTGCGCCACAGCGCGCGCGGCCGGCACATCCAGACGACGGCCGCATAGAGCGCGGGCGCGGCGAGCAGCCAGCCGTTGCTGAGCGTCAGCGCATGCAGCGCGCGGCGCCAGCCGGCCGCCCACGTGAACACGCCGACCGACCACACGGCAAACAGGAAGCCGAGCAGCGCGAAGAAGCGCAGCGCCTGGCGCAGCCACTGCGGAAGCGGATGGAACGGGCGCTCGGCGCGCGCCTGCGCGCCCGGGAGCACCAGCAGCAGGAACATGAGGACGACGTTGATGCACGCCCACGGCGACGACGCCATCGCCGACAGCGACGCGCGATAGCCCATCAGCGACATCGAGAAGAGCCAGCGGGCGAGCAACACGAGACCGATGGCTCGCAACGCGAAAATGACGCCCGAGCCGGGAGCCGGATTCGCACGCGTGGGTTTCGTTCTCGCCAAAACGCTCTCCTCTTGACGGCCTTGCCGGGGCCCGATTTTACGGCACGGCCATTATAGGGACATTACTAGGTCGACTGATGCCCGTGCGCCGCAAATCGCCGGATTGCGTCGTTTCCGGACACAGTGGCGCGGCGTGAATACAACAGATGGCGCGCGCGGTGCGCCCCCCGGGCCGGCCGGAAAACCGGCCCCGAATGCAAAATGCCCCGCCCGGTCGACCCGGGCGGGGCATCGATCAAACTTCCGGCGCTCGACGACGCTGCGCCGCGCAGCGTCGCGCGCGGCGCACATGAAGCGCGTCAGCCCGCGTTGACTTCGCGCAGCACCGTGCGGCGCTTCTGGCGCAGCAACTCTTCGTAGCCCTTCACGTAGTTCCGCGCCATCACCTTCGACGTGAAGCGCGCGTCGAACGCGGCGCGCACGCGCTCGCGCGGCAGCGTGGCCAGGCGCTTGACGGCGGCGACGGCCGACAGCTCGTCTTCGACGACGAAGCCGGACACGCCGTTTTCGATCACTTCGGGCACCGAGCCGCGCTTGAACGCGATGACCGGCGTGCCGCACGCCATCGCTTCGATCATCACGAGGCCGAACGGCTCCGGCCAGTCGATCGGGAACAGCAGCGCGTGCGCGTTGCCGAGGAACTCGGCCTTCTCCGCCTCGCTGATCTCGCCGATGTATTCGACGTGCGGCAGCGAGAAGAGCGGCTTGATCTTTTCCTCGTAGTACGCGCGGTCTGCCTTGTCGAGCTTCGCCGCGATCTTGATCGGCATGCCGGCCTGCTCGGCGATGCGGATCGCCGTGTCGACGCGCTTCTCGGGCGAGATGCGGCCGAGGAACGCGAGGTAGCCCGGCTTCACGTCCGGGATCGGCTTCAGCAGGTTCTCGGGCAGGCCGTGGTAGGTCGTCTGCAGCCAGTTCGCCTGCGAAAGCGGAATGCGCTGGTTGTCGGAAATCGACACGACGGGCACGTCGCTGAACGTGTTGAAGATCGGCTGCAGTTCCGGCAGGTCGAGGCGGCCGTGCAGCGTCGTCAGATGCGGCACCGGCTGGCGCGAGAACAGCGGGAACGGGTAGTAGTCGATGTGGAAGTGCAGCACGTCGAACTCGTCCGCGCGGCGGCGCACTTCCTCGAGCAGCAGCATGTGCGGCGCCATCACGTCGCGAATCGTCGGATCGAGGCGCAGCGCCTGCGGCCACACGGCCTCGAGCTTCGCGGAGGTCTGCGAATCGCCGCTCGCGAAGAGCGTGACGTCATGCCCCATCTCGACGAGCGCCTCGGTCAGATAGGACACCACCCGTTCGGTACCGCCGTACAGTTTCGGGGGAACCGCTTCGTGCAACGGAGCGATTTGAGCGATTCGCATGCGTAACTCCTAAAAAATCGGCAAACAATAAGACAGCGGGACGATCGCCCGCCTGCCGAACGCCGCCGCGACGTCGGTTGGACGCTAGGCGAGCCGGCTCGCGACACTGAGGCTGCGTCGCCTCGCAGGCCGCACCGCACGGGCAGTTAACGTTTCAGCGGGAAATCCGTTGACAGGTTCCAGTAAAACACCTAAGGACAAACCCGAAGTCGATTATCGGGGGTCGCGATCAGTGCGGCGCACAACATTTCAAAGTCTTTACGTTGTTACAAAGACGCAACGCTTTGCCAATCTTCTGACAGGAAGACCGTTTTAGAGTAGTCGCGTCTGCCCCGCTCCCTGCGGCGACAGGCCGTGCGCGCGACGGTTTTTCGTCGATCGGCGAGCGGAACACGCCACGAAGCGCAAAATTTTATCCCAAAATGAGTCGCATACCCCGGCGTTACGCAACTCGGCGGCAGCGCGACACACCGGCTTGATTACAATGCCGGCTTTCGCCTGCTTCTCGGCGCGACGTTCGGACGCGGCGTTCAACCCTCGTTTCACCCACACGCACTGATTTTGGAAGCTCTCACCCCTGCCCAGCGCAACGTCTACAACGCGAAGCTCGCGAGCTACGCCGACCGGCCGCTCGCGTTCCTGTTCCGCTACATCCGGATGCACCCTGTCGCGCACGTCATCGTGCTTGCCAGCGTGCTCGCGGCGGTCGGCTGCGCGCTCGGCTCGCAATACGCGATCAAGCACCTGATCGACGTGCTCGCGGCCGGCCGCCATCATCCGGGCCCGCTCTGGGGCGCGTTCGCGCTCCTCGTCGGCCTCATCGCCGCGGACAACCTGCTATGGCGCGTCGGCGGCTGGGTCGCCGCGCACACGTTCGTCGCGGTGACGGGCGACCTGCGCCGCGACCTGTTTCAATATCTGAGCGGCCATTCGCAGACCTACTACGCGGAGAAGCAGCCCGGCACGCTCGCGAGCCGGATCACCGCGACGTCGAACGCGATCTACACGGCCGAGAACACGATGGCGTGGAACGTGCTGCCACCGTGCATCGCGGTGATGGGCGCGATCCTGATGATCATCGTCGTCAATCCGCTGATGGCGCTCGGCCTGCTGTCGTGCTCGGGCGTGCTCGCGATCGTGCTGTTCAAGCTCGCCAAGCGCGGCTCGGTACGCCATCACCGCTTCGCCGCGAGGGCGGCGGCCGTCGACGGCGAGCTCGTCGACGTGATCGGCAACATGGGGCTCGTGCGCGCATTCGGGATGACGCTGCGCGAGCAGAAGCGCTTCGGCGCGACCGTCAAGGCCGAAATGGACGCGCGGCAGCAGAGCCTGCTCTATCTCGAGAAGCTGCGCCTGCTGCACGCGGTGATCACCGCGATGCTGTCCGCGGGCCTCCTCGGCTGGGCGCTGTGGCTGTGGGACCAGGGCCGCGCGACATCGGGCGACATCGTGCTCGTCAGCTCGCTCGGCTTCACGATCCTGCACGGCACGCGCGACCTCGCCGTCGCGCTCGTCGACGTCACGCAGCACGTCGCGCGCCTCGCCGAAGCGGTGAAGACGCTTCTCGAGCCGCACGGCATGCCCGACCGCTCGGACGCGATTGCGCTCGCGCCGCGCGGCGGCCGCGTCGACTTCGAGCGCGTGACGTTCGCGTATCCGCACCGCCGGCCGATCCTCGACCACTTCGACCTGCACATCGAGCCCGGCCAGCGCGTCGGGCTGATCGGCAAGTCGGGCGCGGGCAAATCGACCGTGCTCGCGCTGCTGCAGCGCTTCTACGACATTCAGCAAGGCTCGATCCGGATCGACGGCCAGGACCTCGGCTCGATCACGCAGGAAAGCCTGCGCCAGTCAATCGCGCTCGTGCCGCAGGACATCTCGCTCTTTCACCGTTCGATCTACGAGAACATCGCGTACGGCCGCCCCGAGGCGACGCACGAGGAAGTGCTCGCCGCCGCGCGCGAGGCGCGCTGCACCGAGTTCATCGAGGCGATGCCGGAGGGCTTCGAGACGATCGTCGGCGATCGCGGCGTGAAGCTGTCGGGCGGCCAGCGGCAGCGGATCGCGATCGCGCGCGCGATCCTGAAGGACGCGCCGATCCTGCTGCTCGACGAGGCGACGTCGGCGCTCGACAGCGCGTCCGAGGAAGCGATCCAGGCGGCGCTCGACCGGCTGATGACGGGCCGCACGGTGATCGCGATCGCGCACCGGCTGTCGACGCTGCGCAACTTCGACCGGATCATCGTGATGAGCGCGGGCAAGGTGATCGACGACGGCAGCCCCGACGCGTTGCGCGAGCGCCCGGGCCTCTATCGCGACCTGCTCGCGAAGCAGCACGGCCGGCATCTGCCCGCGCCCGCGCCGGCGCCCGCGGACGGCAACGGCGACGACGATTCGTCCGCGTCCGACGACGACGAGCGCGTCGCCTAGCGGGGTGCTCCGCGTGTGCGGCGTGTACCGCGCCGCGCGCCGCGCGCCGCGCGGTGGGCGGTGGGCGTTGGGCGTTGGGCGTTGGGCGTTGGGCGGCAGTGCGGCGGTGTCGAGCCGATCGTCGCCCGGCTGCCGCCTGTACGCAATCCTCGCCCCGCCAGAAAAAAGGCCCGGCCGGCATATGCCGGCCGGGCCTTTTCGTTGCGCTCGTCGGCGACGATCGGGAAGGCGTTCGGTCGATGCGGCCTCCAAGCATTCGCGACTTTCGACTTTCGACTTTCGACTTTCGACTTTCGACTTTCGACTTTCGACTTTCGACTTTCGACTTTCGACGCTCGCGTCGCGAATCTCGCCGATTCCACACGATTCGACTCCGCGCGATTCGGCATTCGGCACGCATCGCCCGCATGACCGGCACGAACGCGCCGCGCCCAACCCGCGAACCCTCAGCCGCTCCCGCGAGCGCGGCGCGCTATTTCCCGAGATCGTGCAAGAAGTTGTCGCGCCACACCGACACGTTGTTCTCGCGCAGCCGCGCGAGCATGTCGGCGTGGCGCGCGCGCCGCTCGGCGAGCGGCATCGACAGCGCGCGTGACAACGCGTCGGCCATTCCGCCGATGTCGATCGGGTTGACGATCAGCGCGCCCGTGAGCTCGCACGCGGCGCCCGCGAAGCGCGACAGCACGAGCACGCCCGGATCGTCCGGGTTCTGCGCGGACACGTACTCCTTCGCGACAAGGTTCATCCCGTCGCGCAGCGGCGTCACGTAGCCCACGCGCGCGAGCCGGTACAGCGCGGCGAGCACCGGCCGCTCGTATTGCCGGTGGATGTAGAGGATCGGCGCCCAGTCGAGCTCCGCGAAGCGCCCGTTGATGCGCCCCGACTCGCCTTCGAGCTGCCGGCGGATGTCCTGGTACGCGCGCAGGTCGGCGCGCGTCGACGGCGCGATCTGCAGGAACGACACGTGGTTGCGGAACGACGTCTCGTGCTCGAGCAGCTTCTCGAACGCGCGAAAGCGCTCGACGAGCCCCTTCGAGTAATCGAGCCGGTCGACGCTCATCACGAGCTGCCGCCCGCGCAGCGACGCCGCGAGCGATTTCACCGCGCGGCCGTTCTCGCCCGCCTTCGCGAGCGCGGCGATCTCGTCCGGATAGACGCCGATCGGATAGGCGGCCGCGCGCAGCGAGCGCCCGAACGCGTCGACGCGCGCCGGATGCGCGGCGCGATCGACCGCGCCGCCCGCCTCGTATTCGACGTATTCGAAGAACGCGCGCAGATCGGTGTCGGTCTGAAAGCCGAGCAGGTCGAACGCGCACAGCGCGTCGACGAGCTCGCGATGCGGCGGCACGTTCACGAGCACCTGCGCGGCCGGAAACGGAATGTGCAGGAAGAAGCCGATCCGGTTCTTCACGCCTGCCGCGCGCAGCGCCTTCGCGAACGGGATCAGGTGATAGTCGTGCACCCAGATCACGTCGTCGTCGCGCAAGAGCGGCACGAGCTGCTGCGCGAGCCACACGTTCACGCGCGAGTAGCCTTCGAACTCGTGGCGGTCGAACTGGATCAGGTCCGCGCGGTAATGGAACGCGGGCCACAGCGTCGCGTTCGAGAAGCCCCGGTAGTACTGATCGTAATCGCGCCGCGGCAGGCCGATCGTCGCGAACGTGACGGGGCCGTGCTCCTCGACGCGAATCTGCGGCGCGCCCGACGCGACGACCTCGCCGCTCCAGCCGAACCACATGCCGCCCGTTTCCTTCAACGCGTCGTAGACGCCGATCGCGAGGCCGCCCGCAGCCGGCTCCCCTTCCGAGATCGGCGCGACCCGGTTCGAGACGATGATGAGACGACTCATGCGAGCGCGCGCCCCGCGTCGATCCAGCGCGCGAGCTGCTCGCGGAACGCGGCGACCGATTCGACGCGCGCGCGCGCCGACGTGTCGCCCGCGCCGACCTTGATCGACAGCCCGCCGTTCGCGTTGACGACGGCGAAGCCCAGCTCGTCGGTCAGATCGTCGCCGGCGAACACCGGCATGCGGCCGGCGAACGGCGGCTCGTTCAGGAACGCGGCGACCGCGCGCCCCTTGTCGACGCCCTTCGGCTTGATCTCGAACACCATCTTGCCCGGCTGCAGCACGTACGCGTCCGGATAGTCGGCGACGAGCCGCTCGGCCGCCGCGCGCGCGACGCCCTCGCGCTCGGGCGCGTTGCGAAAGTGCAGCGCGAGCGCCGCGCCCTTGATCTCGAGCAGCATGCCGGGATGCCGCTCGACGACCGCCGCGAGCTCGCGCTCGATGCGCAAGAGGCGCGGATCGTCGAAGCCGATCCGCTGCGTGTCGCCGTTCGCGTCGCGCCGCTCGGCGCCGTGCAGGCCCGCCACCGGCAGATCGGGCAGGTTCAGGTACGCGTCGATGCTGCCGATGCCGCGCCCCGACACGATCGCGACCGCGCCGTGCGAGAGCCGCCGCAGCTCGTCGACGAGCACGGGCACATCGGGCGGCACCTGGATCGCGTCGGGCGTCGGCGCGAGGTCGACGAGCGTGCCGTCGAAGTCGAGAAAGAACGCGGTGCGGGCAAGGGGAAGGGAAAGCGGGACGGATTGCATCGATTCGCTGATGAGAATGGCTGCCGGCGGGCGCGCCCGCCGGGCGAATGTGCGCATCTTACCGCGCCTCGTGCACGATGAACAAAAGCGCGGGCCTGCGACGCGCGGCCGGCATGCGCATCGCTGCGACATTTTGCCCCGGTTCGATGCGCGGTGCGCGTTTCGAAAAGACGATCTCGATCAAATTGCGCTACAGTCGCAACCGCCGATAGAAACAGCGAGACGCCGATGCGCCGCGATCCTCGATCCTCGATCCTCGATCCTCGATCCTCGATCCTCGATCCTCGATCCTCGATCCTCGATCCTCGATCCTCGAGCCGAGGAGCCGAGGAGCCGAGGAGCCGAGATCCGAGGCCCTCGCGGCCGGGCCCGACGCACGAGCCGGGACGCGGCCGCGCGCCAGAGGCGCGGCATGATCGATGCGTCCGCCATCGCGGACGACGCCTCGATCGCCCCCGAAACCGCCGCGCTTCGCCGTCGCGCAAGATTGCTTCGAACCGAATTCGCCGATGCCGCTTCCCCTTTTCGCGGCGCGCGCGCGTGCCGCCTCGCCCGCTTGCGCCCGCACAACGCGCGTGATCCGCTTCGCCGCCGCCTGCGCGGCGGCGGCCGCGCTCGCCGGCTGCTCGCCGCGCGGCGAGCCGTGGCGGCTCACGAACGTGACGAGCCATCTGCCCGACCTGACGTTCTCGCTCACGGGCGAGGACGGCAAGCCGATCGACGCGTCCGCGTTCCGCGGCCGCGTCGCGCTCGTCTACTTCGGCTACACGCATTGCCCGGACGTGTGCCCCGAGACGATGGCGCGCCTGATGCAGGTGCTCGCGCTGCTCGGCCCCGACGCGCGCGGCGGCGTGCGCATCCTGTTCGTGTCGGTCGATCCGGCGCGCGACACGCCGGCCGCGATGCGCGACTATGTCGGCGCGTTCGACGCCGAGCACGCATACGGGCTCACGGGCAGCGAGCGGCAGATCGAATCGCTCGCGAAGCGCTACCGCGTCGCGTATCAGATGGAAAAGCGCGATCCGAACGGCAACTACGAGGTCACGCACAGCTCCGCCGTCTACGTGTTCGACGCGCAAGGCCGCGCGCGCCTGCTCGCCACCGACCAGGATTCCCCCGACGCGATCGCCGCCGATCTGCGCCGGATCATCGCCAACCGTTCCTGAACCGGAACTCACTTACCGACAAGCCGATGACGCTCAAACCGAAATCCCTCGCCGCGCTCGCCGCCCTCTCGCTCAGCCTGCACGCGTACGCCGCCGGCGCCGCTTCGATCAGCGCGCAGAACGCGTGGGTGCGCTGGCTGCCGAACAAGCTGCCCGCCGCCGGCTACGTGACGCTCGTCAACGCGAGCGACAAGCCGATCGATCTCGTCGACGTCGACAGCCCCGAATACGGGATGACGATGCTGCACCAGACCGTGTCGAACGGCTCGACGCAAAAGATGGAGATGGTCGACAAGCTGACGATCCCCGCGCGCGGCAAGGTCGACATCGCGCCGGGCGGCTATCACTTCATGCTCGAGGAGCCGAAGCGCGCGATCAAGCCGGGCGACACCGTGCATCTGCGCATGCAGTTCTCCGACGGCGAGAAGCTCGACGCGCCGTTCGTCGTGAAGTCGCCCGCCGCCAAGTAAGCGTCGCGCGATGAACCTGCTGTACTGGCTCGAGCCGTGGGAGCCGTCGCCCACCGTCGTGATCGCGGTGCTCGCGGCCGGCGTGCTGTTCGCGCGCGGCGCGCGCAAGGCGAAGGTGTCGACGTCGCGGCGCGTCGCGTTCTGGTTCGGACTCGCCGCGCTGTACGTCGCGCTGCACACGCGCCTCGACTACTTCTTCGAGCACGAGTTCTTCATGCACCGCGCGCAGCATCTGGTGCTGCATCACCTCGGGCCGTTCTTCATCGCGCTGTCGTATCCGGGCGCGGCGATCCGCGCCGGCGTCCCGTTCTCGTGGCGGCAGCGCTACGTGCGCCCAGCGCTCGCGCAGCCGTTCGTGCGCGCAACGCTCGACGTGCTGTTCAATCCGGTCGTCGCGGTCGTGCTGTTCGTCGGCCTGATCTATTTCTGGCTGCTCTCGCCGATCCACTTCGTCGCGATGCTCGACTGGCGGCTCTATCGCGTGATGAACTGGAGCATGGTGATCGACGGGCTGCTGTTCTGGTGGCTCGTCGTCGATCCGCGGCCCGCGCCGCCCGCGCGGCTCGCGCCGGGGCGGCGCATCCTGATGGTCGTCGCGGCGATCCCGCCGCAGATCGTGCTCGGCGCGCTGATCTTCTTCACGCCGCACGAGCTCTATCCGATCTATTCGATCTGCGGACGCGCGTTCACGTGGCTGAGCCCGCTGCGCGACCAGCAGATCGGCGGGCTGCTGCTGTGGATTCCCGGCTCGATGATGAGCGTGATCGGCGCGCTGATCGCGCTGCGACACTGGATGCGCCTGTCCGCGCGCGGCCGGCTGTCCGACGAGCGCGCGGCGCGCGCCGAGCTCGCGCGCATCCGCGCCGCCCGCTCGACGCCCTGACGATCGCGCGTCGCGCGCCGAACCCATGCAGATCCCGCGCTTAGTCGGTTCTCGATCGGTTCTCGATCGACGCTCGATCGGCACTTAATCTGCGCTTAGTCGGCGAGTTCGGCGCGGCCGCTCGCGGCGGGCCTCACGCGATCGAGCGCATCCAGACGTGCGCAATGCCGTCTTCGTCGTGCACGTCCGAGCTCGGCGCGAAGCCGAACGCGCCGTAGAACTTCTGCAAATGCGCCTGCGCGTGCAGGCTGATCGGCGTGCCGGGCCACTGCACGCGCACGCGCTCGAGCGCGGCCGCGAGCATCGCGTTGCCGAGGCCCATGCCGCGAAACGGCTGCGTCGTCAGCACGCGTCCGATCCGCACGTCCGGCTCCGCCGCGTCGGGCGGCAGCACCCGCAGGTAGCATGCGAGACGGCCCTGCGCGTCGTATGCGCCGAGGTGCCACGCGTCGAAATCCGCGTGATCGATGTCGCGGTACACGCAGTTCTGCTCGACGACGAACACGTCGCTGCGCGCGGAGAGGATCGCGTAGATTTCCCGCGGCGTCAGCGCGTCGAACGGCTTCCAGCGCCAGTCGAGCGCGACGGGCGGCGGCGCGGCGGTGGCGGACGAAGCCGCCGTCGTGGATGTGGACATGATCGATATTCCGAATGATTGGCGGCGCTGCTGCAAAGCGCGGAACGATCGATTATGCCTCGAACGGGCGCGCGGCCGCTTCGCGAATGCAAGGCCGACGCGCGCGCCGCACGGCAGCGGCCGCGCGCCCGCGAGCTCGACGCAGGCCGGCCATTCGCGTCCGCACGCGGCCCCGCACGCACGACGCACGAAAGCAGCCCCGCTCGTCGCGGGGCCGTCTTCCTTCGCTAAGCGCTCATCTTGCCGAAGCGGCCGGCGTTGAAATCGTCGACCGCCTGACGGATCTGCGCTTCGCTGTTCATCACGAACGGACCGTAGCCGACGATCGGCTCGTCGATCGGTTCGCCGCTCAGCCACAGCAGCGTCACGTCGTTGTTCGCTTCGATTTCGACGTCGCTCCCGTCCCGCGCGAACTGCACGAACTGCGCCTCGCGCACGACTTCCTCGCCGTTCACGAGCGCCGTGCCGCGCAGCACGACGAGCGCGAGCGTGCGGCCCGCCTCGGCGCGAAACCGCGCACGGCCGCCCTGCTCGAGGCGCACGTCCCACACGTCGAGCGGCGTGTGCGTGCGCGCCGGCCCGCGGCGGCCGTCGAACTCGCCCGCGATCACCCGCACGCGCCCCGCGCCGTCGGGCAACTCGACGCTCGGGATGCTGTCGCTCAGCAGCGTCTGGTAGCCGGGCTCGGACAGCTTGTCCTTCGCGGGCAGGTTCACCCAGAGCTGCACCATCTCGAGCGTGCCGCCATTGCGCGCGAACTGCTCCGAATGGAACTCCTCGTGCAGGATGCCGCCCGCCGCCGTCATCCACTGGACGTCGCCCGGGCCGATATGGCCGCCCGCGCCCGTCGAGTCGCGATGGTCGACTTCGCCCTGATAGACGATCGTCACCGTCTCGAACCCGCGGTGCGGATGCTGGCCGACGCCGCGCCGGCGGGCCGTCGGCTCGAAGCGCGCGGGGCCGGCGTAGTCGAGCAGCAAGAACGGGCTCAGATGCGCGCCGTGGCTGTCGTAGCTGAACAGGGACCGCGCCGGAAAGCCGTCGCCGACCCAATGCGAGCGAGGCGCGCTGTACACCCCGACGATTTGCTTCATGTTCCTCTCCTTTCGTTCCTGGCCGAAGCGATCGCTTCGATCAATGGATAGAAGATAGAATCTGAACGATACCTTCGGTAGTGCGCGAAAATCGCACTCAGCGTTCCATATGGAGAACGATGAATCATGCGGGATCTGAACGATCTCTATTACTTCGTCCAGGTCGTCGATCACGGCGGCTTCGCACCCGCCGGGCGCGCGCTCAACATGCCGAAGTCGAAGCTGAGCCGCCGGATCGCGCTGCTCGAGGAGCGGCTCGGCATGCGCCTCATCCAGCGCTCGACGCGGCGCTTCGCGGTCACGGACACCGGCCAGACCTATTACGCGCATTGCCGCGCGATGCTCGTCGAGGCGGATGCGGCCGACGAGGCGGTCGCGCTGATGCGCGCGGAGCCGCGCGGCATCGTCCGGGTGACCTGCCCCGTCGTGCTCCTCGATGCGCTCGTCGGCGACATGGTCGCGGCGTTCATGGCCGAATGTCCGCTCGTCGAGATTCATCTTGAGGAAACGAACCGGCGCGTCGATGTCGTCGGCGAAGGCATCGACGTCGCGCTGCGCGTGCGGCCGCCGCCGCTCGAGGACAGCGATCTCGTGCTGCGCGTGCTCGCGGAGCGCGGGCAATGCCTCGTCGCGAGCCCGCGGCTGCTAGAGCGCGCCGGCGCGCCGCGCGTGCCCGCCGATCTCGCCGCGCTGCCGAGCCTCGCGCTCGGCCTGCCGCAAGACGAGCACGTGTGGAATCTGCACGGTCCCGACGGCGCGCACGCGGCGATCCGTCACCGGCCGCGGCTCGTCACGCGCGGCATGCCCGCGCTGCGCGCGGCGGCCGTCGCGGGCGTCGGCGTCGTCCAGTTGCCGACGATGATGGTCCGCGACCAGCTCGCCCGCGGCGAGCTGCGGCAACTGCTGCCCGGCTGGGCGCCGCGGCGCGAGATCGTGCACGCGGTGTTCGCGTCGCGCCGCGGGCTGCTGCCGTCCGTGCGCGCGCTGCTCGACTTTCTCGCGCAGCGCTTCGCCGCGCTCGAGCCCGACTAGGCGTGCGCCCGGACGTTCGGCGCGCCGCTCGATCGGGCGTCCAAGCGTGCGTTCGTTCGAGCGCCTGTTCGAGCGCCCGATCGCCCCCCGTCGACGGCACGGCCACGCCGCGCGTCACGCCGAATTCCCGTAGACTGCGCAAGCCACGGCCGCGCGCGGCCGCCGTTCAATCGTCACGTCAATCGCTCATGTTCGCGCTCTCCGAAACCCTTCCGTCGTCGAAGCCCGCGCTCTACGAAACGCTCGCCGCGCAGGCGCGTGCGCTCGTCGAGACGGAAACCGACGTCGTCGCCAACGCTGCGAATTTCTCGTCGCTCGTCTACCACTCGCTCGACGGCCTCAACTGGGCTGGCTTCTATTTCTACGATGGCCGCGAGCTCGTCGTCGGGCCGTTCCAGGGCAAGCCCGCGTGCGTGCGCATCGCGCTCGGCAAAGGCGTATGCGGCACGGCCGCGCAGACGCGCAGCACGCAGGTCGTGCGCGACGTGCACGCGTTTGCCGGCCACATCGCGTGCGATTCGGCGTCGCAATCGGAGATCGTCGTGCCGCTCGTCGCGCGCGACGGCACACTGATCGGCGTATGGGACGTGGACAGCCCGCTGATCGGCCGCTTCGACGACGACGATGCGAAAGGGATGGAGGCGCTGTGCCGGGTGTTCGTCGAGCTCGCGTGGGAAAACGCGGTGCGGCGCGGCGAATAACACGGGTACCCCGGCGATGCCGACGCGCACGGCGGACACCATCGCCGGTGAACCGTTCGGCCCGTCTTTCGACTGCGCGCGCGGCGTCGACCGATGCATGCTGCGCCGCGCCGGCCGCATACAACGACAACGACGCGACTCATTGGCTACGGGCATGGCCTTCGCACGCGGACGCCGCGGCGGCGAACTTGCCTTGCGCGAAGCTATCCGCAACGTCACGCGCGATGCGTCAGCGTGCGGCGAAGGCCGCTGCCATGTCATGCGCTTCCCGGCATCGACATGGCCTTCGTCACGGAGGATGCGGCCAATGCGTTCCTCGCGCCGCCCGAGCCTAACCGAGACTTTTTTGCATGCGCGGTATGAACCGTCTGTTGGCGGACCGCCATGCCGCGCACGCGCGTCGGCATAGCCCTCCTCACGCAGAAGGCGCGACCGACACACCCACGTCGCCCCGATCGCGGTGGCCGCGCACCGGTTGCCCAGCCGCCCTTTCATCGAACCGGCCGAAAGCGGCCGGCTTCGCGCCACGCGTTTCGGTCGTCCGCGCCTATCGCACGATTCCGCCGCCTTGGCCGCGCAGCGCAACCCGCGACGCGCGTGCGCCGCGCCCCCACCAGCCCCACATCGCGAGCGCGATGATCGCAAGCAACGGTAAAACCAGCACGCTGCCCTCGGGCCCGGCCGCGCCGCCGCTCAGCAGCGCATGGCCGACGGGGTGCGCGGTCAGCCGCACGCCTTCGACGAGCCGGCCGCTGTCCGGCGCGCCGTAAAAGTACGATTCGCCCCAGTCCCACGCCGCATGAAAGCCGATCGCCCACCAGAGCGATCCCGTGTACCAGAGCGACAGACAGAAGACGAGCCCGAACAGCATCGCCGACGCGAGCCCCATGATCGATTCGTCCGGGCTCATCGCGTGCAGCACGCCGAACAGCGCCGACAGCAGCACCGCGCCCCACCAGAAGCCGAGCCAGCGCGCGAGCTTGTGGAGCAGGTAGCCGCGCAGCAGCGATTCCTCGAAAATCCCGGTCATCACGAACATCGCGGCCCAGACGGCCGCGTATTCCCATGCGCGCGCGCCGTGGATCGCCGGCGCGTCGAAGCGCAGCAGCCCCGCTTGCCATAACGCGAATACCAGCGCTGATATCGCCGCGAAGCCGCACACCACGCCGCCCGCGAAGCGCGACGCGCGTGCGCTGCCTTGCAGTCCGTACGAAAACGGCGAGCGACGCTCGATCCACGCGAGCAAAAAGGTGGCGAGCGCAACCGATGCGAGCTGCATCGCTTCCATGGCGGCGCCGTTCGCGACGGGCAGCGCCTCGTCGCCCACGGGCATCGGCACCAACCGGTGCGAGACGAACGCGAATGCCGCGATCGCGCCGACGAAGATCGCGACGAACAACGCGGCGCCCCACGGCGCGCGCAAGCCGTCGCGGCCGAAGAAGAATCGACGCAGGCGGCCGCCGCGCGGTTCCGTTTGCGTCGACATCGACGCCGACGTCGACACGCGGCCCGACGGCGCGGGCGAATTCGAATGAATCGGTTCCAAGAGCGCTCCCGGTCGAACGTCAAACGGACGGCCGCTCGCGCGATCGAAGCAGATCGTCGCGCGCGGCGTGCCGCGAATGCAAACCGAACGCGATTGTCACACCGGAAGGCGAGAAAACGAACAGGAAAACAAAAAAAGAAAAGCGCCGCGCATCGGGGGCTTGGTGCGGAGGCGCGAGCCGGAGTCACGCCGATCTGCGCGACTTTGCCGGGCGGCATGAATCCGCATGCGTCAAAAGCGGCTGCACGATTGCAATTCACTCGCACCACCGAATCGATATCCGCTCCCGACCGCCGCTTGCCCGCCTTCTAGTCTTGCCGCTGCCTGCAACGTCCGCCTCGACGTAGCCCCTCGTCACGGAGACCGAAACCATTTGTGCGCATGCGCACGCGACGCCCGACGCTCCGCCGCATCGCCGCATCGGCGCATCGGCGCATCGCCGCATCGCCGCATCGGCGCACGTTCGCTTCCGCCTCTATCGACCGCTCCGAGCATCGTCATCCTTCACCGAGCGCAACGTCGACATCCGACATTCAATACGCAGCCGCATTTCGCCCATTTACCGAAAACAATCACGCCCGAGGTTTTTAAAATCAAAACCATCCGGCGCGCTCTATCGAAAATCAACAATGATAAATTAATACCATTTGAACTACCCAGGTGCGAATCATAATCTCCATTCTGCGCCGCAGCACCACCCATAAACCACGCTTAATTCCGATAAATAATTACAACTCATTCCATCAATATCTCAGAACCAGACATTAAAAAAGATTGCCAATCCGGACGTCGATCGCTTCCTGCCCGGAGGCAATGCAGTGCCGCCCAGCAGCTCCTTTTTTCACGCCATCAACGCGCTCAACGAGAGGAAGACCATGAAAATATTCTCGACCATCATTTTTTCAGTCATGATGCTTTTTTCCTCCTATGCCTCCGCAGACATCGTTTGCAAATCAGGAAAAATCAACAAAATCGAAACCGACTCGAACGGCAATCTCGTGGCCACGATTCTCGACGCCTCGTACTCATTTAGCGAAAGAGAAGTCTTCCCGCTCATATACTCGGCGTTCTCCGAAAATAGGGATTTCTACATCTACGGAAATACGTGCTACAACGGAGCGCCGGCAAGCCACTTCGCCATTCGATAGCCCAGCAGCAGCGTTCACATCGTCAATCAGATCGTGGCCGATCGGCGATCACCGGTCGGCCGTACTTCTTGCCGTACCGCCACAAGACGCTCTCGCGTCGAACGCCACGCATACGGCCCGCCGTCGCGCATACGGCAAGCGGCTGCCGGCGCCCCATTGCTGCTGCGCCGGCGCGTGAACGCCGGAAAAATCCCCGACCGGCACGGGCAGCCGGGCATCCCAACGTCGATTCGCGCGACGATATCCAACGAATCTGCAGCGGCCGACCTTGCACGTGGTCGTCATGCGGGCACGCACGCGAAGCGGCCGCGTTATCCACGGTTCATCGGCGCGCACATCCGCCTCGGCAACCATCGCGCTCGACAAGCCGTCAACCAGTCAAGATCGAGCGCCGACGCAACCCGCGCACGACGCCTCTACTTACCGCCAATCATGAGCGCGTCCATGCGCGTGCCCCGCCTTGGCCGAAACACGCGAGGAAAACGCGCCCGCGCTTGAAAGCTCGGCAACCGGAGAGAAAGCGGCTCGGCGCCAAGCGCCCAGGCATCCGACGACGAACGGGCAAAGGCGGCAACGACAACCCACCGCTGAAAGCTCATGGAAAGACAAACTCACGCATCACCGCTCCGATATACGCTCGAAGCGATCCGTCTTGATCTCGCCCTGCCTTTTAAAGAGATGTTCCTATCGGAAGGATCATCGTTGCATGCCATAATTCGCCGCAGCATTCGGGCTCGTTCGTCATCCTTTCAAGGCCATGCGTCGCCTTCTCCACCGCAAGATCGGCAGCCTTCTCGGATTGTTCGCAATCCTGATGGCGACGCTCGCGCCGACGGTCTCGCACTCGCTGTCGAACAGCCGTCATTCCGGCACGCTGCCGGGCGCCGTCTGCTCGGCGCGGGACGGCTCAAACGCGACGCCGTCCGACACATCCTCGTCGTCCGAAAAGGCGATTCACGAGCAAGCGTGCGCATATTGCGGATTGCTCGCCCACGTGCCCGTGGTACCGAGCGCGACCGCCGAATTCGCCCCCGAGAACGGGGCGCGCCATACGTCATCGGCCGCACCGGTTCAGCCGATACGTCGCCGCGTCCCGTTCACCACGGCGCAGCCGCGCGCGCCGCCCGCCCTGTCCTGACTGAAGCAGTCTTGCCGCGACGAACGCGTCATTGCGTCGCCGCGGTGTCGCGCGTCCGCCAACGGACGCGCGATCGCCCCCATGCAACCCTTCGACACGGATAAGTCATGCGCACCATTACCCCTCGCGGCGGTTTGCCCGCGCTCTCGACGCTCGTCGCCCCGGCTGCCGTAGCCGCGACGCTTTTCGCGCCCTGCGTTGCCGCCGCCCATGCGATTGCGGGCAATCGCGTGTTCCCGGCGACGATGGCGGTCGACGATCCCGGCGTCGGCGACGAACTCAATCTCGAGTTTGGCCACCTCAAATCGCAAACGGGCGACGGCGACGCCCAAGGCACCAATACGACGTCGCTCGAATGGGACAAGCTGATCACGCCGAGCTTCGCGCTGTCCCTGACCGGCACCTACGTGAACGTGAACGCGCCGAACGGCGGCTCGGCGCGCGGGTTCGACAACTTCGCGCTCGGCGCCAAGTATCGTTTCTACGTGAGCGCCGCACACGAATTCATGGCGTCCGTCGGCGTGATCGCCGAGCTTGGCGGAACCGGCTCAAAAGCGATCGCCGACCCGCATTCCGCGCTGACTCCGACGCTGTACGTCGGCAAGGGTTTCGGCGATTTGCCCGACGCCCTGAAATACTTGCGCCCGTTCGCGGTCACGGCCACCGTCGGGCCGCGGCTGACGACGAGCAGCGCCGATCCCGACTCGCTGAACTGGGGCGTGACGTTGCAGTACAGCTTGCCGTACCTGCAGAACTTCGTGCAGGACGTCGGGCTCAAAGCCCCGTTCAGCAACCTGATTCCGGTCGTCGAATTTCCGATGAACACCTGCACCGGCGGACCGTGCGCCGGCCATACGACCGGCACCGTCAACCCCGGCCTGCTCTGGCTGAATCGCTGGGGGCAATTCGGCGTCGAGGCGCAGATTCCCGTCAATCGCGCCAGCGGAAAAGGCGTCGGAGTCTTGCTGCAAGCCCATCTCTATCTGGACGACGTGCTCCCCAACTCGCTCGGCAAGCCGCTCTTCGGCAAAGGAGAATGAACGTGACCGTAATTCGCCCAATTCACCCTGCGTGCGCCGCGGCGGCGATCGTCGCGGGCGTCGTCGCTTCGCCGGCGGCGTTCGCGCATGTCTTCCCGCAATCGCAAACTCCGTCGGCGGGCGCCGAAGTGCCGCCGCCCGCGAACGTGACGATCGTGTTCGACGGACCGCTCGAGCCCGCGTTCAGCGCGCTGACGGTCAGCGACGCGACCGGCAAGCCGGTGAGCCGCGCGAAGGCGACCGTCGCGCCGAACGACGCGAAGACGATCAGCGTCGCGTTGCCCGCGCTGGCGCCCGGCAAATACGTCGTCCACTGGGTGGCCGTGGCCTCCGACGGCCACCGGACACAGGGTGACTATTCGTTCAAGGTGAAATGACGCGAACCGACGTTGCACATCCGCAGCATTTTCGTCACTTTCACCGCGCTGCGCGCGGCCTCAATGTAGTCGCCCGATCCTCCGGTTAGCGCGGACGCATTCGTCACACGATGCCGGCGTCCGTCGCCGCACCGGCGGCACGCCGGCATCGCGTCGCGCCGCCGCGCCGCATCGGCTCGTCGTTGGCCCGCTGGGCTGCGTCGTCCACCCGATCCGGCACGCCTCGCGCCGGACGCGCCACGTATCAATGCTGCGACGTTTCTCGTCGATTTCCCTATGGAGCGGCCGCCCGCTTGCGCCCCGCGCCCCGATACGTCCGGCGTCCGACCGGCTTGGCACGCCGCTAGCTTGTCTCCTCACGCTGCCAACGGCGGGCTCGACGCGCATTCAAGAACGACGTGTCATCCGGCGCTTCCTCACGGAAGCCCTGCCGGGGCATGTCCGATTCGTCTCGACGCCACGGGCTGACAGTGCGCCGGTTGTCCGAACATTCAAAATCCTCCTCCCCGTCGATGCTTCGCACGCGTCGCGGACGAGTTCATCAGGACGAGGCGCGTACTCGGAATGTTGGAAATCACCAATCGTCCATCCCGACGGAGAGCACCATGTTGGTCAAGTCATTTCGGTTCTTCAGGACGTGCCTGATCCTACTTTCGCTATGCTTCGCGATTCTTCCCGGACGGGCCCATGCAGTTTCGAATCAGTTGCTGCTGCTGTTGCCGGACAATTTCACGCTGCCCGATCCGCGCGTGTCGGCGTGGCTCGACGCGGCTTCCGAGGAAGGCCTGCAGATCTCGATCATCTACGACAGCCAGTTCGAACAGGCCGGCGCGTCGTTGCAACAGTATCAAGGCCTCATCCTTCCCGATCAGGTTCACACCGTCGCGGCCGATGCGCTCGTGACGGCGATCCAGAACTACGCGCTCAACGGCGGGCGCGTGATGATGGTCTACGATTTCGGCGCGCTCACGTCGACCGGCTTCTATCCCGTTCCTCAGTCGAGATTCAGCTCGATGGTGGGCGTGAGCTACGTGCTGTACGACTCGCTCGGCGGCAACATGATCGGGCTCGGCCCCGTGACCGGCATGGGAAGCACGCTGCGCGCGCTGCAGATTCCGCCCGGAAAGTCGATGGCGTGGTCGACGAGCGGCTCCACCACGACGACCGCCGTCAAGACGTCGGCGCTGGTGTCGGTGTCCGCGTCGCCCGGCCAGGTTCTGTACCTGCAACCGAGCCCGTCCAACCCCGGCGGATTGTCCGGCTACAACCACAACGCATACTTCAACTACAAGACTGAGAACGGGCTCGCGTCGAATATCAGTCTGGATCTCGGCCGGATTTCCAAGGGCCAGCAAGTCAAGGCGGGCACGTACACGGCAACGTCGACCAAGAGCACGTCTTCGTCGACGAAGAAGACGACGGGCGCGACCGCGCTCGCCACGACGTCGCCCGCCGCGACCACCGACACGCTCGAAGGCATCTCGGGCTACGTGTACGGCTTCCTCACTTACCCGAGCTTCGTCACGCAGGGCACGTACAGCGGCACGGCCCTGCTGACCTCGCCGAACTTCGGCCTCGTCGCCGGCTATAACCCGTACGGCAGCGGCGGCGTGCTGTTCGTGAACATGCCGCTCAGCTACCTCGAAGGGCAGACCGACGGCATGCCGCTGCACGGCTTCCTGCACTACTTCACGACGAACGTGCTGTCGATGCCGCACCTGTCGCTCGAACCGAGGGCGCAAGCGGGCATGGTGCTCAACTGGCATTTCTGCGCGGAAGAGATGATTCAGCCGGCCCAGTATCTGAAGTCGCTCGGCATCTGGAACAACGGGCCGTTCTCGATCGTCGTGACGGCCGGCCCGGACGACGCGGCGATCGGCGACGGGCTCGGCATCAATCTGACCAACAACACGCAGGCGAAGCAGCTGATGACGTACCTGTTGAGCAAGGGGCACAACATCGGCAGCCACGGCGGCTGGGATCACGACTACTGGGGCGCCAATGCCAGCGAGACCGATCAGAGCACGTTCCAGCAATACCTCGTGCTGAATCACCAGGCGGTGCAGACGGTGACCGGCAAGCCGGATGTCGAATGGGCCGCGCCTGAAGGCAATACGCCGACCTGGGCCGTCACCTGGCTCGAAAGCAACGGCTATTCGGGCTACTACTTCACCGGCCACACCGGCATGGCGCAAACGCGCGCCTACCGGAACGGCGCGCTGTTGAACCCCGGCATCTGGGCATTCCCGGTGATGCCGTTCGGCAAGTACGCGACTTTCGAGGAATTCCAGGAGTTCGGCGTGTCGACGACGGACGTCACGAACTGGTACGAAGCGCTGATGAACTTCGTCGTGGCCAACCGCACGACCCGGCTCATCTACATGCATCCGCTCGGCGCGTCGTGGTATCCGGGCGTGCTCTCGACGATCTTCACCTATGCGAACACGTTGATCGCGACGGGGCAATACAAGTGGTACACGATGGATCAGCTGACCCAGTTCGACAGAAAGCGCTTGCTCGTCACGTGGACGGCGACGGACACGGGCAGCAGCTGGTCGTTCGCCGCTTCCCAGCCGACGAGCCTGCAGGACGTGACGTGGCTGCTGCCGAAGAACGCCTTCCAGCTGCCGGTCGTGACCGGGGGAAGCGCCACCGTCGTGACGACCGATCCGACCAACTGGCTGGTGATCGCGGGCGCGGGAACGGCCCTGACGTTCACGAGCGCCAAGCTGTAATGGCGCGACCGCGACGCAGGATAGGCGCGGCCGATTCCCGATCGGGCGATCGGAAGTCGGCCGCGCCATCCGGATCGCTCACGTCGGAGGGACGACATGAAACGACACACGTTGCGACACGCGTTGCGACACGCGATGTGCATTCTCGCCGGATCGGCCGCGCTCGCGCTCTCGCCGGCGGCGCCATTCGCGCAGCAAGCCGGCCGGCCGCTTCAAGGCTTCGTTCGCCCGCCGTTCCATCTGCACGCGCAAGGACGCGCGGCTGCGGCCCCGGCCGGCATGTCGCCGGCGCAGATCCGGCACTTCTACGGCTTCGATCAGTTGCCGAGTGATTTTCAGGGCGGCAAGCAGATCATCGCGATCATCGACGCATTCGACAACCCTTCCGCCGAGGCCGATCTCGACGTGTTCAGCCGTCGATTCGCCCTCCCCCCCTGCAACGCCGCGAACAGATGCTTCGCCAAGGTCTACGCGAGCGCCGACCGCAGCCGCCCGCCGGCGGATGCGGGTTGGGCGCTGGAAAGCTCGCTCGACGTGCAGTGGGCGCACGCCATCGCGCCCGACGCAAAAATCGTGCTGATCGAAGCCGCATCCGACGCATTCGGCGACATGATGGGCGCCGTGGCGCTCGCGGTCGCCGCGCCGCCCAAAGGCGTCGGCGCGAAGGTCGTGTCGATGAGCTGGGGCGGCAGCGAATTCCTGTCGGAAACGCAGTACGACGGGCTGTTCATGAGCGCGAACGGCGTGTCGTTCGTCGCCGCGTCGGGCGACGGCGGCAACGCCGTTGACTATCCCGCCGCGTCGCCGTACGTACTCGGTGTCGGCGCGACGACGATCGCCACCGACGCGAGCGGACGCTACGCCGGCGAAACCGCATGGCCGGGAAGCGGCGGCGGCCAGAGCGTGATCGAATCGGAGCCGCCTTATCAGACGCGCTTCGGGATACCGTTCGACACGCCCGGCGCACGCGGCGTGCCGGACGTCGCCTACGACGGCGATCCCGCGTCCGGCTTCGCGATATACGATTCGTACGGATACGGCGGTCAGCGCGGCTGGTTCGTGGTCGGCGGAACGAGCGCGGGCGCGCCGCAATGGTCGGCGTTGCTGGCGATCGCGAACAGCGTGCGCGTCGAACGAGGCAAATCCACGCTGAGTGCGCTCAGCGCCGTCGAAGCGCTCCTGTACGGCATCGCGTCGGCTTCGTACCAGACGGCCTTTTACGACGTCACGAGCGGCTCGAACGGCACTTGCGGCTCGCTGTGCGATGCGATGCGCGGCTACGACTACGTAACCGGACTCGGACGCCCGATCGCCGGCAGTCTGGTTCAAGCGCTGATCGATGCGCCGTAACGACGATTTGCCCGTGCGGGCGTCGACGACGCACGGCGGCGGCTCGCCTCCGCCGCCCCCGGCGCGCGCGCGCTCAGACGCTCGCCCGCGCGCTTCGATGCAGACGGCCGAGCCGTGCGCCGCCGGCTCGCCTGCCGTTGCGGCGCGCGCGCTGGAGCGGCTCGCCTCGCTGCTCGTGCTGACGTTCGCGCTGTCGGCCATCGCGACGCTACGGGCCGCCGCATCGCCCGACGACGTCCCCGGCGAAGCCATCTACCGCCACGGCGTGCTCGCTTCCGGCGCCCCGCTGCGCGCGCTGCGCGAAGGCGGCCTGCGCATGGAAGGCGCCGCGGCCGCATGCGTCAATTGCCATCGGCGCAGCGGGCTCGGCGCCAAGTCGGGACGCACGACGATCCCGCCGATCGCCGGAACCTACCTGCTCCACGCAAGCACGCTCGGCGGCGAGAATCCCGGCATGCCGTACGTCGAAAGCATGCGAAGCGAGCGGGCCGCCTATTCCGACGAGACTCTCGCCCGCGCGATTCGAAGCGGAATCGACGCGCAAGGCAGGCAGCTCGGTTACCTGATGCCGCACTTCGTGATGGCCGACGACGACATGGCCGCATTGATCCGCTATCTGAAACAGCTCGATCCGCTACCCGCGCCGGGCGTCACCGACACCGCGTTGCATTTCGCGACGATCGTCACCCCGGACGCCGATCCCGTGAAGCGCCGCGCAACGCTCGACGTCTTGCGGCACTACTTCGCCGACAAGGAAGCGTTTCCGACGAGCGCGGCCCCGCAGGGATTGCAGACGGCGGACCCGGGCTCCGCTGCACGCCGCTGGCGGCTGCACGTCTGGGAGCTGAACGGCGCGGCGTCGACATGGGAAGCGCAACTCGCGCGCCACCTGGCCGCCGAACCGGTGTTCGCGGTGATATCCGGAATGGGCGGGCGAAACTGGGCGCCCGTTCGCGCGTTCTGCGAGCACGCGCGGATTCCGTGTCTGTTTCCGAACGTCGACGTGCCGGACGTCCGCGACGGCGACTTTTATTCGATCTACTTCTCGAAAGGCGTGCTGCTCGAGGCCGCGCTGATCGCCGCGGAAATCGAGAGCGGCGATCGCGAACGCGCCCCGCGCGCGATTCGCGAAGTGTACCGGGTCGGCGACAGCGGCGAAGCGGGCGCGCAAGCGCTCGCCGCTGCGTTGCGCGCACGCGGGCTCGACGTGTCGCGCGATGCGCTGATGCCGGGCGATCGCGTCGAGCAGGCGTTGAGCGGCCTCTCCGGCGACGATGCGCTCGTGTTGTGGCTGCGCCCCGCCGATATCGCGTCGCTGGGCCGCGACGCGCGTGCGCGAACCGTCTACATGTCCGGACTGATGGGCGGCCTCGATCATGCGCCGCTGCCCGAGCGCTGGCGCGCGATCACGCACATCGCGTATCCGTTCGATCTGCCCGATCGCGTCCGGCGTCGCGTCGACTACATGCTGGACTGGGCCGCGGCGCGGCACGTCGCCATCGTCGACCAGCAGGTGCAGGCGGACACGTTCCTCGCTTGCGTGCTGCTCGAGGAAGCGCTGGGTCATGTCACGGGCGCCTACGTGCGCGACTATCTCGTCGAGCGCATCGAAGACACGCTCGAGCAGCGCGTGATCACGGGCTACTACCCGCGCCTGACGCTCGCGCCGGGGCAGCGCCTCGCATCGAAAGGCGGCTACATGGTCCACTTTGCCGATATGAGCGGTACGCGCATCGTGGCCGACGGGGCCTGGACCGTTCCATAGACGTAGACGCCGCCCTGCCGCATTCGCAGGACGACGGCTCTGCCGCGCCGCAAGCGGGCTTCCCGCCCCGGGGACGCGCCATGCGGCCCACACCATGAGGAGACGAAAATGAACACGTTCCCGAAGCTTCCCCTGCTCGCCGATCTCGTGATCGCGGGCGCCTTGTTCGCCGGACACACCGCGCGGGCGCAGGAACCGATGGAGATGGATCACCACGCGCAGCATCACATGATGATGGCCGGGATGAAAACGTCCACGGCCGCCTATGCCGTGCCGGCCGTCATGCTGGTGCGCGACGACGGCAAGACCGTCGCGCTGAAAGACGAACTGGACGACGGACGTCCGGTCGTGCTGACGTTCATCTATACCACCTGCACGTCGATCTGCCCCGTCATCAGCCAGACGCTGTCGCAGCTTCAACAGGCGCTCGGCGCCGATCGCGACAAGGTACATATCGTGTCGATCTCGATCGATCCGGAAAACGACACGCCGGCGCGCCTGCGCGAATATGCCGCGAAATTCGGCGCGGGGCCGCAGTGGCAGCATTACACGGGTACGACGGCCGCAAGCGTGGCTGCGCAGAAGGCATTCAACGTTTACCGGCAGGACAAGATGGACCACAACCCGGTTCTGCTGCTGCGCGCCGCGCCGGGAAAACCCTGGCTCCGAATCGACGGATTCGCGACTAGCGGTGATCTGCTGCATTTGTACCGTTCGCTCGCGGCGTCCAATTGACGGAGCCGCCGAACGGCGAAAACGCGCTCGATTCGCAAGCACTCGTCGCCGCCGCTCACGCGCCGACGGCAAGCGCGATGCGATACGCGAACTCAAACGGACGCCGGCCCGGCGAAGACGCCACGACGGTTCGAATGAACGAACGATCGAAAGCGCGCATCCGGCGGCCGGGCGCAGCGCGTCACCGATCGGCGCGATCGACCTCGACGCCGCGCCACTGTCGAACCTGACAGGTGTCGTGGCTGCACAACCGCAAATCCCATACCTCGCGCGCTCGATGGTAAATTCGCACGCAAATTGACACGAGAGGGCCAAGTGGCAAAGCGCGCGATCATCCGCGTCGGCGACACGACGACGCACGGCGGCAAGGTAATCGAAGGCTCGCCGACCTTCACGCTCGACGGGCGCGGCGTCGCCGGCGTCGGCCATAAGGTACTTTGCCCGCGCTGCAAGGGCATCTTCCCGATCCTCCCCGATCTGCTCGGCCGCCGCTACCCGCACACGATCGGCGACCGTGACACCGCCGTCGAGGGCATGCGCACGGCGTGCGGCGCGGAGCTGATCGCGTCGCAGGGAACCGGGACGATCGACGACGTCGGCGCGGGCGAACGCGGGGACGGCGGCTCGCCCGGCGGATCGGCGGCCGCAGCGGCGGCCGCGGTCGCCCCTTCCCCCGCCCTTTGCCTCGAATGCCTGAAGGCGGCGGCCAAGAACGCCGCGACGATGGTCGCGCGCGGATGACCATGACGCCGTCGGCCATCGAAGCACATTTCGACGCGCGCCGTTCGCCAATCACGCTGCCCGTGCGACTCTTCGCGGTGGTCGACGCGCTGCTCTTCGCCGAAGCCTCGGACGCCCCGCCGCTGCGCCGCGCGAACTACTCGATCGCGCTTTTCGACGGCACGCCCGACGCGTCGCTCGCCGATCACGGCCCTTGGCTGATCGATTACGCACTCGCGCCGGGGCCGATCCGGCGCGTGCTCGCCGAGCTGGCGGCCGGGCCGGTCGGCATGTCGTGGCTTGTCAGCGCGTATCCGTTCGAGCGGCTGGCCGCCGAATTGCGCGAGCGCCTCGACGTGCGGCTCCCGGACGGCCGCACGGCGCTGTTCCGCTTCTACGACGCGCGCATCCTGCCCGACATCGCGCGCGTGATGAGCGACGCGCAGCGCACGCAATTCTTCGTCGCGACGTACGACTGGCTCGTCGAGGTCGACGGGCGGCTGACCGGAGTGCATCCGCATGCTTGAACTGACCACGGAACAGGTCGCCGGACTGGCGGAGATCGACGAGCGCGGCTTCGTCGAACGCGTTCGGCAGGATCTCGTGAAGGAGAATCCGGCGTTTGCCGATGACGACGGCTTGTCGTCCCGGTTATGGGCCGCATATCGCGCCGCGCGCGCATTCGGCATCGAGCAGGACGAGAACATCGTCGCGTTCTTGAGGCTCGAGGCGTACGCGCCGAGCTTCTACGAAAAGCCCGCGACGAAGGCTTGGCTCACGCGCCCCGGCCGCTCGGCCGACGCGCGTTTTCATGATTATCTACGCGTCATCAAATGGCGCATCGAACATCCGGACGGAGGGCTGGAGCATGGCGACATTGGCGTTGACGCTCTTGGAAGCGGCGATAACGGAGCTTGGTCCCGTCTTGGCGCGCGCTGGCGTCGCCTTGTTGGGCGGGGCGACGGTGGCGGGAACGGCGAGCCTGTCGGGTGACACGCCGAAGGAAGACAGCAAGGCGACGCCGGATGTGCGGGCTTTGCCGCGCACTGGCGAAAGCTGCAAGAAATGTCCGCCAGAGGGTGGAGCGAAAATTCGTCGCAATCACGGCGTCAACTGGCCGTCTTATCGCTATCAGGCCCGCATTACGGGATTCGCATTCGACGTAGAGTATTGCCGTTGGAGCGACGAGTGGCAGTGGCTTGGGATCGATTTCGACGGTTTCAAGCCGGACGAGTGCTTGCTGCAAGAAACCAAGGGCAATTACGATCAGTTCCTCGATGGTTCGATCCCGAAGGCCGACAAATTTTTCAAAGGATTCGACTCGATGGAAGCCACTGCCGTACGACAGGGCGCAGCCGTGCGGGCCAACCCTCCAGCGCGATTGATGTGGTACTTCCAAACACCGCTCGCCCACCAACGCATGCTCATTATATTGAGACGGTCGGGTATTACCTCCGTCGTTCAGCCCTGAGAACCTCCATGAACATCACCGCCAGTTTCCGCGATTCGTCGCTCACTGCATTCGATTTTCCTGAAATCTTGGCGCGGGTATCGAAGATCATCGACGCGCTGAAGGCGCACGATGACTCTTTACGATATGAGAACTGGATGCTCAAAGGAGACAGCCAGGAAGACGCAACTAGGTACCACGTCTATGACGCTGCCGGCATCGCCACGCCAGCGGCGCTCGCCGTACTTCGCGAGGAGTTTCGCAACAGCAAAGACTTCACCTACGTAGCGATGTGGGATGGCAATCTTACTAGCGACGACGGCGCGTCCATATCGTGCCACGTCGGGGATAAATCCCTCCCTGACACATTGACCCTTCGCATCGAGGGTGAACGGTGGAGCGCCTACGCGGCCATTTCCGGAATCGTATCGACAATGGTCGCTGTATTCAGCCCAGCACTCGTCGAGGTGAGTTTCGACGAGTACGCTGTAATGCAGGTTTTCGACGACAAGCCCGGCGTCGGCTGGATGCTCTACTTGCCGAAGGTCATTACGCAACAGCAGGTTCCCGAGGCCCGAGCGCTGATTCCCGTACCCGCCAAAGGCAAACAGACCGGCACGATCATCGTCAGCGTCACCGACGCCCCGTTCTCAGTCGACAATCCCGAGCACGTGGCGATCGCGAACCGCATCGAGATCCGGCTCGTCGATCAAGACCTGCTCCCCGCCTACGTCGATATCTGAGCCAGCCGGCGCGATTACCGCGCCGGCTGCAATCAACAAAACAACCCGGCCGGCTCCGCTGAATCGCCTCAACCGAGAATGATCCGTTCGCGGCGATCGACGCCCTTTCCACCGCTCACCGTGTATTGAATCGGCACGCTCTCGATGCAGGAGCCGGCAAACACACACCGGATCTCCGGGTGGGCATTGAGGCTGACGATCGCGCGGCCCACGATCGACCGCAATCGATCGGCCATCTTCTCGTACTGCGCGAACGGAAACGGTACGCCGTATCCTTCCGTCTCGAAATATGGCGGGCCGAGGCAGAACAACGCGTGCGGCCGATCGCATCGATCAATGCACGTCACCGCCCATTCGAGCCGCTCAATGTAGGCATTCGCAAGGCGAATTTGCGCAGCCGACAGCGCTTCCTCAATGCGCGGCAGAACCAGCCGCCGCAACGCAGTCGTCGCCGTTCCGAACGGTTCCCCTTCCAGCTTGCCGCCGAAGCCATGTTTCCGAAGGCGGCCGATGCGCGCCGTGCGCCGGATATCGATGAAGACGCCCGGGACCGTATGCCTGGGCCATTCGCATACCTGCCCGCTCGCTGGTGCCCAATTGAGCGGCGCGGAAATTTGAGCGGCGCGGAAAAAAGAAAAGCCCCGATCAACGGGGCTTTTTCTGGAGGCGCGAGCCGGAGTCGAACCGGCCTACACGGCTTTGCAGGCCGTCACAAATTCTTATAAATCAATGCAATACGAACAATAACCACTCGAATTGACCGACTTATCACCGACTCGTCGCGACTCGAAGTCACTTCAGCCTTGCTACTGCAGCCGCATACACCGCACTGCGCTCCCGCTTGCCGACAGAGATTACCGTTACCGTTATGACCGTATCATCTACGCGATACACGAGCCGATAGCCCAGTGACAGCAACTTGATTTTGTAACAGTCGTCGAGGTCACCACTCAGTTTCGCCGACGGAACGCGCGGGTTTTTGAGTCGCTCCGCCAACTTCTTCTTGAATTGCTCCCGGACTGTCTTGTCCAGCCTCTCCCACTCTTTGAGTGCGTCTACTACAAACTTCAGTTCATAGGTCTTCAAGATTCACGCTCACGGCTTCTTGCCCGAGACGCGCCCTCACGATTGCCGCCAGCTCGACGTCTTCGAGTCTGTCGCAAATCGCCTCCCATTCGGCAGCAGGGATCAGGTACGCCACCGGCCTGTTTCTGTTAAGCACCGCGACCGGACCATCTGCCTGCTCAATAGCTGCGGTCGGATTGACCTTGAGCTCGCTGATCCCAATCGATGTGCGCGCAAGAATACTTTCCATCTTTCTACCTTCACTCAGTAATGCGTTCGGTGTCGTCGGTGTCGTCGGTGTCGTCGGTGTCGTCGGTGTCGTCGGTGCGTTCGGTGCGTTCGGTGCGTTCGGTGCGTTCGGTGCGTTCGGTGCGTTCGGTGCGTTCGGTGCGTTCGGTGCGTTCAGTGCGTTCAGTGTATGCGTAATGTGTGCGAGTTGACGACCAAATAATAGGTCTTTTAAATGCACCTGTCAAAGACCACTTGTTTGTTCGAGAAACAGGTACCCCTCACAATCGGGGACAGACCTAGCCCCACCTGAAAGCTACTTTGGCTCTGCCTGCATCTCGCCCGCCGGATAGAGCTGGAGCATTGCACGCGCAGCCTCAACGTTCGTCGTATGCAGCCATTCGTCATAGTCAGTCGGCCGCAATATGACTACGGACCGCTTTTCGTCGCCGTGCTTGTGCATCCGCGCCATAACCGCGTGACCATCGGCATTGACGGTGAGCATTGACATGCCAATCAGCGCTCGGCCATCGTCGCCTTCGTAGCGACGCCAGATGCCCGCAACACAGTACGACTGCCAGCCCGTAAGGCCGATTCGCTGCCATACGTTCCGACCCGTCTCATAGCATGGCTCGTATATCCAACGCGCCGGGATCAGGCAACGTTGCCCCGCTCGCCAAGCCTTGCCGTACAGTCGCGACTCTCCGACCGTCTCGGATCGGGCATTCATCGTGTCGAGCTTCTTCCGCTTCCGGCCGCGTTCGTCGACGCGCTCCGGTTGCATGAATTTCGGCCAGAATCCAAACACCGCCTTGACAACGCCGAGGCCGCCACCATCCGCCCAAGCAATCGGCGCCGCATAGTCCGGATAGATATCCGGCTCCCACGGGTCGCGACGGTACAGGTCACCGATGCCGATCTTCAGTTCGTTGATGCCCGGATCTTCGCTTGGTGCCTTGTAGTTTGTGCACACTGGCCGCCCCCAATTATTGAGACTTGACGACCTCATCTTACCGCGCGATAAACTGTACATCCATACAGGTGCGACCTGAAAGTCGCTATCACAACTGTCTTGCCAATAGCAACCGGACAAGACCTGCTGTTCTGCCAG
>NZ_LOYJ01000115.1:0-1058 GCF_001526245.1 Burkholderia sp. MSMB1498
ACCAACAGCTCACTGACCTCGCTGTCCACTTCCGCTTCGTCGGGTATCAGCTCGGCGAACAGTTCCGTCGCTTCGCTCTCGACCTCTGCGTCGACCGGCTTGTCGACGACGAACAGCAATGTTGCCTCGCTGTCCACGTCGACTTCCACGGGTATCGGCTCGCTGTCCACCGGCCTCAGCACGACAAACAGCAACGTCGCTTCGCTGTCCAGTGGTCTCAGCAGCACCAATAGCTCGCTGACCTCGCTGTCGACTTCCGCCTCGTCGGGTATCAGCTCAGCGAACAGCTCCGTCGCTTCGCTGTCGACCTCTGCGTCGACCGGCTTGTCGACCACCAACAGCACTGTCACTTCGCTTTCGACGTCGGCTTCGACCGGCATCGGCTCGTTGTCGACTGGCCTGAGCAGCACGAACAGCTCGCTGACCTCGCTGTCGACTTCCGCCTCGTCGGGCATCAGCACCGCGCAAAGCGGCGTCAACTCGCTTTCCACCGGACTGTCGACCACCAACAGCAACGTCGCTTCGCTGTCCAGTGGTCTGAGCACCACCAACAGCTCACTGACCTCGCTGTCCACTTCCGCTTCGTCGGGTATCAGCTCGGCGAACAGCTCCGTCGCTTCGCTGTCGACCTCCACGTCGACCGGCTTGTCGACCACCAACAGCACTGTCACTTCGCTTTCGACGTCGACTTCGACCGGCCTCAGCTCCGCAAATAGCTCGACCGCTTCGCTGTCGACCTCCACGTCGACCGGCATCGGCTCGCTGTCCACCGGCCTCAGCACCACGAACAGCTCGCTGACCTCGCTGTCGACTTCCGCCTCGTCGGGCATCAGCTCGGCGAATAGCTCCGTCGCTTCGCTCTCGACCTCTGCGTCGACCGGCTTGTCGACCACCAACAGCAATGTCGCTTCGCTTTCGACGTCGGCTTCGACCGGCCTCAGCTCCGCGAATAGCTCGATCGCTTCGCTCTCGACTTCGACGTCGACCGGCATCGGCTCGTTGTCGACTGGCCTGAGCACGACGAACAGCAACGTCGCGTCGCTGTCCAGCGGCCTCAG
>NZ_LOYJ01000116.1:0-40198 GCF_001526245.1 Burkholderia sp. MSMB1498
TCCGCAAGTTGTAGTTGCGGACGCAAGCCTGCGCTCGTTCAGCTTTCGATTCTAGGTGGGGTTAAATTCGCGCTTACAAACAGCCCGATCGGTTCGCACCGATCGGGCTGTTTCGTTTCGCATCGGCGGGCAGCGTCGACGGCGGCCGCCGATGGTCTTCGCGCGGCGGCGTCGCGCCGCGCGGCGCGATTCAGGCGCAGCGCATCAGCACTCGCCCTTCTTCGCGTGCCCCGGCGGGCAGAAGCCGCGGTGACGGTGATGCTCTTCCCACTCGCGGCGCTCCCAATAGCGGTGGCCGTCCCAGTAGCGGTCGCCGTGCCAGCCGACGACGACGGCGGGCGCGGGGGCGACAATGACGGGCGCGGGTGCCGGCGCGACCACGACGGGCGCGGGCGTGCCGATGTTGACGTCGACGTTTACGGCGTGCGCCGCGCCGGACAGCGCGATGCCGATACCGGTCAATGCAAAGGCGATCAACGAGCGTTTCATGTTTTTTTCCTCACGAGTTGAGACGAGCGTCCGTTCCGACGTGTGCGGGCTTCGAGCCCCGAACCCGCCGCGTCCGTTCCGACGGACACGCTGCAGGACGAAGTGTGGCGGCGTGGCGGATTAATTGGCGTGTGGATTTGTAACGGTGCGTTCGCGCACGGTTCGCGTGGCTGGATGCGGCTAGAGCGTCGCTTGACAATTCGATTGACGCACGCGTCGATCCACGGCGCGTCGCGCGCCGAATTTGACATTTACCCTGCGGTCCGCGAAATGAGCGGTTACGAAGTGCGCGGCGTGCCGCGTTCCGCTCGCCGGTTTTCGATCGCGGCAACGCACAAGAAAAAACGGGCGGGCGCCTGATCGGCCCCGCCCGTGCGCGTGTGGCGATGCGCGCCGCGTGCGCCGCAACGGCATGCGGCGCGCGCGTTCGTCACAGATAGAACATCCGGTCCTCTTCCGGCCGCGGCGGGTGCGCCTCCTCGGCCTCCTCGCCGCGATCCTCGTAGAACGCGAGCACCGCTTCGAGCACCTGATCCGGATCGTCGATCACCTTCATCAGGTTCATGTCGTCCGGATTGATGAGGCCCATCGGGATCATCTGGTCGCGGAACCATTGCAGCAGGCCGCTCCAGAATTCGCTGCCGACGAGCACGATCGGCACGAGGCGCGATTTCTTCGTCTGAATCAGCGTGAGCACTTCGGACAGCTCATCGAGCGTGCCGAAGCCGCCCGGCATCACGATCACCGCGTCCGAGTTCTTCACGAACGTGACCTTGCGCGTGAAGAAGTGGCGGAAGCGCAGCGAGATGTCCTGGAAGTGGTTGCCGGCCTGCTCGTGCGGCAGCTCGATGTTCAGGCCGACGGACGGCGCCTTGCCCGCGTGCGCGCCCTTGTTCGCCGCTTCCATGATGCCCGGGCCGCCGCCGGAGATCACGGCGAAGCCCGCGTCGGACAGCTTGCGCGCGATCTGCACGGCGAGCTTGTAGTGCGGCGAATCCGGCTTCAGACGCGCGGAACCATAGATGCTGACGGCAGGGCGGATCTCGGACAGGTACTCGGTCGCCTCGATAAACTCTGCCATAATCGTGAACATCTGCCACGAAGCGCGGGCCTTCTTCGCCGTCGCGCGTTCTTGATCTGCGAGCGAACGCAGACTCGGAATCACTTTTCTCTTATTCATAATGCCTGAAGAACGAAATCTGGAAGGTAAGACCCTGCTATTGGTTGATGGTTCAAGCTATCTGTATCGGGCTTACCATGCGATGCCTGATTTGCGCGGCCCTGGCGGGGAGCCGACCGGAGCGCTCTACGGAATCATCAATATGCTGCGCCGCATGCGCAAGGATGTCAGTGCAGAGTATAGCGCGTGCGTGTTCGACGCAAAGGGCAAAACCTTCCGCGATGATCTGTACGCCGAATACAAGGCGCACCGCCCGCCGATGCCGCCCGATCTCGCGCTGCAGATCGAGCCGATCCACGCGGCGGTGCGTGCGCTCGGCTGGCCGCTCCTGATGATCGAGGGCGTCGAGGCCGACGACGTGATCGGCACGCTCGCCAAGCAGGCCGAGCGGCGCGGGATGCAGGTGATCGTGTCGACGGGCGACAAGGATCTCGCGCAACTCGTCACCGATCGCGTCGCGCTGATCAACACGATGACGAACGAGGCGCTCGATCGCGACGGCGTGCTCGCGAAATTCGGCGTGCCGCCGGAACTGATCGTCGATTACCTGTCGCTGATCGGCGACACCGTCGACAACGTGCCGGGCGTCGAGAAGTGCGGCCCGAAGACGGCCGTCAAATGGCTGACGCAGTACGGCTCGCTCGACGGCGTCGTCGAGCACGCGGGCGAGATCAAGGGCGTCGTCGGCGACAACCTGCGCCGCGCGACGGATTTCCTGCCGCTCGCGCGCAAGCTCGTGACGGTCGAGACCGCATGCGGTCTCGCGCCGCACGTCGAATCGATCGAGACGTCGCTCGCGACCGAAGGCGAAGGCCGCGAAGCGCTGCGCGACATCTTCGCGACTTACGGCTTCAAGACCTGGCTGCGCGAGCTCGACAGCGAGCCCGCCGCAAACGGCGCGGGCGCGGCGGCGGGCGCGGTGCAGGACCCGGCGGGCGGCGCGACGGCCGAGCTGCCGCTCGCCGCCGCGCGCGACTATGCGACCGTGCAGACATGGGAGCAGTTCGACGCGTGGCTCGCGAAAATCTCGGCCGCCGGGCTGACCGCATTCGATACCGAGACGACTTCGCTCGATCCGATGCTCGCGCAGATCGTCGGCCTGTCGTTCTCGGTGGAGCCGGGGCAGGCCGCGTACGTGCCGCTCGCGCATCGCGGGCCGGATCTGCCCGCCCAGTTGCCGCGCGACGACGTGCTCGCGAAACTGAAGCCGTGGCTCGAGGATGCAGGCAAGAAAAAGCTCGGCCAGCATCTGAAGTACGACGCGCAGGTGCTCGCGAATTACGGGATCGCGCTGAACGGCATCGAGCACGACACGCTGCTCGAATCGTACGTGCTCGAATCGCACCGCACGCACGACATGGACAGCCTCGCGCTGCGCCATCTCGGCGTGAAGACGATCAAGTACGAGGACGTCGCGGGCAAGGGCGCGCAGCAGATCGGCTTCGACGAAGTGCCGCTCGACAAGGCGTCCGAGTACGCGGCCGAGGACGCGGACGTCACGCTGCAACTGCATCACGCGCTGTATCCGCAGATCGCGCGCGAGCCGGGGCTTGCGCGCGTGTATCGCGACATCGAGATGCCGGTGTCGCTCGTGCTGCGCAAGATGGAGCGCACGGGCGTGCTGATCGACAGCGACCGGCTGAGCCGGCAGAGCAGCGAGATCGCGACGCGGCTCGTCGAGCTCGAGCAGGGCGCGTATGCGCTCGCGGGCGGCGAATTCAATCTCGGCTCGCCGAAGCAGATCGGCCAGATCTTCTTCGAGCGGCTGCAACTGCCCGTCGTCAAGAAAACGCCGAGCGGTGCGCCGTCGACCGACGAAGAGGTGCTGCAGAAACTCGCGGAAGACTATCCGCTGCCGAAGCTGCTGCTCGAGCATCGCGGCCTATCGAAGCTGAAGTCGACCTACACCGACAAGCTGCCGCGGATGGTCAATCCGAACACGGGCCGCGTGCATACGAATTACGCGCAGGCGGTGGCGGTCACGGGGCGGCTCGCGTCGAACGATCCGAACCTGCAGAACATCCCGGTGCGCACGCCCGAAGGGCGGCGCATCCGCGAGGCGTTCATCGCGGCGCCGGGCTGCAAGATCGTGTCGGCCGACTATTCGCAAATCGAGTTGCGCATCATGGCGCACATCTCGGAGGACGAGTCGCTGCTGCGCGCGTTCGCGCAAGGCGAGGACATCCATCGCGCGACCGCGGCCGAGGTGTTCGGCGTGACGCCGCTCGAAGTGACGTCCGATCAGCGGCGCATCGCGAAGGTGATCAACTTCGGCCTGATCTATGGGATGAGCTCGTTCGGCCTCGCATCGAACCTCGGCATCACGCGCGACGCGGCGAAGCTCTACATCGACCGCTACTTCCTTCGCTATCCGGGCGTCGCGCGCTACATGGAAGAGACGCGCGCGCGCGCGAAGGAGAAGGGCTACGTCGAAACCGTGTTCGGCCGCCGCCTGTGGCTGCCCGAGATCAACGGCGGCAACGGCCCGCGCCGTCAGGCCGCCGAGCGCGCGGCGATCAACGCGCCGATGCAGGGCACGGCCGCCGACCTGATCAAGCTGTCGATGATCGCGGTCGACGATTGGCTCGAGCGCGGCGGCTTCGGCGCGCGGATGATCATGCAGGTGCACGACGAACTCGTGCTCGAGGTGCCGGAGAGCGAACTGTCGGTCGTGCGCGAGAAGCTGCCCGAGATGATGTGCGGCGTCGCGAAGCTGAAGGTGCCGCTCGTCGCCGAAGTCGGCGTCGGCGAGAACTGGGAAGAGGCGCACTGACGCGCGGCGCTCGCGTCGCGGGTATGCGCCGTGCATCGCGCACGGTGCGTACCGTTTCCATCGTGCCGCCCACGGTTTTCTTCGCGCCCGATTCGTTTTGAGCGCTTGCGGCCGTCACACAAACTCCGTGACAATGCAGACACAGGCGCCGCCGCATTCGTGCCGCACGGATGCGCGACGCCGAGGCGCTCGCGTGCCTGAAGTGTCCGAACTAGTTAGGATGTCGATTGGCGGCGAATGCAGTCGCGCTCGCCGCCTTGACCGCAAGCAGTCTCGAATCGTAAGGGGAATCGGATGCATCGTTTCATCATCGTCGGCGGCGGCGCGGGCGGACTCGAACTGGCGACCCGCCTCGGGGACCGCTATGGCGCGCGCGGCAACCGGCCCGCGCGCGCGCTCGTGACGCTCGTCGATCGTTACCCGACCCATATCTGGAAGCCCCTGCTGCACGAAGTGGCGGCGGGCAGCATGGACCCGTTCACGCAGGAGCTCGAATACGCGGCGCAGGCGCGCTGGCACGGCTTCGAATTCCATCAGGGCGAGCTGATCGCGCTCGACCGCGCGTCGCGGCGCGTGACGCTCGCGCCCGTTGCCGACAATGACGGCGCCGAGCTGCTGCCGCAGCGCGAGCTCGAGTACGACACGCTCGTCATCGCGATTGGCAGCACGACGCATTATTTCGGTGTGCAGGGCGCGCAGGAGCATTCGATCGCGCTCGATACGGTCGCGGAGGCAGAGCGGTTCCGCAAGCGCCTGATCGCCGCATGCATGCGCGCCGAGCACCAGCCCGCCGAGCCCGTCGCGCAAACCGTTTCCGCGACGGATTCCGCGGACCCGGCAGATCCGGTGGACGCGGGCGCGCCGCGCATCCAGGTCGCGATCGTCGGCGGCGGCGCGACGGGCGTCGAGCTGTCGGCGGAACTGCGCAACACCGCGCAGGTGTTGTCCGCGTATGGGCTGCATAAGCTCGATCCGCGGCACGACGTCGGCATCGTGCTGATCGAATCGGGGCCGCGCATCCTGCCGGCGTTGCAGGAGCGCGTGTCGACGGCGACCGCCGAACTGCTCGAGAAGCTCGGCGTGCGCCTGATGCTCGGCGAGCGCGTGACCGAAGTCGCGCCGGGCGTCGTACGCACCGCGAGCGGCAAGAGCGTGCGGGCGGACTTGACGGTGTGGGCGGCGGGCATCAAGGCGCCGTCGGTGCTCGCGAAGCTCGACGGCCTCGAGGTGAACAAGCTTGGTCAACTGACCGTGCGCCGCACACTTCAAACCGAGACCGATCCGAACGTGTTCGCGCTTGGCGACTGCGCGGGTTGCGTGTGGCCGGGGCACGACCGCAACGTGCCGCCGCGCGCGCAGGCCGCGCACCAGCAGGCGAGCTTCATGCTGCGCGCGCTCGGTTGCCGGCTCGAGGGCCGGCCGCTGCCGGAATTCACTTATCGCGATTTCGGCTCGCTCGTGTCGCTCGGGCACTTCAGCGCGGTCGGCAATCTGATGGGCGGGTTGATCGGCGGCAATATGTTGATCGAAGGGCTCTTTGCGCGCTTCATGTACATGTCGCTGTATCGGCTGCATGTCGCGGCGCTGCACGGCTACCCGCGGATGGTGCTCGACACGATCGCGCATTGGCTGCGGCGCTCGACGCTGCCGCGCGTGAAGTTGCACTAGCGGAGCGAGACTGCGAGCGGCGGCGTGGCGAGAGGATGCTGACGCCTGCCGCTAGTCGTTCGACGTTCGACGTTCGACGTTCGACGTTCGACGTTCGACGTTCGACGTTCGACGTTCGACGTTCGACGTTCGACGCGTGCGTGACCCCCGATCGGCATGTTTGGTTCAAAGCGATTGCAAGCCGTGGAGTCGCTCCGACGCGCGCCCGCCGTCACGTCACTCGATCGCCGACGCGAATCCACCCGCACGCCGCGCTCCTCTTCACCCGCACTCGCATCGTCAATACACGAGCTGCGACACGCCGCAAGTCAGCGACATGTCGTGGATCGTGCTTTCGCCGATCTGCACGCCGAGCAACTGCAGGAGCGGCACGACCGCGGCGTCGAGCCCCGACAGCATCGGCGGCAGCACGCCGCCCAGGAACGAGTTGAGATCGGTCTGAATCGGGCCGAGCGGCAGGCTGACGCCGAGCAGCGTGATCTGCGTCTGTTGCAGCGAGGTGCCGAGGCCCGACAGCGCATTGCCGAGCACGCTGCCGACGCCGTTCGAGTTCGTGCTCTGATAGCCGCCTGTCGTGCCGTAGAACGTGAGCGGCGGCGCGCTGCCCGCGGGCACGTCGGCCGGTAACGACGCGAGCGCCTTGATCGTCACGAGGTTCGCGACGTTGACGAGCGTCGCGGGTGTCGAGCAGGTGAAAGGCAGCGATGCGGACAGATTGGCCGGCGTGTCGCCGATGCACAGGTTCGCGAGGCCCGTCTGCACGCCGATGGCCGATGCGCAGGTTGAAGGCGAGGACGTGCAGCTCGCCGACTGGAGCCACGCCTGCCCCGGCGCGATCTGCATCGACAGCGGCAGGTTCACCTGCACCGGCACGAGCGCGCCGAGGGTGCCGAGCGGCAGGTTCGCGGTGCCGAGACCGATGTTCAGATAGAGCCGCACCTGTGCCGTGCGCGCGATCGTACGCCATGTCTTCGTGACGGGATCGATGCCCGCTTCGCCGATGCCGAGCACGGGCGGCTGGATGATCTGCACTTGCAGAGTCGCATTCAGCCCGCCGATGTTGAGCCCGTTCGCCAGCGAGAACGCGTTCTGGCCGGTGGCGATCTCGGCCGCGACGAACAGCGCGTCGAACGGGCTGAACGTTGCGTCGAGCGCGGCCTGCGGGTCGGACAGGCCGATCGAGAAGATGCCGGGCGAATTCGCGGTGCCGCCGATCGTGAAAGTCTGTCCGCCCGCGATGTTCGCGCTGACGATCGTCTGCAATGCGCCGAGGCTCGTCTGCAGGTTCGCATTCGCAACCGAGGTTTGCGACAGCGCGGTCAACATCCAGCTGGCGAGTTGAGGGACGCTCGTCTGCGTGTTCAGCAGCGCGTTCACGGTGCCGACGTTCGCGGCGGCCATCAGGTCCTTGATCTTGATCCGCGAATTCGCGAGGCCCTGATACGACAGCACCGACAGATTCAGATTCGTGCCGAGCAGCCCGTTGAGCAGCGCGTTCACGACGCCGCCTTGGAGTTGCGCGAGCGTCGTGCCGATCGAGTAGGTGCCGACATTGGTCGCCTGCGCGGTGCTGATTGCCGTAACCGTGCGCTGCGAGCCGAGAAAGTAGTACGGCACGCTGCGCGTGACCGTTACCTGAACCGCATTGAGCTGTGCGTCTGCGCCCGTGGCCGTGCCCGACGCCGAGCCCGCGAAGAAGCTCGGCCCCGCGTTGTCCTTCACGTCCCATCGGCCGCAGACGACCGTCATCGATTGTCCCGACGCGGTGCTGTCGAAGCCGTTGCCGAGCGCCGCCGATTGCGCCGTTGCGGTGGGTTTCGCGCAGCCGTCGTCCATCGTCTGGGCGGCCGCGAGCGCGGCCATGTCGGCGCTGCTTTGCAGCGCGCGGCGCTGATAGAACAGATTGCCGAGATCGACCGCGCCGAGCGCGGCGATCACGACGCCGATCGCGATCGCCGCGATGACGGCGAGCGAGCCGCGCTCGCGGGTGGGCGAACGTCGCGGGCGGCGCGGCCGATTCGGCTCGCGACGGTTGGAAAGATCACCGGTGGTCGGGCGGCGTGTCGGCTTGTTCATTCCAACCTCGTCGTGCTTCGTCGGCGTTGCGTATTCTGATGCGCCGATGCGAGATCGATCGGCATCGGACGTTCGTTGTCGCCGACGACGCTCCCGGGCCATATGAATCGCGCGATATTCGCGCGTGCGGGCGTTTTCCATTCCGCCGCGATCGTTGGCGGGAGCGTCGTCGGCTGCGCGCAGGGCGCGCCAGCGAATCATGCGGGCAATCGTGCTTGTTTTGCAATCCGATGTTTTCCCGAAATGCGTGTGTTGACGGTGACTTATCTCGTTATAAAAGGAGAAAAGAAATGTGTGGATAGGAATCCGTATGAATGTGAATGAGAAATTGCAAGTGCGATTCGACCATCGCCGCGGCGTGAACGTGGCGATGCGCAACGCTTGCGTTGCGCGCGCGTCGCGACGGCCGATCGTTCGTGTCGCGCTCGTGCGTCGCGCGGCGTTCGAGGGCGTCGGCAGTTTGCGGATGCGCGCGTGCGTCGTCGGTCGCCGAGCTGCATCTCGACGCGGCATTCCGGAATCGCAGGAAAAGGCGATTCGGCGGCGGCGCGCGATTATCCGCTCGCGAACGCGCGGCCGGCGCGGCGATCGCTTTAACTTCTGACAAAAGGTTGACGCCTTTCCGTATGGCGGGCATCGTGTGCGGGTTCCGCTTCGGCGGGGCGGGCGGCGACGCCCGGCGCGGCTGCGTCGCGCGCGGGCCGCCGCGGTTCGAATTCATGTCGCCGCCGCGTGTGCCGCGCGGCCGCGACCACGAGAGGAGAGGAGCGCATCCATGTTGAAACCCGAAGTCGACAGCCTAGTTCCGCACGTTCCGTTCAGCCGTCGCACGTTCGTCAAGGCGGCGCTCGGCGGCACCTTCGCCGCCGCCGTGCTGCCCGTGTCCGCGCAGACGATCACGACCGACAGCGCCGGCCTCGACGTCGATACCGTCGAGATCCGCTCGGGCGATTCGAGCGTGCCCGCCTATCGCGCGCAACCGGCCGGCAAGAGCAACTTGCCCGTGATCGTCGTGATCCATGAGATTTTCGGCGTGCACGCGCACATCGCCGACATCTGCCGACGCTTCGCGAAACTCGGCTATCTGGCGATCGCGCCGGATCTGTTCGCGCGGCAGGGCGATCCGTCGAAGTATCCGTCGATCCAGGCGGTGCTCGAGCAGGTGGTCGGCAAGGTGCCGGATCGCCAGGTGAGCGAGGACCTCGACGCGACGCTCGCGTGGGCGGGAAAGAACGGGGGCGATCTATCGCGGCTCGGCGTGACGGGTTTCTGCTGGGGCGGCCGGCAGGCGTGGCTGTTCGCCGAGCACAACCCGCACGTGCGCGCGGCGGTCGCGTGGTACGGCAGGGTGGTCGGCGAGACGAGCGAGATGACGCCGTTCAACCCGGTCGATCATGCGGCGCAGTTGAAGGCGCCGACGCTCGGGCTGTACGGCGGCAAGGACGACAGCATTCCGCAGAGCTCGCTCGCGCAAATGCGCACGCGTCTCGCGGCGGCCGGCACGAAGGCGGCGCGCGAATCGGAAATCGTCGTGTATCCGGACGCGGGCCACGCGTTCTTTGCCGACTATCGTCCGAGTTACGTGAAGGCGGATGCCGACGACGGCTGGAAGCGCGCCGTCGCCTGGTTCCGGGATCACGGCGTGATGTGACGCCGCCGCGCGCCGCGGCCGCATTCGAGCGGCGGCGCGCGTGCCGTGTCGCTTACGGATTCGCGCCGGTCGCGACAGGGCGGGACGGATCGGCGCTCCACTCGCTCCACGAGCCCGCATAAAGCGCCGGGTCGTGCAGGCCGGCGATCTCCATCGCGAGCGCATTGTGGCATGCGGTGACGCCGGAGCCGCATTGCAGGATCACCTTGTTCGACGGCGTCGAGCCGAGCAGCGGATTGAAGGCCTCGCGCAGTTCGTGGCCGCTCTTGAAGCGGCCGTCCGCCGTCAGGTTGTCCTTGAAGAAGCGATTGAGCGCGCCGGGGATGTGCCCGCCGACGCGATCGATCGTTTCGTTCTCGCCGCGATAGCGGTCGGCGGCGCGCGCGTCGATCACGAGGCGGTCTTTCGTCGAGAGATTCGCGAGCACTGCCTGCGCGTCGACGACCGTCGCGAGCGGCGCGGCCGCGCGGAAATCGCCCGTCGATCGTTGCGGCGTGTCCTGCGACACCGCGTGGCCCGCCGATTGCCACGCTTGCAGGCCGCCGTCGAGCACCGCGACGGAATCGTGGCCGAGCCAGCGCAGCAGCCACCACAGGCGCGCCGCGTACATGCTGCCTTGCGCGTCGTATGCGACGACCTGCTGATTCTGCCTGAGCCCGTGCGCCTTCAGCGTGTCGACGAGCGCATCGCGCGCGGGCAGCGGGTGACGGCCGTTCGTGCCGGTTTTCGCGCCGGACAGGTCGCGGTCGAGATGCAGATAGTGCGCGCCGGGAATGTGGCCGGCCGCGTACGCTTGCTCGCCCAGGTCGGTATCGGCGAGATCGAAGCGGCAATCGAATACGAGCACGCTGCCCGGCGCGGCCGCGATGCGTTCGGCGAGATTGTCGGCCGAGATGAGCGTGGTGTAGTGAGTGTGTGGCATGACGCCTCCCTTGGAGATACGGGCCAGATGCTCTAAGTCTAAACAAAAAAAGACGGGCCGCAGCCCGTCTTTTCCGTGCCGGCCCGGCGCGAGGCCGGATCGAGCGAGGTTTCGGCGAATGTCGCGCGCGGCGTTTCGAGCTCCCGCTCAGATCGCGCCGAGCTGCCGGCGCAGGAACTCGTGGAAGTGCTGCATGCCGTCTTCCATCGGGCTCTGATACGGGCCGACCTGCGATTCGCCGCGCTCCATCAGCGCGCGGCGGCCCGCGTCCATGCGCAGCGCGATCTCGTCGTCCTCGATCGCGGTTTCCATGTAAGCGGCGCGCTCCGCCTCGACGAACTCGCGCTCGAACAGCGCGATTTCCTCGGGATAATAGAATTCGACGATGTTCGTCGTTTTCTGCGGGCCGCGCGGAATCAGCCACGACACGACGAGCACGTGCGGATACCACTCGATCATGAGGCCCGGATAGTAGACCATCCAGATCGCGCCGAACTCCGGCGGCACGCCGTTGCGATAGCGGAGAACCTGATCGTGCCACTTCTGGTACGTCGGGCTGCCCGGCTTCGCGAGCGCATTGTGCACGCCGACCGTCTGCACGCTGTACCAGTCGCCGAACTCCCACTTCAGGTCGTCGCACGATACGAAGCTGCCGAGACCCGGATGGAACGGGACGACGTGATAGTCCTCGAGGTAGACCTCGATGAAGGTCTTCCAGTTGTAATTGCACTCGTGGATTTCGACGTGATCGAACATGTAGTCCGAGAAATCGAAGTGGTGCTTCGTGCCGAGCGTCGCGAGGTCGTGCGCGACGTCGCGGCCCTCGGCTTCGAACAGCAGGCCCTGCCAGTTCTGTAACGGCGTCGCGTGCAGATTCAGACAGGGCTTGTCCGGAAAATGCGGCGCGCCGAGCAGTTGGCCCTCGAGATCGTAGGTCCAGCGATGCAGCGGGCAGACGATGTTCTGCGTGTGTCCGCGACCGTTCAGCATGATCGCCTGGCGGTGGCGGCACACGTTCGAGAGCAGCTCGACCTGCGAAGCCTGGTTGCGAACCAGCACGCGGCCTTCGTTCTCGGAGGGCAGCGCAAAATAGTCTCCCGCTTCGGGCACCATCAATTCGTGCCCGACGTAGCGAGGTCCTTTCTTGAAAAGTGTTTCGATTTCGCGCGCAAGGAGCGCCTCATCGAAATAAGCGGTGACGGGAAGTTGGCTGTGTGCCGACTTCAATTGCAGTGCGTCGCTCAGATTGGACATTCCCACTCCCGGTGAAAGCGTGAAAGCAGTGAACAACCCAACCATCGAAAATTCGATTTAGGGGAACCGGCGATTATACCCGGATCAACTTTCTTGGGGTGATATAAGTGACTGATTTGTGTCAAATTTTTCCCGGAATTCGGACGCACTTCGTGCGATTTGCACACGCGGCGCGCGGCGATCGGGCCCTGCGAAGCCAAGTCAGCAGGTCGGAAAATTTGCTTTTGCCGTAGAATGTCCGACTTGTTTTGAATTTTGACACCCCGTCCATGGCGAAAACCGCAACCCCAGGCGCGTCCGCGTCCGACCCCGGTTCCGGGCCGCTGCCTGAAAACTACGAGATGGCGCTCGCGGAACTGGAGGCGCTCGTCGCCCGAATGGAGGGCGGGACGCTGAGCCTCGAGGATTCGCTTGCGGCGTATCGCCGCGGCGCAGCGCTCGTTGCGTTTTGCCAACAACAATTGGAAAAAGCGGAGCAGCAGGTGCGCGTGCTCGACGGCGCCACGCTCAAGCCGCTTTCCGCCGGAACGGCCGCCGCGGACGGCGAAGACGACGATCTATGACATTCGACCAATGGATGCGCTCGGTGCTCGAGCGCGTCGAGACGGCCCTGGGCCATTACTTGCCGGCCGAGACTGCGGCGCCCGCGCAACTGCACGAAGCGATGCGCTATGCGGTGCTCGGGGGCGGCAAACGGGTGCGTCCGCTGCTGTGCCATGCGGCGGGCGAGCTCACGGGGGCGTCCGAGGCGGCGCTGAACGCCGCCGCGGCGGCGCTCGAGATGATTCACGTGTATTCGTTCGTGCACGATGATATGCCGTGCATGGACGACGACGCGCTGCGTCGCGGCAAGCCGACCGTCCACGTCAAGTACGACGAGGCCACCGCGCTGCTCGTCGGCGACGCGCTGCAGTCGCAGGCCTTCGTCGCGCTGACGGACGCCGCCGCGCTGCCGGCCGGCAGGCAGGCCGCGCTCGTGCGCGAGCTCGCGCTCGCGAGCGGCTCGATCGGCATGGCGGGCGGCCAGGCGATCGATCTCGCGAGCGTCGGCCACGCGCTGTCGCGCGACGCGCTCGAGACGATGCACCGAATGAAGACGGGCGCGCTGTTGCGCGCGTCGGTGCGAATGGGCGCGCTCGCGGGCGAGGCGCCGTCCGAAGACGGGATGCGCGCGCTCGATGCCTACGCGGCCGCCGTCGGCCTCGCGTTCCAGGTGGTGGACGACATTCTCGACGTCACCACCGATTCCGCGACGCTTGGCAAGACGGCCGGCAAGGACGCGGCGAACGACAAGCCGACCTACGTGTCGATCATCGGCCTCGACGCGTCGCGCGCGCTTGCCGCGCAACTGCGCGCCGATGCGCACGCCGCGCTCGAGCCGTTCGGCGCGCGCGCGCAGCGCCTGGCCGAACTGGCGGACCTGGTGGTGAACCGGGTCAGCTGACGCGAAAGCCCGCCGCCGCGCCCACGCTACGGGTGGTGCGCGCAAGAAGTGCGGGCGCGTTTGTTTTCCTACAATGGAACGACGATGTACGACTTGCTGAAAACCATCGACGACCCGGCGGACCTGCGCCGTCTCGATCGTCGCCAACTGCAGCCGCTCGCCGACGAGCTGCGCGCGTTCGTCCTCGACAGCGTGTCGAAGACGGGCGGCCACTTGTCGTCCAATCTCGGCACGGTCGAGCTGACGATTGCGCTGCATTACGTGTTCGACACGCCGGACGACCGGATCGTGTGGGACGTCGGTCACCAGACCTATCCTCACAAGATTCTGACGGGCCGCCGTGACGCGATGAAGTCGCTGCGCCAGCTGGACGGCATCTCCGGCTTCCCGCGTCGTTCGGAGTCCGAATACGACACGTTCGGCACCGCGCATTCGAGCACGTCGATCTCGGCCGCGCTCGGGATGGCGATCGGCAGCAAGCTGAGCGGCGACGACCGCTTCTCGATCGCGGTGATCGGCGACGGCGCGATGACGGCCGGCATGGCGTTCGAAGCGATGAACAACGCGGGCGTGTCCGAGGATGCGAAGCTCCTCGTGATCCTGAACGACAACGACATGTCGATCTCGCCGCCCGTCGGCGCGCTGAACCGCCATCTCGCGCGCCTGATGTCGGGCCGCTTCTATGCGGCCGCGCGTGCGGGCGTCGAGCGCGTGCTGAGCGTCGCGCCGCCGGTGCTCGAGCTCGCGCGCAAGCTCGAGGAGCACGCGAAGGGCATGGTCGTGCCCGCGACCCTCTTCGAGGAGTTCGGCTTCAACTACATCGGGCCGATCGACGGCCACGATCTCGATTCGCTGATCCCGACGCTGCAGAACATCAAGGAGCTGCGCGGGCCGCAGTTCCTGCACGTCGTGACGAAGAAGGGCCAGGGCTACAAGCTCGCCGAGGCCGATCCGGTGCTCTACCACGGCCCCGGCAAGTTCAATCCGGCGGAGGGCATCAAGCCGTCGGCGACGCCCGCGAAGAAGACCTACACGCAGGTGTTCGGCGAGTGGCTGTGCGACGCGGCGGAGCTCGATTCGCGCGTGGTCGGCATCACGCCGGCGATGCGCGAGGGCTCGGGCATGGTCGAGTTCGAGAAGCGCTTTCCGGAGCGCTACTACGACGTCGGCATCGCCGAGCAGCACGCGGTGACGTTCGCGGGCGGCCTCGCGACGGAAGGGCTCAAGCCCGTCGTCGCGATCTACTCTACGTTCCTGCAGCGCGCCTATGACCAGCTGATTCACGACGTCGCGCTGCAGAATCTGCCCGTCGTGTTCGCGATCGACCGCGCGGGTCTCGTCGGCGCGGACGGCGCGACGCACGCGGGCGCGTACGATCTCGCGTTCCTGCGCTGCATCCCGAACATGACGGTGATGGCCGCATCTGACGAGAACGAGTGCCGCCAGATGCTGCACACCGCGCTGCAGCAGCCGAATCCGACCGCGGTTCGTTATCCGCGCGGCGCGGGCACGGGCGTCGCGACCGTCAAGGCGTTCACCGAGATTGCGCTCGGCAAGGGCGAAGTGCGTCGCCGCACGTCGCAGCCGGAAGGCAAGCGCATCGCGATCCTCGCGTTCGGCACGATGGTCGCGCCGTCGCTCGCGGCGGCCGAGGCGCTCGACGCGACCGTCGCGAACATGCGCTTCGTGAAGCCGATCGACGCCGAGCTCGTGCAGGAGCTCGCGCAGACGCACGACTACCTCGTCACCGTCGAGGAAGGCTGCGTGATGGGCGGCGCGGGGTCCGCGTGCGTCGAGGCGATGCTGGAAGGCGGCGTGATCCGTCCGGTGTTGCAGCTCGGCCTGCCGGACCGCTTCGTCGATCACGGCGATCCGGCGAAGCTGCTGTCGATGTGCGGTCTCGACGGTGACGGCATTGCGAAATCGATTCGCGAGCGCTTCCTGAGCCACGGCGCGAACGTCGCGAGCCCGGCGAAGCGCGTCGCATAACGTCGCATCGAGCCGCCGCGCGGCGGGCGCGCGACGGCTTTCCCCTTCATGCATGGGCCTGCGGGCCCATGTTGCATTTCCGGCAGGTCGTGCGGCATACGACGATACGTGCTGCGTGGCCCTACAAGGATCGAACAAGATGAACCTGATGAATCCCGAATTCGTGATGCCCGACGTGCAGAGCACGGTCGACACCCGGCAGATGCCGATTCAGCGCGTCGGCGTGCGCGCGGTCCGGCATCCGTTGACGGTGCGCACCGCTGAAGGCGGGACGCAGGCCACCGTCGGCACCTGGAATCTCGACGTGCATCTGCCGGCCGATCAGAAGGGCACGCACATGTCGCGCTTCGTCGCGCTGCTCGAGGAAAGCGACGGCCCGCTGACGGCCGACGCGTTCCGCGCGATGCTGGCGACGATGCTCGAGAAGCTCGAGGCGCAGGCGGGGCGCATCGAAGTGTCGTTTCCGTATTTCGTGAACAAGACGGCGCCCGTGTCGGGCGTGCGCAGCCTGCTCGACTACGAGGTGACGCTGACGGGCGACGTGCGTGACGGCGTCGCGCGCGTGTTCGCCAAGGTGCTCGTGCCGGTGACGAGCCTTTGCCCGTGCTCGAAGAAGATTTCGCAGTACGGCGCGCACAACCAGCGCTCGCACGTGACGATCGATGCGGAGCTCGCGGCCGACGTGCCGCTCGAGGATCTGATCCGGATCGCCGAGGAAGAGGCGTCGTGCGAGCTGTGGGGCCTTCTCAAGCGTCCCGACGAGAAGTTCGTCACCGAGCGCGCGTACGAGAATCCGAAGTTCGTCGAGGATCTGGTGCGCGATGTCGCGCGGCGGCTCGATGCCGACGAGCGGATCGTCGCGTACGTGCTCGAAGCGGAGAACTTCGAATCGATCCACAATCACAGCGCATATGCGCTGATCGAGCGCGACAAGCGGCGCGCCGCATAAGGCGCGTGCGGCGTTTGTCGTCGCGCTGAGAAAGGGGCCGCTCGATTCGAGCGGCCCCTTTCGTTTTGTAGCGCCTAACGGCGAATGCGCGTGTTGCGGGAGCGGCAGTTCTGTTGCGGCCCGGGCGTCGGCTCGCTGCGCGAATCGGCGGCAATCGCGATCGATCAACGTGCCGAGCGGGCGCGGCGCATGACGGCAGGTGCCGAAGGCGCACGCGCGGCGGCGCGGTCGCATCGCCGTCTACGCACGCTTCTCGTCGCGTATCGAGGTCGCGCAACGCGCGTCCGCGATACGGCATCGCGCAGCGCGGCGATCCCGCAGCGGTAATGTCTCGTCGGATTCGCGCTCGACGGGCGCGCCGTGTTTTTGTTCCGCGCGTTATCGCGCGAGCGACGCGAGATCCCAGCGCGGCTTCACCGTGAACGCATAGTCGCGGCTCGCCTGCGACGGCCAGCGCGCGAGCCGAAGCGCGCCCGCGAGCGCGATCATCGCGCCGTTGTCGGTGCAAAGCGCGAGGTCGGGGTAATGAACGTCGAAGCCGCGCTTCGTGCCCGCCGCCGACAGCGCGGCGCGCAGTTGCCGGTTCGCGCCGACGCCGCCCGCGACGACGAGCCGCTTGAGCCGCGTCTTCTTCAACGCGGCGAGCGACTTCGCGACGAGCACGTCGACGGCCGCGTCGACGAAGCCGCGCGCGAGATCGGCCTTCGCGCGCTCGAGCTCGGCGCCGCACGCGTGCGCCGCTTCGAGCTTCTTCATCTGCGTGAGCACCGCGGTCTTCAATCCGCTGAAGCTGAAGTCGAGGTCGCCCGAATGAAGCATCGGGCGCGGCAGCACGACCGCGCCCGGCGTGCCGGTCTCGGCGAGCTTCGACACTTCGGGGCCGCCCGGATAGCCGAGGCCGAGCAGCTTCGCGGTTTTGTCGAACGCTTCGCCCGCGGCGTCGTCGAGCGTCTCGCCGAGCGTCTCGTAGACGCCGACGTCGGTCACGCGCATCAGTTGCGTGTGTCCGCCCGACACGAGCAGCGCGACGAACGGAAACGGCGGCGGCTCGGCGACGAGGAGCGGCGAAAGCAGATGCCCTTCGAGATGATGGATGCCGATCGTCGGCTTGTCCCACGCGAATGCGAGCGCGTTCGCGATGCTCGCGCCGACGAGCAGCGCGCCCGCGAGGCCGGGCCCTTGCGTGAACGCGATCGCGTCGATGTCCTCGCGGCGCGCGCCGCTCGCGGCGAGCACTTCCTCGAGCAGCGGCAGCGCGCGGCGAATGTGGTCGCGCGACGCGAGCTCGGGGACGACGCCGCCGTATTCGCGGTGCATCGCGATCTGCGAGTGGAGCGCGTGCGCGAGCAGGCCGCGCTCGGTGTCGTAGAGCGCGAGGCCGGTTTCGTCGCAGGAGCTTTCGATGCCGAGAACGAGCATGATGGTGTGCCGTGGCCGCGTCGACGCGCGCGCGGCCGGAAATCAACGTAACAAAAAAGTATAACAGTGCGGCCGCTTCGCCCGCCGGCGCGCGGGCGAAGCGGCGCGCGACGCGGGTACAATCCGCGCCATGGAAACTTTCGATATCGCAGTGATCGGCGCGGGCGCGGCCGGCATGATGACGGCCGCGGTGGCGGGGCGGCTCGGCCGGCGCGTCGTGCTGCTCGATCACTCGCCGCGGCTCGCGGAGAAGATCCGCATCTCGGGCGGCGGGCGCTGCAACTTCACGAACCTGTACGCGGGGCCGGACAACTACCTGTCGTCGAATCCGCGTTTCTGCCGCTCGGCGCTCGCGCGCTACACGCCGCGCGATTTCCTCCGGCTGCTGAAGAACTATCGCGTCACGTGGCACGAGAAGCACAAGGGTCAGCTCTTCTGCGACCACTCGAGCGACGCGATCATCGACGTGCTGAAAAGCGAATGCGACGCGGGCGGCGTCGCGTGGCGGCGGCCGGTGTCGGTCGGCGCGGTGCGCCACGCGCACGCGGACGGCTTCGCGCTCGACACGAGCGCGGGCGCGATCGGCGCGCAGGCGCTCGTCGTCGCGACAGGCGGGCTGTCGATTCCGAAGATCGGCGCGACCGATTTTGCCTATCGGATCGCGAAACAGTTCGGCCACAAGCTCGTCGACACGCGGCCGGCGCTCGTGCCGCTGACCTTCGCGACCGACGCGTGGGCGCCGTTCGCGGCGCTGTCGGGCGTGTCGGTCGAGGCGCGGGTGTCGACCGGCGCGAAGAAGGGGGGCGGTGAGTTCGTCGAAGATATTCTGCTCACCCATCGCGGGCTGTCCGGGCCCGGCATCCTGCAGATTTCGAGCTACTGGCGCTCGGGGGAGCCGATCCACGTCGATCTCGTGCCGCAGATCGACGCGGCGAATGAGTTGATCCGCGCGAAGGCGGGCTCGCGGCGGCAGATCGGCACGCTGCTCGCCGAATGGGTGCCCGCGCGGCTCGCGCACGCGTGGCTCGACGCGGAGCGCGTGCACGCGGACGCGCGGCTCGCCGATCTGCCGGACAAAACGTTGCGCCGGATCGGCGAAACGCTGTCGCGCTGGACGCTCACGCCGAACGGCACCGAGGGCTACCGGAAGGCCGAGGTGACGAAAGGCGGGGTCGACACGGGCGAGCTGTCGTCGGCGACGATGATGAGCGCACGCGTGCCTGGCCTTTTCTTCGTCGGCGAGGCGGTCGACGTGACGGGCTGGCTCGGCGGCTACAACTTCCAGTGGGCGTGGGCGTCGGGCGTCGCGGCGGGGCGCGCGGCCGCCGAATGCACGCGCCGCTTGACGGGTTAGTGCGTTTGTGCGAAGCGTCTGCTATACTCGAAAACCTTTCTCCGCAACACCTTTACTTTCTTTTTTTACGTGACGGGTCATGACGATCATCCGCGTTAAGGAAAACGAGCCTTTCGAAGTTGCGATGCGCCGCTTCAAGCGCACGATCGAAAAGAACGGTTTGCTGACGGAGCTGCGCGCGCGCGAGTTCTACGAGAAGCCGACCGCGGAGCGCAAGCGCAAGAAGGCCGCTGCGGTGAAGCGCCACTACAAGCGCATCCGCAGCCAGATGCTGCCGAAGAAGCTCTACTGAGCGTTACCGGCGCCGCGTGGTCCGCTAGGCGGCGCACCGATGGGATTCGAGTACGCCGCGGCCCGTCGATGCCGAATTCGAGCAAACCCGCTTGAGAAGCCGTCTCAAGCGGGTTTTTGTGTTGACGCCGCCGGTCGGCGTCACGTGAAATTTTTCAAACCGGGTATACGATGAGTCTGAGAGACCAGATCAGTGAGGACATGAAGGCCGCGATGCGCGCGAAGGAAAGCGAGCGGCTGGCGACGATCCGTCTGCTGCTCGCGGCGATCAAGCAGCGCGAGGTCGACGAGCGCGTGACGCTGGATGACGCGGGCGTCACCGCGGTCGTCGACAAGATGATCAAGCAGCGCAAGGATTCGATCAGCCAGTTCGAGGCGGCGGGCCGCACCGATCTGGTCGAGAAGGAGCAGGCGGAAGTCGCGGTGCTGACCGCGTACCTGCCGGCGCAGCTGTCGGAGGCCGATGTCGTGGCCGAAGTGCAGGCGGCCGTCGCGCACACGGGCGCGGCGGGCCCGCAGGACATGGGCAAGGTGATGGGCGTGCTGAAGGGCAAGCTCGCCGGCCGTGCCGACATGACGGCCGTGTCCGCGCTCGTCAAGGCGGCGCTCTCGAAGTAACCCTCGGCCGGCGCGGCGCGCGCCAGCCCGCCAAGCGGCCCGCACCGGCCGAGGCGGCGCGCGTCGGCCGGCACGTTTTCCGATCGATCCAACGGTGATTCCGCATTCGTTCCTGCAGGATTTGCTGAACCGCGTCGACATTGTCGACGTGGTCGGCCGGTACGTGCAGCTCAAGAAGGGCGGCGCCAACTTCATGGGGCTGTGCCCGTTCCACAACGAGAAGAGCCCGTCATTCACGGTCAGTCCGACGAAGCAGTTCTATCATTGCTTCGGCTGCGGCGCGCACGGCACCGCAATCGGCTTCCTGATGGAGCACGCGGGGCTCACGTTTCCCGAGGCCGTGCAGGAGCTCGCGCAGTCGGCCGGGCTCACGGTGCCGCACGAGCCGTCGCCGATGCGTGGAGGCGGCGGGGGGGGCTCGGGCGAAGGCTACGCGCCGCCCGCGGTATCGAAGTCGATCACGACCGCGCTGTCGGACGTCATGCAGACCGCCTGCGATTATTACCGCAAGCAGTTGCGCGGCGCGCCGAACGCGATCCAGTACCTGAAGCGGCGCGGCCTGACGGGCGAAATCGCGCTGCGCTTCGGGCTCGGCTATGCGCCGGACGGCTGGCAGAATCTCGAGTCGACGTTCGACGACTATCGCCACGACTCGCTCGTCGACGCGGGCCTCGTGATCGTCAGTGAGAAGACCGACGCGAATGGCGTCGCGCGCCGCTACGACCGGTTCCGCGAGCGGATCATGTTTCCCATCCGCAACGTGAAGGGGCAGGTGATCGGCTTCGGCGGCCGGGTGCTGGACGGCGGCGAGCCCAAATATTTGAATTCGCCCGAGACACCCTTATTTAACAAGGGCAGCGAACTATACGGATTGTTCGAGGCGCGGCTCGCGATTCGCGAGCAAAAGTATGCGCTCGTCGTCGAAGGGTACATGGACGTCGTCGCGCTCGCGCAGCTCGGCTTTCCGAACGCGGTGGCGACGCTCGGCACCGCGTGCACGCCGGTCCACGTGCAGAAGCTGCTGCGGCAGACGGACACGGTCGTCTTCAGCTTCGACGGCGATTCGGCCGGCCGGCGCGCCGCGCGGCGAGCGCTCGAGGCGTGCCTGCCGCACGCGGCGGACAACCGGACGATCCGCTTCCTGTTTCTGCCGCCTGAGCACGATCCGGACAGCTACGTGCGGGAATTCGGGACGGATGCATTTTCGGAGCAGGTGAAACGGGCGATGCCGCTGTCGCAGTTCCTGCTGAACGAGGCGACGGCGGGCAAGGAGCTCGACCAGCCGGAAGGGCGCGCGAAGGCGCTGTTCGACGCGAAGCCGCTGCTGCAGGCGCTGCCCGCGAACGCGTTGCGGGCGCAGATCATGCACATGTTCGCCGATCGGCTGCAGATTCCGTTCGACGAAGTGGCGGCGCTCGTCGAAGTGGACGCGCGGATCGCCGCGCCGGCCCGCCAGGCGCCCGCGCGCAGCGAGCGGCGGCGCGTGACGGACAACGAAAAGCGCGCGCTGCGCAATCTGGTGATGCATCCGCGCATTGCGGCGGCGCTCGACGACGAGAGCCTCGCGACGCTGCGGGCGCTGCCGAGAAACGGGGAATTGTTCGACGAGGTGGTTGGCCACGCGCGCGCGCTCGGCGAAGGGGCGGAGTTCCGGCTTTTGTCCGATGTGCTACGCAATTCGGCTAACGCGGCCACCTACGACGCAATTTTCCGGGAAATTCTGGTCTATGATGAAAATGTCCGCGACTTGATGCAGCAGAATCCGGAGAGCGACGCAGCGCAGGAGGGGCTGCGCGAGCAGGAACGGATCGCAGGCGAGGAGCTTCAGGCAGCGGTGCTCAAGATGCGCTACGACGCGTGCTGTGACAGGCTCAACAGCCTTTCGAAGCGGTCGGCGCCCACTTCCGAGGAATTGGCGGAAATCAAGGATTTGCATCAGAACCTGGCAGACATGAAACGGAGGCTCGGGCTGTGAACCGGCCGGGGAGGGGTCTGTCTCAGCGTGCTATAATATAAGGTTTTCAGCGGTTTGTTTTCTAAGCAGAGGCGAGAATCGCAATGGCAAAGGCTACCGGCGGAAAAAAAGCGGCGGGTAAGGCGACGGAATCGACCGTAGCGGTCGCGACGGCCAAATCCGCAGCTTCCGCAAAGACGTCTTCGGCCCGCGCGGCGCACCCTGCGAGGAAGAGGGCCGCGGCCGGCACCGCCAAGGCTGCGCCGGCGCCGACGGCCAGCGCATCACGGGTCGTCGTGAGGTCCGAGGCGAAGACGGCCAAGCCGCCTTTGAAGCGGGCGAGTGCGAAAAGCGCAAGGGGAGCGGCTGCCGCGCCGGACGAAACGGCAGCTACTCGAGCATCCACGGTTCAACCGGCTGTAGTCCAGCAGCCGCGAGTCGATTTAGCCGGTACGGCGAACTCCATGACGAAAAAGCTGAACGAAGTATCCGTCGATGACGACGCAAACCAGAGCGACGACCAGCCCACCGCTGTGTCGGGTAAAGGCGAGAAAGCCAAGGCGCGCGATCGCCGCGCCAAGGAAAAGGCGCTGCTGAAGGAAGCGTTCGCGACGAGCACGCCCGGCACGGCCGAGGAGCTTGAAGAGCGTCGTACAAAACTGCGCGCGCTGATCAAACTCGGCAAGGAGCGCGGCTTCCTCACGTATGCCGAAATCAACGACCATCTTCCGGACAACTTCACGGAAACGGAAGCGCTCGAAGGCATCATCGGCACGTTCAACGACATGGGCGTCGCGGTGTACGAGCAGGCGCCCGACGCCGAGACGCTGCTGCTGAACGACAATGCGCCCGCCGCGTCGTCCGACGATGAAGTCGAAGAGGAAGCGGAAGTCGCGCTGTCGACCGTCGATTCCGAATTCGGCCGCACGACCGATCCGGTCCGGATGTACATGCGCGAGATGGGCACGGTCGAGCTGCTCACGCGCGAAGGCGAAATCGAGATCGCGAAGCGGATCGAGGACGGCCTGCGCCACATGGTGATGGCGATTTCCGCGTGCCCGACCACGATCGCCGACATCCTTGCGATGGCCGAGCGCGTCGCGAACGAGGAAGGTCGCGTCGACGAACTCGTCGACGGCCTGATCGACCCGAATGCCGCCGATACCGACGGCTTCTCCGAGAAGGACGCCGAGGAAATCGAGAACGAGGACGAGGAAGCCGAGGAAGCCGAGGAAGAGGAAGAGGACGATGACGACGGCGCCGCGCAGGCGACCGCCAACGCGGCCCAGCTCGAAGCGCTGAAGCGCGCGTCGCTCGAAAAGTTCGCGCTGATCAGCGAATGGTTCGACAAGATGCGCCGCGCGTTCGAGAAGGAAGGCTACAAGTCGAAGTCGTACCTGAAGGCGCAGGAGACGATCCAGAACGAACTGATGTCGATTCGCTTCACCGCGCGCACCGTCGAGCGTCTGTGCGACACGCTGCGCGCGCAGGTTGACGAAGTGCGTCAGGTCGAGCGCCAGATCCTGCACATCGTCGTCGACAAGTGCGGCATGCCGCGTTCGGAATTCATCGCGCGCTTCCCGAGCAACGAGACGGATCTCGATTGGGCCGAGAAGATCGCGGCCGAAGGCCATTCGTACAGCGCGATTTTGTCGCGCAACATCCCGGCGATCCGCGAACAGCAGCAACGCCTGCTCGATCTGCAGGCGCGCGTCGTGCTGCCGCTCAAGGACCTGAAGGAAACCAACCGGCAGATGGCGGCGGGCGAACTGAAGGCGCGCCAGGCGAAGCGCGAGATGACCGAGGCGAATCTGCGTCTCGTGATCTCGATCGCGAAGAAGTACACGAACCGCGGCCTGCAGTTCCTCGACCTGATCCAGGAAGGCAACATCGGCCTGATGAAGGCGGTGGACAAGTTCGAGTACCGCCGCGGCTACAAGTTCTCGACGTATGCGACGTGGTGGATTCGCCAGGCCATCACGCGTTCGATCGCGGACCAGGCGCGCACGATCCGGATTCCGGTTCACATGATCGAGACGATCAACAAGATGAACCGCATCTCGCGGCAGATTCTGCAGGAAACGGGCCTCGAGCCTGATCCGGCCACGCTCGCCGAGAAGATGGAGATGCCGGAAGACAAGATCCGCAAGATCATGAAGATCGCGAAGGAGCCGATCTCGATGGAAACGCCGATCGGCGACGACGACGATTCCCATCTCGGCGACTTCATCGAGGACACCAACACGGTCGCGCCGGCCGACGCCGCGCTGCATGCGAGCATGCGCGACGTCGTGAAGGACGTGCTCGATTCGCTGACGCCTCGCGAGGCGAAGGTGCTGCGGATGCGCTTCGGCATCGAAATGAGCACGGATCACACGCTCGAGGAAGTCGGCAAGCAGTTCGACGTCACGCGCGAGCGGATTCGTCAGATCGAGGCGAAGGCGCTGCGCAAGCTGCGTCATCCGAGCCGTTCGGACAAGCTGAAGTCGTTCCTCGAGGGGAACTGATCGCCCGTTTCCGATCGGTCGCCGCCGGGGCGCAAGAATCCGGCGGCGATTTCCTTACTTAGTTGTTACAATGCCGGCCCGGCCAGTATCTCCGGGTCTTTTTTTGCGTCGCATTCGTTTTTAGGGCCTGTAGCTCAGTGGTTAGAGCAGTCGACTCATAATCGATTGGTCGCGGGTTCGAAACCCGCCGGGCCCACCAAATCCCTGCCAAGGCGTTCGAGGAAGACGTGTCGTCAAGCATAAGCCGGTCATCCGGATAAGCTATGCTTGACTCTCTGATGACGCACTTCATTTCTTATCGGGACTCATCGAGAGTCGACGCCGATCCGAGCGATTTCTCCGCTGAGAGGCGGGAGACACGGGCGTAACAAAGCCGGCCATTTGGCCGGCTTTGTTTTTCCGGCTCGGCGCAAATTTGTCCTTTGTTTCGCACGTCACGCCGATGGCGTTTCCGATTCGATCGAGGATTGCCGATCCTCCTTGTTCGGTGTGCTGATCGAATGGTTCGGCGAACTGTCGGCGAACATTGTCGACGCCGACGGCCGCAATGCCGCCGCGGACAATTGCGCGTGGGTGGCTTCGGAGTCGGCCGAGCGCGGTCGATTTGCGCTGGTAGTGCGGGGCGCGCATGAGGGTACACGTTGCCTGTTGGTTGTCAATGGCGGCCGGGATGCACATCACGGGAACTTCGTACTGGTCAAGGATAGTGGGTAGTCACGAGGACAGCGGATCGCCTAAGGTTTGACCGTCGGAGAGGTTGTGACGGCTGATCGGCGACGCTCGATCAGTCATCGCGAATACGATGTGCGATTGGCGGTTCGCCGGAACTGACGTCGAGCCGCGATCGAAACGCGCGGGTTTCCAATCGGATCGGAGCAGCCAAGTTGCGAGAGGTGGAATCATGCAAGAGCATGTCGACGGCGCCGTCGGCCGATCCGCGCCGGTTATCGAGACGGTTCGCTTGATCCTGTCCGGCCATCGCCTGGACGACTTCGACAGCAGCCGGGCACTATGGGCCGATCCCGACGTGACGCGCTTGATACGCGAGGAGCCGTACACGATGGAAGAGTGCTGGTTTCGCCTATTGCGCTATGTCGGGCATTGGCGATTGCTGGGCTTCGGTTACTGGACGGTTCACGAAAAGCAGACCGGGCGTTTCATCGGCGAACTGGGCTTTGCCGATGCCAAGCGCGATATCGTTCCCGCGCTCGACAATGTGCCGGAATTGGGCGGCGCGCTGTCCCCCGCCGCGTGGGGGACAGGTGTCGCGCGCGAAGCGTTGTATGCGGTGCTGGATTGGGCGGACGAGCACTTGGCGGCGCGGCGCACCGTTTGCCTGATCGGCCCTGAAAATCGCTTTTGCATTCGACTGGCCGGCGAGTTCGGTTATCGGGAGATAGCCGCTACCGAATACAAAGGCCAGCCGATTCTGCTATTCGAGCGGCCGGCGTGCGAGCCACGGAATCGGAACGATCGGCCGACGATTGCGGTTTCCGACCGGGACAGGCCGGCATAGTACGCAGACGACGGCGAAGCCCGGCGATCGGCTTTGCCTGCTGTCGGCTCACCAGCGGCGTCGCCCGGTCATGCGCGCCGGTTGGCTTTGTCGTGGCGCGAGTAAAAATAGACCAGCGACGTGCGCTCGTTCGTGCGCACCGTTCTGACTTCGTGCCGGTGCATGCAGTTCGTGACGATGACCGTGCCGTAAGTCGGCGCGAAGACGTTCAACGGCCGGCCTTCCGGATGAACCACGAATTCGCCGCCCTCGAACTTATTGCCGAGCTGAATGACGACCGAAAATTCGTAGTCCGGATTGCTTGCCGCGTCGAGGTGGATGCCGATGAAGGAGTCCTTCACCATCCGGTTGATCTGGCATCGCCGGATGAAGTACTCGGCGCGCGTGGCGAACATGTCGCCGAAGAATCGCGTGCGCCGGGCGTCGGTGAGAATGTCCAGGATCTGGTCGGAGTAGGGCCGGTTGACGAGTTGAGGAAGCTCGCCGGCCCGGTCGAGCATGATGCGCCGGACATAGATGTCGTGCGTGTCGCCGGCGTCGCCGGCGGTCACGGATTCCTCCGGCATTTGGGCTTGCAACTGGTCGATGCGCGTTAGCTCGTGCGCGTCGAAGGCCACATAGGCGGGAAGCATCACGGTTCCCACGTCCCTCAACTGCGTGACGTAATCGGCCATTCCTCCTTCGTTGTTACGGAAATGCAGTTCGGCTGTGTCCATGCGCTTCTCCCGGTTGTTGTCGTTGGCGGTTCGATACGCAAATGTTCGGTTCACGTTGAGGCTAAGCGTCCAGTGCCGCGAGAACGGCTTCCTTTTCTGCTCGAGTGGCGACGGCCGCCCAGTGAACTCCCGCGCCGCTGCCCGCATTGACCACGCTCGAAAAGCGATTCGAGCGTAGCACCATGCCGCTCGCCTTGTCGCGGTGGAGATACATTCCCAGCACTGGCTTGTGTTCGGCTGCGACAAAGGTTTCGTCGAAAGGATGGCGAATCGTCGCCACCTCGCGGAAAGCCTGGCAAATCCAGTTTGCCACGCCTTTTTTCCGCAATCGATTGGCGAGCGCGCCGGCCGAATGATCTCTGCCGATCATCACGTCGACGCCTCCATAAGAAACATTCAGTTTGAACACCCATTCGTCTTTGCGGGCCAACGTATCGGCGAGCGTGCTTTCGTCGAGTCGAAAGGTATGCGGGATATAGTTTCGGATCGCGGCGATCTCGTCGTCGTCGAGGAGCGTGTGAAAACGCTCGTCGCATAACAGCGCGAGCCATGTCTTGTTCATTAGCAACTCGGCTTCCAGCCCGTTGGAAAATTTTGCGCCGCTGCGGTGAATTGCATGGAATTTATCGATGTTCACCGTCATGTCGTCATAGACGAAATTCCGGTGAATCAGAATGCCGTTGCCGTCGCCCAGCCACTTCGACGGATAAGTCAATTCCGTATGAACTTCGATCGGTATATCGCTCGCCATGCCCGCAAGGTACCGACGGGCAAGTTCGGGCGAGGCATATCCGCGGGCGGCGTGCGAACTCCAATCGAGGAGGACCACTCGATCGATACCCAAAGACGCGATGCTGTCCTCGTACAGCGAGCGCAGATTTGTATAAGGGGAACCGTCGAGCGCGACAGCCGGCCAGCCGGCCGCTTGCATGAACCGGCGATAGCAGTCGAACAGTTCGGCTCCCCCGACCGCCGCCGAGAAATTCAATTCGCAAACTGCATAGCCATCCGGCAAGGGGAGGATGTCGACGCGCGTTACCCGGCGGCTGCCGGCTTCCAGTTCCTCCCAGTCGACGTAAGGCATCAGCGCGTCGCTGAGCGAGAATTGCTGGAGGATGTCCGCCCGTGAGCGATGTCGGCAAAGATGACGCGCGATCTTGTTTTGAGCGGACAGCAGATCACGCGCGATTCGGGCGAGCATGTCGAAGTCTTCGGCGGGAAACAGGAGCGGATGGGGCAGCAGGCGGAAGGCCACCGCGCCGATGTCGTCCAGCAGCGTCCGTACTTGTCGAGTGGCCCCATTTTCGATGATCTTGCGTTTGTTTCTAATAAACGCGGCAATCACGTCTTTGTTGAATGATTCGAACATGGTTCGCTTTATCGACTGGGTGCGTTATCGATATTTCACCGAATATCGGCAGCGTATTATCGGATGCCGATAATTTGGGGAAGCCTATTTCTAATAGTGAGGCATAGAAGGCGAATCATTATGCTGCCAGATTTTCTTGTTCAAGGTGAGAATTCTATTTAAAGAAACCGGCGCGACACGTTTTTGAATGAGGAATGGCGTGTGCATATGCCGTTGTGCCGAATGGGTGCGACGCGACCGAGATCTAGGGCGGTGTCGCGGAGGGCGCGATCGGCGCGATTGCAGCGCGGGTTGACTGCCCCCCCGCGCAACAACCCACCACACCCTCGCGACATAATCACCCCAACCACCGCCCCGGCCACGCCGCGAAGCTCGGCCTCGCGCAATTCCGTACCGCCTGCCGCAACCGCCGCACCAAAACCAAAACCAAAACCGCCGATTTCCCAACCCCCGCCCGATTTCCCAGCCCCCGGCTCGCCGCATCGCCACGCCTCATCGATCGGAAAACAGCCGCTTCTGCCGCGCGGCCGTCTCCTCGCGTCCGACCGCCTTGATGATCTTGTAGATCCACTGAATCGACACGCCGTACTTTCGCGCGAGCTCGCCGTGATTGTCGCCGCGAAACTCGTCGTAAATCCTGCGGTCGCGCTGCGACAGCTTGTACGACACCCCCATCGGGAAATACACGTTTTGTCCGCCCCAATGCGCCGCCATCCTGTCGGCGATCTCCCGGCCGAGCTGATCGGCCTCGTCCGTCTTCATCGCCGCCAGCTCCTTGAGCGCCACCGACACATGTTGCGCAAGGTCGACCAGCAGCTCCGGCCCCTTGCTCTTGAAATCCGCCTTCATACAGCCTCCATTCGAACCGTTTCATCCCGGCAAGCAATCATGCGTTCAAGCGCCCGAGCGCCCGAGCACCCAAGCACCCAAGCACCCAAGCACCCAAGCACCCAAGCACCCAAGCGCCCAAGCGCCCACACGCCCGGCGCCGCCGCCTGACGGCACCCGCCGCCGCCCGACGGCGCCGTCCTCGTCGATCCCGTTCCTACACGCCGGCGATGTCGAGCGGAATCTGTTCGTACTGCTCGGTATCGCCGATACGCTCGTAGATCCGCACGTACGAGCGGCTGCCGATTACCTGCAACGCCTCGCCGATCGCCGTCATCGCGTCCTGCCACCGCGCGTCCGCGATGTCGAGCCGGCGCAGCGCGAGCACGCGGCCGGTGTTGATCTGGCCTTCCTTGTCGGTCGCGAACGCCTGCGCGACGATTGCCTGGATCTCCGGGCGCGCATCGGTCGTCCAGTCGTGCAGGCACGCGTCGATCAGCGCTTTCGCGGCCTGCAGCCGCTCGTCGAATGCGATCCGGTCCTGGATCGCGCGCTGAATGCGATAACGGCCGTCGAACGAATACAGCGTGACGTTGCCTTTCTTGCCGCCGAGCTTGGCCTGGTACGTTTCGGCCGACATGTCGACGAAGGCCGCCACGTCGCCGAAGATCCGCGTCTTCAGCTCGGCGAGCGTGCGCGATACGCGCCGCGCCTCGTCGACGAGCTCGCGCACGAGCCGGTCGCGTTCGCGATCAAGCGGCTTGATCATGTTTTCCGGGACGAGGCAGCCTTTTGCGTCTTTCCAATAACCATTCGGAATCCTTTGTTCCATTGCTTCACTCCTTGCTTGTTTTCGTGTGCGTCGCGTCAGTGGACGCGGCGCGTTCGTTTCTTCGGCGATGTCGTCACACTGTCACTTCCCACGTCACCCGCACGCCCATGAAGTCGACGCAGGCGAAGCCGCGCCCGTCGCGGCGCTCGATCGACACGCCGTTGGCATGCCCGCGCAGCGTGTCGACCGAGGCCGCGCGCGACGACGGTCCGATGCGGATCGTCGGCCGTCCGCCGTCGCGCGGCAATGCATCCTCGTCGAACACGCGATAGCCGAGGCCGCGCAGCGCGCGTGCGCTCGCGTTGAGCAGCGTGAGGCGGGCGACGAAATCGGCGTCGAGCACGCGTGCGTTTTCCGGCGTGGCACGCGCTGGCGCGGGCTCGTGCGGTGCGGCCGTTTCGAGCGACGGCCGTTGCGTTTGCAATCGGGCGTTCATGTCAGATCCCTTTGATCACGTCGGCCGTGACGACCGGCACGCCGAGCCCCGCCGCGAGATTCATCGCCGCGGTCAGCAGATTGCCGACCGCGAGCGGATACAGCAGCGAGATCGTGTCGGCGCGCTCGCGGCGGCGGTCGCTCGCGATCGTCAGCCGCCCGCGCAGCGCGTCGACGCCGCCCGCGTCAATCACGTCGCCAACCCGCTTGTCGAGCCGGCCAAGCTTGAAGGCCAGATACTCGTCGAGCCGCGCGCGGTCGAGCGGCGGCAACTCGATCATTTCGCATCGCTGAACGATTTCGCGAACATCCTGGTTGCGCTCGGACAGCTTGATTTTCAGCTCCGGCTGCCCGATCAGGACGATCGACAGCAGCTTCGCGAAGCCCGATTCGAGTTCGAAGAAACGCTTCAGGTGCTTGAGCGTCGCGATCGGCAGCGCGTGCGCCTCGTCGATCACGAGGCAGTGCCGGCCGCCGGCCGCGTGGCTGTCCTCGAGCGCGCGATGCAGTTGCGCGAAGCGGGCCTGCGGGCTGCTCCTGAGTTTCTCGAGCGGCGCGACGGCCGTGACGATCGCCTCGGCGATGTGCGTCGCTTTTAGTGTCTTGCCTTTGCGATCGCTGTCCTCCATTGCGAGCACGTACGGCTTGATGAGCAGAACCGGCTGATTCTCGCGCGTGATCCGGTCTTCGAGATCGCGCATCAGCGTGGTCTTGCCCGCACCGGATTCCGCGACGACGGCGAGCATTCCGCCATGCTTCGCAGTCTGAAACATCGCCTCGCGCACGTGGCGGATGTCGGGGCTCAGGTACATGTCGTCGTGCGAACGAACGTCGTCCTGGAACGGATCGCGAAACAGGCCGAAGTGTTTGCGCGCGGCGGGCGTCAGCGCTTGTTTGCGCAGTAGCATCGAATCCTCCTGGTTGAGATCGGTGTCGTCGCGTGGCGAACGGCGCGACGAAGCGTGCGATGAGAAGTGCGACGAGTTGCGCGACGAGTTGCAAGAGGAGAACGCCGCGCCGGCCGCCGCGTGTCCGGCCATGCCGTCTCGCATCGAATCGCTCGCCGAATCGAACGCGTCGGCGAGTGCGGCTTCGAGCACGCCGCGCTGGCGCAGATAGTCGAGAATCCGGCGGCGCAGCGCGTCGGCGTTGAAACTCTTCGGCCACGCGCCATGGTTGACGATCTGCGCGACCGTCGCCTGCGACAGGCCGATGTGCGCGGCGAGATCGGCCTGCTTGCAGCCGATGCGCTGCAATACGTTCTTGAGCTTGAGCATCATCGCCCCCCGGCCGAGGTGCGCACGATCTGCAGCGGCTGATGCAGATCCGAGCGCGGCCCGATGAGCTCGGCGACGATCGCATCGAGCCGGTCCTGCGGAACGCCGTTCGGAAAGCGCTGCTGCAGCCAGCGGAAGCGCTCGGCGCTCCATGTCGCGCCGGCGGCCTCGATGCGCGGCTTGATTCGCATCGCCGCGTCGACGAGCGACAGCGGCGCGTGCGCGACGCGCGGCGCGGCAAGTTCGTGCTCGGTGCCGCGACGCGGCAGGTAAGTCGGGAGCGCGTCGTCGTCGATGTGCTTGTACGGATCGAGGCGGCCGCCGAACGGCAGCGCCTTCGCGCGGCGCCGCGCTTTCGCGTCGGCGCGGGTGTGCGCTCCGGACACGAGCCGCTCGATCTCGTCGACCGCGCGCTGCGCGGGCGTGTCGGCATGGCGCCGGAACGATTCGCCGATCACGGCCGCATCGGTTGCGAAGCCGAGCGCGTCGCGCGCGACTTCGGGCACGACGAAGTACGTCTCGCGGCCGTCGTCGCCGGTCAGCACGATTTGCGCGGCGTCGTCGCGCCACGGGTTGCGCGTGACCATCAGCTTCTCGCCCACCATCACGCCCGGCACCGCCGACACGTCGTACTCGACGCCGCGCAACGACACGCGCAGCTTCGGCGTGACCTTGCGGCTCTCCGGCGCGGCGACCGCGAGCTCGCGGCAGATGTCGAGCGAAGGCGCGTTGACGAGCTGCCGCGCGGTGATCCGCAGCCACGCGTGGCTGCGCGTCGAGCCGTGCCGGCCGTGCGTCGCGGTCGCGTTGAAATGCATTCGCCAGCGCCTGGCGAGCGCGTTGAGCTCGTCGAGGCTGTTGACCGGCTGAAACTTCAGGCCCGGCTCGAACTTGCGTTCGATGAGGTTGCGCGCGTTCTCGACTTGCCCCGTCGCACGTGCGTTGCCGACCTTGTGGACGACGAGTTCGATGCCGAGCGCGCGGCACAGGTTGCGCGTCATCGCGGCGGTGTTCGCGGCGCCTGCATCGAGCATCAGGAAGCGCGGCACGCCGTGCATCAAGTCGGCGCCGCCGCGTTCCTGCATCGCGTTGATGAGCGTCGAGCACAGGTTCTCGCCGGACTCCGCGCCGAGCACGTATTCGACGTAGATCCAGCCGCTCGCGTGATCGGTGATCTCGTAGCTCCACACGCGATCGGCCGCGATGCGCGCGACGTTGCGCGGCTTATTTTTGTAGAACGCCGAATGATCCATCACGCGCAGGCCGTTCGCGCGCGGATCGGCGGCGGGCTTCAGGTAATACAGCACGCACAGGCTCGCGTCGATCTGCCAGACGTGATTCGGATGGCGGCTCGCGAGCTCGGTGACGGGCGCGGGCGCGAGCAACTGGTCCGGATGCACGCCGTACGTGCGCAGCGCGCGCTGGATCGCGCTGTCGGACAACGGGCGCAGCTCGCCCGTCGATTCGTCGAGCGATTCGGCGCGGATCATGCCGTTCGCGCGCAGCGTTTCGACCGCGTCGGCGATCGAATACAGCCGCTTGCCGTTCTTGCGCGTCGATTCGATCAGCAGCGCGGAGATCGTCATCGCCTCGGCGCGCGTCAGCGCGCTGCGGCCTGCGTCGGCGCGGCGCTTGCGCGGCGGCGTCACCGTGACGGCCTTCAGCTTGCGCATCAGCGTCGCGCGCGACAGGCCGAGCTCGCGGCACGCGGCTTCGTAGATCGCATGCTTGTTGCCGTGGCCCGCCGCGCGCGCGGCTCGTGCGACGGACACGATGCGTTCGGTCAATACGGCGTTCATCGCGGGGGCCTCGTCATTGCGCGGTGGAGAGGGCGGCTGAGTCGACGGCGGGGCTGTCGACGGGGCTGTCGACGTGCGCGGCTATGCTGGCGTCGCTTTTGGCGTCGGCGTCGGCGTCGGCGTTGGCGTTGGTGTTGGTGTTGGTGTTGGCATCAGCATCGACATCGACATCGACATCGACATCGGCATCGGCGTAGCCCTCGCCCTCGAAATCCGCATCCGCTCCGCGCAGCCATTCCGGCATGTCGTCGCCGTCGGCCGCCGATTTCACGCCGAAGTCGCTGCGCAGCTGATTCAGCGCGAGCTGGATCTGCCCGAGCAAGCCGGCCATGAAGTCGTCGTGCGGCGTGCCGTGCGTTTGCGCGTGCCGCGCGAGCGTGTCGAACGCCGCGCGCAGCTGGCCGCGGACGACCGATTCGGCCTCGAACGCGATCGCGCTCGCCTCGCCGCGGATCTGCGCGGCCGTTTCGTCGGGCGTCGCGCGCTTCACGTGCGTCGCCTTGCTCGTCAGCTTCGCGGCGAGCTCGTCGAGCTTGCCGTTCTTGTCGGCGAGCAGGCGCGCCTGCGCGTCGGCGTTCTCGCGCGCTTCGCGCAGCGCGGCGCGCAGCTCGCGGGTCGTCATCCGGTCGATGTCGTCCTGCGCGAGGCCCGCAACCGTGCCGCCGTCGGCGAGCACGTCGAGCTCGTCGTCGTCGAGCACCATCAGCTCGTACAGCTTGGTCTTGCCCAGAACGCTCAGCGCTGAGCGCTTCGCGCCGCCGTGCTCCGCGCCGAGAAACTTCACCGATGCCTGCATCATCCGCCGCGCCACCTGCGGCGCGAGCCCGAGCTGCTCTTCGACGATGCGCGTGAAATCGCCATGCGGTTCGTTCTCCTTCAGAAGGATCAGGCGCTTGCCCGCTTCGAGCATCGCCTCGGCGCTCTGCGCCATGTAGAAGCGCGCTTCGTTGACGACGCGGGCGCGCTCGTACGGCAGCCCGTCGCCGAACTGCTCGGCGACGGCGGCCGAATGCGCGGCGAGCGCGTTCGACGCCGCGGCCATTGCGGGAAGGGCGGGGGTGTCGGCATCCGTCACGACGACGGGCTGCGGCGCGACGGCGGAAGGTTTGCGTGCCATTGTCATGGACTCCTTAGCGTGGGGCGGCCAGGCGGCTGGCCAGTTCATCGAGGCGATGTCGCGCGGCGTTCAAGCTCTGCGCGATCGCGACCGCGTGTTGCGCGAACCGCACCGAAGGCCGGATGCGGCCAGTCTCCGGAATGCGTTCGGCGAAGCCGGTTTCTTCGAGCGTCGCGACGTAGCGCGTGATGTTCGACGGCGACAGGCGCGTCGCCTTCGCGAGCTCGCCGGGCGTCAAGCCGTGCGCGAAGTGGCCGAGCAGGACGTTCAGGACTTCGAGCACTTTCTCGGCCGATTTGGTGGTGGTCGTCGTGCCGGCGCTCATCGGGCGGCTCCCGTCGGCGCTGCGGTCCATGCGGCGAACGACGCGCCGCCGTTCGCGCTTATCACACCGCGCGCCGCGCATCCAGTGGCCGCTTTCGGGCGATCGGCAATCGTTTGGCGCTTTTTATCGAAATCGAAAATGCGTTTGAAATCGCGCCGCGCCGCGTATTTAGCGCGGTGCGGCCGCGGGCGAAATGCGCCATTCGCGTCGAAAATCGGCGTAACGAAATCGATTCGTTTGACATCGATGCAACGCATTTGCAGCCAATGGAATCGAAAACGGTTAATCTTCAGGTGATGGAGTGTCATTGCGTTTCGGAATTTGGCGAGCAATCGGTTCGAGGCGCGGCGAATGTGCATGCGATGTGTATTGAATGAGACGGCCATCGCGGCATGCGCCGGCACGGTTCGGATCACGCAGCGCAACGCGCGACGCACGGCGGCGGCCGCGCGCATCGCGGCTTGAGTGCGGGCCGCCGCAGCGGCTTTTGGCGCTGAAGGGTTATGCGGCGGCGCGCCGGTGAATGGGCGCGAGCGCCGTCGCGGGATCGGCGCAGATCTCGCCCGCCTTGAGGCCGAGCTTCACCGCGATGTCGTGCGCCTGGCCGCGAATGCATTTCTTGCGGCCGCCGAGCACCTCGAAAACGAGATTGGGAGAAAATTGATTGGCGATCGCCCATTGGGTGATCGAAACGCCTTTCGATTGAAGCTCGGCGCGAGCTTCGGCGGCGGTGCGCAGTTTCATGGATGCTCCTCGCAAGGGGCCGTCGGCACGGGCAGGTGCCGACTCGATTGCCGTTCGTCGTGTGACGGTGTGAATGAATTATGGTGCAGAAATCTGCACCTTGCAAGGGGTTGATGTGCAGAAATCAGAGATCGGCGCTCGGCTGAAGGAAGAGCGCGAGCGCCTGGCGAAGAGCCAGACCGATTTCGCCGCATTGGGTGGTGTGTCGAAGCGCGCGCAGATCACCTACGAGAAGGGCGAGAGCACGCCGGACGCCGCGTATCTGAACCTCGTCGCGGCCGAGGGCGTGGACGCGCAGTACGTGATTACGGGCGTGCGCTCGAGCGCCGGGCTGACCCGTGACGAGATCGAGCTGATCGAGAAGTACCGGGCCGCGCCGCTCGCGGTGAAATCGGCCGCGATCGGCGCACTGACGGCGGGCGCGCTGCCGGAGGCGGGGCCGAAGTTCGCGATCGATTTCGGCAGCGCGACGATCGGGCAGAACAATACCGTCGCGGGAGGGAGTCACGCTTTCAACGTAACCACCACACCCACCAAACCACCACGCAAGAAAAAATGAACGAAGAATCAACAAGAAAAATCAGTTTCGGGGCCAACGTAGATCAGGTTCACATCGGCGATTCGGTGAGTCACGGAACGCCGATTACGAACAGCAACGTCGTGAACGTGCAGTTCGGCGAGCGCGAGGAGCGCGTCGAGTACGTCACGCAGCATCAGAAGCGGATGATCGCGCAGCTCGTCCAGCGCATCGTCGAGGTCACCGAGGAGGAGCCGCTCGAAGTGTGGCGCAAGGTGCTGGCGCGGGCCGGCGCGCGCAAGGCGCGGCTGATCCTGAAGGGCGCGTACATCGACGTCGAGGAGTATCTCGTCGAGTGGCTCGGGCGCGCGACGCAGACGCCCGCCAAGCAAGCGCCCGCCGCCGCGCCGCCGTCAGCGCAGGCCGTTGCGCAGCCGGTTGCGCAGCCGGTTGCGCCGGCCGTCGCGCAGTCGGCCGCGCAGTCGGTCACGCAGCATGCGGCGTCGCCCGCTGCTTGCGCCGCGGCTCCGGTCGCGTACGCCGCGCCCACCGCGTTCGCGGCTTCGGCCGCCGCGGCCGCTTCCGCCGCGTTCGCGCCGAGCCGGCCGCCCGATGCGTTTTCCTCCGTTCATCCCGCCGCTTGTCCGCACTGCGACGCGAACCGTCGCGACGCGGCGTCGGCGCGCTTCAACATGAAGGTTGCGGTCGGCGTGCTCGGCGCCGCTGCGCTCGCCATCGCGTTTTTCGGCTACAAGGCGAGCGACGCGGCGAGTGCGCTGCACGCGCTGCGCACGGAATCGACGGGCTGCATGTTCGAAGGCAAGTCGTATGCGGTCGGCAGCATCATCGACAATCCGTCCGCGCCGGATATCGAATGCGTTCGAACGCCCGCCGGCAGCTTGCCGGAGTGGCAGACGCTCCGGCCGAGCCGCGTCGCGCGGCGGTGATGGCGGTGGCGTCGGCGTCGGCGTCGGCGATGGCGATGGCGATGGCGATGGCGGCGGTAGCGGTGGCCATCGCGCGAAGCGAGTGCGGACCGAAATGCCGAACCGGCGCTGAGCGTCGCGTCGACGAGCGAACGATCGGGCCGAATCGGGGTGTTGGAGCGGAGCGTGGATTCGAGGCGGCGAATGGAAGTGCCTAATCGGCGTAATGAGCCGGAACATCGAACTGACCCATCGAAGTGAAGCGGCGAATCGAGGCGGTGAATCGAGGCGGTGAATCGAGACCGAGAATCGAGACCGCGAATCGAAGCATTAAATCGACGCATTAAATCGCAGCAACAACCGACGGCATCGAGCGAAGCATCGTCCCAAAGCGTCGCACCAAAGAATCGAACCGAAGCAGAAAACGAAAGAAATCAGCCGAACTGAACGAATTGAATCGGATCGCGGTCCCAACACGCATTTCCCGCGAATCGAATCGAGCGACGATTCGACAACGCTTTGCGACGCATTCGCCCGAACGCGCCGCGCGCTAAATAAAGCCGATTAAAAGACCTGTCCCGACATGCCGCCGATCATGGCGGCATGTTCATTTTCGGGAGAGGCCGATGCCATTCACCAGACGCTTTCCTCGGCTCACGAGCTGGGTCATCGCCGCGATCGCGCTGATCGCGGTGATCGCATCGATTTCCCCGCAGCAACTGCCCGTGTCGCTCTACAAGCTGAGCCTCGTGAGCCTCGCGGCCGTCGTCGCGTACTGGCTCGATCGCGGGCTCTTTCCGTATGCGCGCCCGGACAGCTATCTGCAGGCCGATTGGCGCCACGGCGCGAGCGGCGAATCGCTCGGCGCCGATTACAAGATCGTCGCCGGCTACGAGCGCGTGTTCGCCGCGGCGATGCTGCGCCGCGCGCTGATCGTCGTCGGCGTCGTGATCGGCGTCGCGCTGGGCCTGTGACGATGCGCGCGACGTTCCTGATCGCGGCGCTGCTGTGCGCGCCCGCCGCAACCTGCGCGCAGATTCCCGCGAATGCATACGCCTATCGCGCCGAGCTCACGCGCAACGCGCGCGCGGTGTGGGGGCTCGGCGCGCCCGTGTCGGCGTTCGCCGCGCAGATTCATCAGGAGAGCAGATGGCGTCCGGACGCGGTCAGCCCGGTCGGCGCGCAGGGGATGACGCAGTTCATGCCGTCCACGACGCAATGGCTCGCGGGCCTCTATCGCGCCGAGCTCGGCGACGCGCAGCCGTTCAACCCGTCGTGGTCGATCCGCGCGCTCGTGCGCTACGACCGCTACCTGTGGGACCGGATCGAAGCCGACGGCCGCTGCGAGCGCGCCGCGATGACGTTGTCCGCGTACAACGGCGGGCTCGGCTGGGTGTATCGCGATCAACGCGCGGCCGTCGCGGGCGGCGCGAATCGCGGCCGCTGGTTCGGCCACGTCGAGCGTTTCAACGCCGGCCGCGGCGCGGCTGCGTTTCGCGAGAACCGCGGCTACCCGCGCGCGATCCTGCACACGTTCGAGCCACGCTACATCGGCGCGGGCTTCGGGCCGGGAGCCTGCGCATGAGCCGGCCGATTTCGTTCGCGCGCGGCGGGCTCGGCGCGCTCGTCGTCGCGTCGGCCGCGAGCGCGCTCGTCGCCGGCGCGACGGGCTACGTCAACGGGCAGCGCGCCGGCGCGCGCGCGGCCGACGCGAAGCTCGCCGCCGTCGAGCGCCGGCATGCCGACGCGCTGCGCGATGCCGCCGAAAGCGCCCGCGCGCAGGAGCGCGAAGGCACGCTGCGCGCGAACCGCCTCGCCGCCGATCTCTTCACCGCAAACGCGCATCACGCGCTCGAAGCCGACGCATTGAAACGGAGAATCGCCCGTGTCACCCGCCAATACCGCCCGACGCCGGATGCGCGTCCTGAGGCTCTGCCTCGCTGCGTTTTTACCGACGGCTTTGTCGGCGTGTGGAACGCCGCAGCCGGCCGCGACGCCGCCCGTCTGCCCGAGGCCGATCCTGCCGCCGGAGCTGCTGCGCCGGCCGGCTCCGCCGACGACGCTGACTCCGGGGTACGCGCGGACGACGTCCTCGCCAACCACGTCGACAACGCGCGACGCAGCCGAAACATCGAAGCACAACTGAACACATTGATCGACTGGCTCGAGGGGAGCGGGCAGTGACGCTGCAAGTGGAATTCTGGCAATTGGCGTCGATGCTCGCGACGTTCGTCGGGCTGCTGGCCGCGGCGGGCAAGGCGTTGTTCGTGCAGATCGAGCGGCACCAGGCCGATCGCGATCAGAAGCAGGAGGAACAACTGCGAATGTTGCTCGAGCAGATCGGCCGTCAGACCGACAACGTCGCGCGTCTCGAGCGCGATTTCCTGAAGTTTCAGGCGGATCTGCCGTTGCAATACGTGCGGCGCGAGGATTACGTGCGCAATCAGACCGTCATCGAAGCGAAGCTCGACGCGGTCGCCTTGAAGATCGAGAACCTGCAATTGCGGGGGATGTCATGACGCATTGCGCGCCGCTCGGCATCGATCATGCGAAGGTGCGCCGCGAGACGCTGCGCTGGCACCTGATTCTCGCGCTGTACAACGCGCGGCCGGAAGAGGTTGCCGAGGACGTCGTGCAGGCGACGATGCGCTCGATCTACCCGGACGTCACGCCGATCGAAGTCCGCAAGGAGCTCGACTACCTCGCCGATCGCGTGCTCGTGCGGCTGCGCAAGGAGCCGTCCGGGCGCTGGTGGAGCGATCTGACGCGCTATGGCGTCGACGTCGCCGAATACACGATCGATTGCGAGCCGGGGATCGCCCGGCCGGTCAAGTATTGGAATCAGTGACGGGCGGTGGGCGGTGGGCGGTGAGGCGGTGGCGGATTCGTGTCGGGTGCTTCGTGAATTGTGCTTCGTGCCTAGTGATTCGTGATCAGTACTCCGTGCTTTGCGAGTCGCGGCATGTGCTCCGTGTTTTGGTATCGGGATATTTGCCGTCGCGCACTGAGGAGCGAACTTCGGCGGCGCGCGCGCCGAACGCCGAACGTCGAACGCCGAACGTCGAACGTCGAGCGCCGAACGTCGAACGTCGAACGTCGAACGTCGAACGTCGAACGTCGAACGTCGAACGTCGAACGTCGAACGTCGAGCGCCGAACGCCGAACGCCGAACGCCGAACGCCGAACGCCGAACACCGAACACCGAACACCGAACGCCGAACGCCGAACGCCGAACGCCGAACGCCGAACGCCGAACGCC
>NZ_LOYJ01000117.1:0-683 GCF_001526245.1 Burkholderia sp. MSMB1498
GGCCAACACGAGCGCTCGATAACCAATCATGCCTCACGTGCGCGCCGGATTGCGGACGGCCTTCGCGAGGCGCTTACTCGATGGAAAACATCTGGCCACCGGCTCAAGACGGAATAAGTATCGCCGTCGCTCCGAAAAGGCTCGCCAGTGACCAAGGCGCTCACACCGCGAAACGCGTGGAGCAGATCGGCGGTAAGCGCTAAATCCGCCACACGTCGTTAGGTGACGTGTTACCGGGTAACATGTTTCGAATCGATAGTTACCGGGTAACGAAGGAGATGCGAGATGACGCAAACGACGGCGCAGCGGCAGGCGGCTTATCGGGCAAGGCGCGAGACGGCAGGCAAGGACGGCAACGGTGATCGACGTCTGGATATGTGGGTGAGCACGGAAGCGTATCTTGCTCTGACGCGGTTAGCTCGCCGTTACTCGGTAACGAAGCGCCAGATGCTGGAACGGTTGATCGCGCGGGCAGACGACGCGATTGTGCGCCGACTCGATCCCGATTCGGAACAGTGGGACCAATACTTCGGCCCAGCGCGGTAGCGATCGGAGTTACCCGGTAACGGCTTGCTGTCGAGCGAAGTTGAACGGTAGCAGGTCGCCAATATCGGCATCCGGTGCGCGCTGCGGCAATTCGGTCAGCACGTGCAGCAGATAGGCATGGGGATCGACGCCACAGG
>NZ_LOYJ01000118.1:0-1297 GCF_001526245.1 Burkholderia sp. MSMB1498
GCGCAGCAGCGCCGCACGAGCGCCGAATATCGCGCGCTCGACGCGGCGCACCATATCCATCCGTTCTCGGACATGGGCTCGCTCAATCGCACGGGCAGCCGCGTGATCGTGAAGGCCGAGGGCGTGTATCTGTGGGATTCCGACGGCAACAAGATCATCGACGGGATGGCCGGGCTCTGGTGCGTGAACGTCGGCTACGGGCGCGAGGAGCTGATCGAGGCCGGCAGCCGGCAGCTGCGCGAACTGCCGTTCTACAACACGTTCTTCAAGACCACGCACCCGCCGATCATCGAGCTGTCCGCGCTGCTCGCCCAGATCGCGCCGCCGTCGTTCAACCGCTTCTTCTATTGCAACAGCGGCTCCGAGGGCAACGATACGGTGCTGCGCGTCGCGCATCAGTACTGGCGCACGCAGAACCGCCCGCAAAAGAAGTTCGTGATCTCGCGCAAGAACGGCTATCACGGCTCGACGATCGCGGGCGCGACGCTCGGCGGCATGGGCTACATGCACGAGCAGATGCCGTCGAAAGTCGAGCACATCGTGCACATCGATCAGCCTTATTACTTCGGCGAAGCGAGCGAAGGGCAAACGCCGGAGGCGTTCGGGCTCGAGCGCGCGCGGCAGCTCGAGGCGAAGATTCTCGAGCTCGGCGCGGACAACGTCGCGGCGTTCATCGGCGAGCCGTTCCAGGGTGCGGGCGGCGTGATCTTCCCGCCGTCGACGTACTGGCCCGAGATCGAGCGAATCTGCCGCAAGTACGACGTGCTGCTCGTCGCCGACGAGGTGATCGGTGGATTCGGGCGCACCGGCGAATGGTTCGCGCATCGGCACTTCGGCTTCGAGCCGGATCTGATGACGCTCGCGAAGGGGCTGACGAGCGGCTACGTGCCGATGGGCGCGGTCGCGCTGTCGGACCGGATCGCCGACGCGCTGATCGCGCACGGCGAGTTCAATCACGGGATGACGTACTCCGGGCATCCGGTCGCGGCGGCGGTGGCGGTGGCGAACCTGACATTGCTGCGCGACGCGAAGATCGTCGAGCGCGTGAAGACCGATACGGGCCCCTACTTCCAGAAACTGCTGCGCGAGACGTTTTCGCATCACCCGATCGTCGGTGAGATCTCGGGCGCGGGGCTCGTCGCGGGCCTGCAGCTCGCGCGCGAGCCGGGCGTGCGCAAGCGCTTCGAGAACGGCGGCGAGGTCGGCACGATCTGCCGCGACTACTGCTTCAACGGCAACCTGATCATGCGCGCGACGGGCGACCGGATGCTGCTGTCGCCGCCGCTCGTGGTCTCGA
>NZ_LOYJ01000119.1:0-322317 GCF_001526245.1 Burkholderia sp. MSMB1498
CCGCGTCGGGCAGCAACAGCACGGCGAATGGTGCGAACTCGACCGCGTCGGGCGACAACAGCACGGCGAGCGGCACGAATGCGTCGGCGACGGGCGATAACAGCACGGCAACCGGCACGGATTCGACCGCGTCGGGCAGCAACAGCACGGCCAACGGTGCGAACTCGACCGCGTCGGGCAGCAACAGCACGGCCAACGGTGCGAACTCGACCGCGTCGGGCGACAACAGCACGGCCAACGGCACGAACGCGTCGGCGACGGGTGAAAACAGCACCGCCAACGGCGCGAACTCGACCGCATCCGGCGCGGGCGCGACGGCAACGGGCGAAAACGCCGCGGCTACCGGCGACAGCGCGACGGCGACGGGCAACAACGCGTCGGCGTCGGGCACGAGCAGCACGGCCAATGGCGCAAACGCAACCGCGTCGGGCGATAACAGCACCGCCAACGGCGCGAACTCGACCGCATCCGGCAACAGCAGCTCGGCGTTCGGTGAGAACGCGGCGGCAGCCGGCGACAGCAGCACGGCCCTCGGCGTCAACACGGTTGCTTCCGGTACGACGAGCACCGCTGCCGGCGCGAATGCTTCCGCCACCGGCGATTCGAGCACGGCGCTGGGCGGAAACGCGGTTGCGTCGGGCGATAACAGCGTCGCGACGGGCGCCGGTGCGACGGCGTCGGGCGCGAACAGCTCGGCGTACGGCACGAACTCGAGCGCGACGGGTACGGACAGTGTCGCCGTCGGTCAGGGCGCGATGGCGTCGGGATCGAATTCGGTCGCGCTTGGCACGGGTTCCGTTGCGTCGGAGGCCAATACGGTGTCGGTCGGTTCCGCGGGCAACGAGCGCAGGATCACCAACGTCGCGGCCGGCGTCAATGCGACGGACGCCGTCAACGTCGGCCAGTTGAACAGCGCCGTGTCGGGCATCCAGAATCAGATGACCGGCATGCAAAGCCAGATCGATACGCTCTCGCGCGACGCCTATTCCGGCATCGCGGCCGCCACCGCGTTGACGATGATTCCGGACGTGGACCCGGGCAAGACGCTGGCCGTGGGCGTAGGCACGGCCAACTTCAAGGGCTATCAGGCGTCCGCGCTCGGCGCGACCGCTCGTATCACCCAGAACATCAAGGTGAAGACGGGCGTGAGCTACAGCGGCAGCAACTACGTGTGGGGCGCCGGCATGTCGTATCAGTGGTAATCGCGTAGCGCTCCCCGCGCGCCGGCGCTCGACGCCCGGCCCGCGGGGCGTGGTTCGGGCCGTCGCATGCACGCATGCGGTGGCCCATTTTTTTTACGACGTTCGTCTTTGCTCGCTTCGTGCGAAGCCGTGCGCGTAATCGGCTTCGTTCGGGCAGAGCAAGCCGCCCGAGCCGACACGTGTCGGATGGCGCTGCTCTTCGAATGTGCGGGCCTGCCGGGATGCGCCGCCGCCGTGCTTGCGGGTGCGTGGATCAATAAACGGCGCATGCATGCGAAATGCAGCAGCCGCGCTTCAGTATCTCGGTCGACACGGACATGCGGGTATCCGGCAGGATGGCCTGCGCCGGAACGCGGGCTTTCTCGCAGCGTCCGCCCGTGCCTTCCTTTCGTTGCGACGATCGATGCCGAAAGATGCGGTGCGCTCAACCGCGCGGCGCTCGGCCTGCTGTGCAGCGGCTATTCGCCGATTCGCAACGCCGAGCGGACAAGATCGGCCGATTACCGCTATCCCGACAGTGACATCAAGCAAGCCTGCCGGCTCGTCGGCCGAGCGATCGTGCGCCCCGTGCGATTCGCCGGCGACTCCGAACGCGCCGCCGCACGATCCTTGCCGCTGTCGATCCGTTTCGCCGGAACAACTCGGTTCATAGGGATCGGCGCGTCAACGCCGGCGTTGGTGCGCCGGCATCTTCGATGCACGGCATGGGCGCAGGCAAGGCGCGCTTCGCTTCGATGCGCGGCTGCGAGCGCGCACATCACGCGTATCCGAACATGCTGGAAGCGGTCAACGTCTGCAACGCGCTTCATCCTGAATTCGCGGACTTTCGCATGCTCGCTCGATGTCGCCAAGCCAAGCCACGGCCTCGCGTCGTTCGGAGGAACTCATCCGGCATGCCGTGCCGTCGCGTCCCGCGTCGATTCGATCGTCGCCCGCCAATGGGAAAGCGCACAGAGCGATGTCGATTTCGACGCGTTCCCCGGTGATTGCCTGCTGTCGCACGATCCGCACCTGATCTCGCACCCGATCGGGAACCGCGGATGCCGACGTCGCAACTTCGATTGCAAAGGCAGCGCTACGGCGCACCTGCGCGCTTCACGGCGCTCGGCTCGGACACGATCGTCGAATCGCGCGCCGTTTCCGAGCAGCCCCTCGCATCGGGCCGCCAAGACAACGCGTGCGCTTATCCCGGCGCAATCGTTTCGTTATACGAAGGTCCTTGAACGGACGAGCCGAGCGGCGCGCGCTCTGTTTGCGCCGGTTTCGGCGGAATTGGCGGAATTGGCGGAATTGGCGGGGTCGTCGGCGGATTCCGCGGCATCGATCATGCGCGTCGCACGCGCGCGGCGAGACAACAGGGCGAACACGCGCAGCCGGAGCGGCCAGTTGACGGAACGTCAGGGATGCAAAGCATGGGATGTGCCGCCATGCCGTATACGAGTCGGCCGGTTCGCGCCTGGGTCGTCCGGGCAGAAATTCTAACTTTTTTGATGTTCGTCGAATGCTCGTTTGCATAAAAATGGATATCGGCCGCAGCAAGGCGGCCGCATGAGACGCATGCGACGCATCCGATCAAGAGAATAGCGATACGTTGATCCGGATGCGGCCGTCGAACGACAACGAGATGTCGGCGCCGGCACGACCGTTTTCGGGGCGGACGCCATTCTGTCGCACGCACGCTCATTCGAAAGTTCGATCGCGAATCGCGCGGCGTTCGGACTCCAGAATTGGCGCGCTCCGGGGAGCGCGTCTTCTTGCGATGCGCGAATCGGCCGCTTCCCGCGGAAGCGTTCGGCCCGGCGCGCATCGATCGCCGCTCGCGGCGCTTTTTTCGGAACGCTATTTTTTTTCGGCCCGGATGCGTGTCTATCTTCGCGAAATCCCGACGTGAAGATCCGTGAATTTTCAAATCATGTTAATTCCCGTTCGATTCAACGAGCGGATGCTTTTTTCTCTGGGTCAGGATCGTATTGGGCAATTGCGCCGCTCGGCTTTCGCGGCGAGGTCAATGGGAGATTTACTTGATGGAGCAGACGACGTCGATTGGATGGACGACTCGCTCGCATGCGCGATCCGAGGACTCGTGGGATCAGATTTCGCAATGGATTCTTTTTCTGGTGCCGGTCGTTTTCGTCGCGTTTTGCGTACTCCTGCTGTCGCTTTGGTACGTCGATATCTTGACCGGATGGTTGATCGTGGCTTTTGCGTTGCTCATTGAAGCCATGTTGATCGGCATCGGGTTTTTCGTTTTCGTGACGGTGCGGATATCGCGTTGGCAGCGGCACGAACACGATGCGAAGACGGCCCCGTGCTGCGCGGATCAGCAGGCGGACGAGGATTCGCCGATTCCGGTGGGATTCGACGGCGTGAAGACGGTTCATTGCATGTTTAAGTCAGGGCGGGTCGGCGCGTTTCGGGTAAGCTGTTACAACACGAATTGCCCGCTCATGCGCGAAGCGGACGAAGCCGAACGGCTGCCCCGGCGGACGGAACGAGCGTATTCGCACGAAGCGCTGCTGTATGAAAAATGAAAGGCGCAATGGAAACTCGAATACCGAACGGACGCGTTCGTGACTCGAAGTCGATGTGCGGCGTTCGGGCGAATCGTGCTCGCGAAGCATAGGCAGGAAAGCAGGCATTCGATATCGTGTTGCATGGAATGCGCATGACGGCGCGCCGGACATCATTCGCGCGCCGCTTCCGCGCTTTCCGCTTTTTTCGGAGCCGCCATGTCCAACGTTGCCCTGCATACAAGAAGTGTCGTCGTGGCTGACGATCATCCGATCGTTCTCCGCGCGGTGACGGACTACGTCAACTCGCTGCCGGGCTTTCGGGTGGTGGCGTCGGTCTCGTCGGGCGACGCGCTGCTGTCCGCGATGCGGGAGCAGGAGGTCAATCTCGTCGTCACCGATTTCGCGATGCATCAGGCGGATGACGACAAGGACGGCTTGCGCCTGATCTCTCACCTGATGAGGGCGTACGAGCGCACGCCCATCATCGTTTTCACGATGTTGACCAATAGCGGCGTGATCAGCCAGCTGTGCCGCATGGGCGTGGCGGGGCTCGTCGGCAAGGAGGAGGAGATCACCGAGCTCGGGCGCGTGTGCCTCAACGTCGCGCGCGGCGCCGGCCAGTCGTTGTCTCCCGGCATGGCGCACCGCCTCGCCGTCGCCGGCAGCATCAGGCCCGGCGAAGCGGCGTTCAATGCATTGACGCCGAAGGAGCTCGAGGTCGTGCGGCTGTTCACGGGCGGCATGTCGCTGACGGACATCGCCCGGACGCTGAATCGCTCGCTGGGGACGGTCTCGACGCAGAAGCGTTCGGCGATGCGCAAGCTCCATGTGGACACCAACGTCGATCTCATCAACTGCGCCCGAGAGCAAGGACTGCTCTGATGCAAAGACTCATGCAAGAACTCGAGGGATCGCCGCTGAGAAAGTTCCATTCGCTCGAGTCCAATTTGAAGCGCGAGCGCCGGGTCTTCGCGACCGTCATCGTGCTGCTCGTCTCGGCGGCCATCAGTATCGCGGCCATGACCGTCACCGGATTGTTTCAGACGGCTTTCCGGCAGGAGGAGCAATCCGCGCGCATCCACGAAAAGGAAGTGGTCGACGCTTTCCTGCAGCGCCGCATGATGTTGACGACGGCGAGCCTCGTGCTGCAGCTTCGAATGAACGGCGCGCCTTCGGCGCTGAGCGCGCCGGCGCCGAACGCGTGCACGCCGATGGCCCACAGCGCCCGCGACGACACGATCCTGCGCGAGAGCTGCGATTACACGGTGCAGTTGCTGGCCAACTCGGGGCAGACGCCGAGCGTCGAAATGGTGACGGCCGACAGTTCGGTCGGCTACGGATATCTGTTTCCCGCGGGCGACTTGAGCGCACTTCGCGCCAGCACCCCGTCCGAGCTCGTTTCGGCCGTGCTCGAGCGGTACAGAAAGCGCGGCCTTGATCCGCTCGACGCCGCGCGCAAGAAGCAGATTCTCTGGTTCGCGATCGGAAGCGGGGCGAGCGGCGAGGAGTTGCACATGATCGGCGCGTCCGTCGTGTTAAAGGACGACAGGCTTTACGCGCTCGTCCTGACCAGCGTGGACCTGCACAGCCTCGCTTCTCCGATCGAGCGCGCCGGCCGCGTTCAGCAGCCGGTCATCGTGGACGCGGACGGCGTGCCGCTCGTGAACGCGGACGACTCGGAAATGGTCCGCAAGGTCGACGAGCGGCTCGCCGCAAGACAGGACGGCCTGTACCACTGGATTCCCGGCTTCGGATGGGCGCTTCGCCGCCCGGCGCCGTTCTCCGGTTTCGGGCACATGATGTATCTGCTTCCGCTCGATCTGCAACTGCAGTCGATGCAGTACGAACTGGGTCTCGTCGGCGGCGCGACGCTCGTTCTGATCGTGTTGCTGCTCGTCGCGTTCCGATACTGGAACTACCGGTTTCTGACGCGCATCTACGAGGAGGCGTCGCGAGCGCTCGAAAGCGAAATGCTCAACCATCTGCTGGTTCATGCGACACCGGTCGGGTTGTGCATCGTGCAGCGCACGACGCTGGAAATCGTCGTCGCCAATCCGATCGCGCGCACGATGCTCGGCTTGCGGCTCTCGGACCGGCATTTGCCGCAGGAGCTGCAGAACGCATTCGAATCGTCGCTGGCTACGCAGGACACCCAATCGGACGACGCGCGCATTTTCCAGTTCCCGTTCACGCTGTCGCGCGCCGGGCATTCCGCCGTCCACATCGAAATCACGTACGCACCCGCGACGCTGAACGCGCGGGAGGTGTTCTTTTGCGCGATCACGGACATGACGGCGCACCACCAGGCGGAAATCCTGCTGCGCGAGGCGAAGCTGACGAGCGACGCGGCGGCCAAGGCGAAGGTGGCGTTCTTCGCGTCGATGAGCCACGAAATCCGCACGCCCCTGTCGTCGCTCGTGGGCAACATCGAGCTGATCGCGCGCGGGCCGCTCGCGCCGGAGCAGCAGGCGCGCGTGAAGGCGATGGAGACGTCGGCTCGCGGTTTGATGCAGATCGTCAACGACGTCCTCGATTTCTCGAAGATCGACGTCGGCGAGCTGAGCCTCATGGAGGAGTGGTCGAACATCGCCGATCTGCTCGACCGGTTGGCGCTCTCGCATGCGCCGCTCGCGACGCAGCAGGGGTTGAAGTTCTACGTGGTGTTCGAGCGAAGCCTGCCCGCGCGGCTTTACTTCGATCCCGTCCGGGTATCGCAGATCGTGAACAATCTGCTGAGCAATGCGCTGAAGTTCACCCCGTCGGGCAAGATCGTGCTGCGCGCCGGCTGGCATGCCGGCGAGCTCGAAATCAGCGTGACGGACTCCGGCATCGGCATTCCGGATGACCTGAAGCACCGGCTCTTCCTGCCCTTTACGCAGGGAGACAGCAACCGGCTGAGGCAGGCGCGCGGCACCGGCCTCGGCTTGTCGATCTGCGCGCGCCTTTGCGAGCTGATGAAGGGGCGCATCGATCTGGAAAGCACGGTCGGCGTGGGAACCCGCATCGCGGTGTCCCTGCCGCTCGACGCATCGGAGGGCGATTCGAGCAACGCGTACTGGACGCTTCCGTATCGCCGCGTCGCCGTGCTCGGCCGTGCACAGGAAAACCTCGAATGGCTGACCAATCTGTTCGACCCGGGCGTCACGGCCGTGACTGCCTTCGCGAATCCCGCCGATCCGATCGACGAGCATGCGCACGACTTCCTGATGGCCACCGACGAATTCGCGCCGGCCGAAGTGCGGGCGTGGTGGAAAAGGCCGGATTCGATCGTGTGGGTCGGGCAGACGGGGCCGCTCGTGCCGAGACGGCGCGACGGCGGCGGCGTGGAAATCAGCATATATAGCCTTGCGGGGGTGAAATCCGCGGCGCAGATGCTCGCCGCCGGCCGCACGGCGCTCGTCGATGCCGGGCAAGCGCCCCGAGGGGCGGAGGCGGGAATCACGGTGCTGATCGTCGAAGACAATCTTCTCAATCGCAGCCTTCTGTTCGATCAGCTCACGACGCTCGGCGTGCGGGTCATCGAGGCGAAGAACGGCGAGGAGGCGCTCGCGCTGCTGTCGAAGGAGCCGGTGGACGCCGTGATGACCGACATCGACATGCCGGTGATGGACGGCTTCCAGTTGCTCGCCGAGATGAGGAAGCTCGGCATGACGATGCCGGTGTACGCGGTGAGCGCGAGCGCGCGTCCTGAAGACGTCGCGGACGGCCGGGCGCGCGGCTTTACCGACTACCTCGCGAAGCCGGTTCCGCTGGAAGGGCTCGAGACGGTCGTTCGCGCGTGTTGCAGCGCGCAGACAGGCGAGCGCGCGCAAGACGACGCGCAGGACGATCTGCCCGACGTCCCCAACGTGCCGGCCGCGTATGCGCGGGTGTTCGTCGCGCAGACCGGTGGAGAAATCGCGGAATTCGACGCGATCCTGCACGAACGCGCGCTGCCGAAACTGAGACGATGGCTTCACGGCGTGTCGGGCGGCATCGCCGTTCTCGGGCCTTCCGCGCTGCATGAGCAATGCCAGGAGCTTCGGAGCTACGTGCGCGAAGCCGGCGAGTGGAATCGCGAGATCGAGCTGCAGGCGTTGGCCATTCGGGATGCGCTCGAGCGGATGGTCGCGGCGCTGACGAACGAATGATCGTCGAACGCCGGGGCCTGCCGGATCGGGGGGCGCTCCCCCGCGGGAAGGCTCCGCGCCGAGTTTCGCGCTTTGCTGCGGGTTCAGGCTCGGATTCGAAGATTTGTGATTCTCTTCACGCTCGACATGATTTAACGTTTCCTGAAGATTTGAGGGCGATCGGACCGGCGGGCGTCGGCGTCGTGCTGCGAGGCCGCCTTCCGGCGGGCGCGAAGCCGCGACGGACGCCGCCGCGACGGCGGCGTCTTTGGGAGAATGATATGGAAACGGGCATCACGCGTCGTAGGGGTGCATTCTTTGCCCGGGAACACGAAAAGGGACTTCCGTTGGATGAGGCCGATCTCGAGCGGGCGCTCGAGGCCGGAGAGCTCGTCATGGATTATCAGCCGATCGTTTCCGTCCGTTCGGGGGCCGTGACCGGCGCCGAAGCGACGATACGATGGGATCATCCGGATTGGGGGGCGCTGCCTCAGCGCGTCGTGTACGCCGTCGCGGACCGGCTGGGCGCAGCGCCCCGGATCGCCGGCCACGCCGTGGGCGAGGCCTGCCGGCAACTCGCGCGCTGGAAGCACGAGGGCGGCGGCGTGTCGGCGCTGTCGATGCGGTTCTCGGGCGCTCAGTTGTGCGCCGAAAGCGTGTTCGAGCGGCTCGCGCAATCGATTGCGGAATTCGACATCTCGAGCAGCCAGTTGACGCTCGAAGTGCCGGAAATGTCGGCGCCGGAGGAATCGCTGAGTCTTCTCGATCGTCTGAAGCGGTTGAGGCAGAAAGGATACGGCATCGTGCTCAGCGATTTCGGGGCGCATCACACGGCGATGTCGACGTTGATGGTGCTGCCCGTCACAGGCGTCAAGTTCGGCGCATCGTTCACCGAGCGTCTGCCTGGTTCGCCGACCGCGGAGGCGATATTGTCAAGCGTCTCGCGGCTCGCGCACGATCTGGGTTTCTCGTTGACGGTGTCCGGCGTCGCAAACGGGCGCCAGTTGGAGCTACTGCGTCGATATCGCGATATCGAGCTGCAGGGCGCCTATCTGTTCAAGCCGATGCGCGCGCAAGACTGGCACGAGCGCGTGAATCCGAGAGCGCTGTCGCAACTGAATCTGCGCGAGCCGCCGTTCTGACGCGGCGAGCGAGGCCGTTTGCGTTTCATCGCGCCGATCGCGATCGGGCGCGCCGGCAGACAGGCCGGCCACCGTTGCGGGCCAGGTTCCGAATCCGCTGCGCGAGCGCCGACGCAAGGGCTGCCGTCAGACGCGGCCGGCGCGATTCGCGCCGCACTCCGGCGCGCCGATGTCTGCGCGGGTCGTGGCGAACGGCGCTCATGCCGTTCTCGCGCGGCCCGAGAGCGCCTCGGTCGGCTCGGCAATGCGCGCGTGACACGCGCGGACGTTCTTCGGGCTGGACGGCGCGGGCAGCCGCTTTGCCGGCAGCGCCCGGCATGCGAGCCCGAATGCCGCGTCTCGCGCACGGCGAGCGCAAAGGCTGGGCGATTCGACTTTGTCGCGCGCCTGGTCGCGCGCGGCGAGCCGCGTGGAATCCGGATGCCGCGTCAGCGCCGCCGCGCGACATCGTCGCCGTTGCCGCGCGAGCGGTCCTTCGGGACCGGACACGGACATCGCGGCGGCCCTGGGCGGCGCGTCGAGGGCCGCGTCGAGGTCGGCTCGCGCCGGATCGCCGCCGAATACGCCGCTCGGCGCGCGCAATGCAACGCATGCGGGCCGCGACGAAAGCGCGCACGAGCACGCCGCGTGCGCATCGTACGACAAGGCGCGCCGCGCGGTCGCTCGCCGCATCCGAGCTTCGAAGATCCGGCCGCTCGGCAACGGCGCATCCGGCACCGGCGCGTGTTCCCGCGCTTGCAGGAAGTGCGGCGTCGCGTGATCGAAGCGGCCCGCGCGCGGCGCGATGTCGCTGACAAGGCGATACGGGGCCGGGGCTGACCCAACGCGGGGCCTCCCGGCCGCTCGAATGCCGTCGAGCCTGCCTGCGAGTTCGCATGCGATGGATGGGCGCAATGGCGCGACCGGCGAACGTTCGATGAGGTCCGTGCTCATTTTCCTGTCCTTACTCCATACGGTTGAACGGCGGATTCGCTCCCGCCGATGTCGGACGTTTCCGCCGAAGGCCGGGCTTGCGTTCGCGCCGATGTCCTCGGCGGTGCGTGGCGCGACGGCGTGCCGTTTGCAATCGGCACGAGCCGGCTCGTCCGGTGTCGACGAAAGCGGAGTGGCGACCGGCTGCCCCGCGCGTCGGCCGCTCGACCCCACGCCGGCGCAGCTCGGAGAGGCGGATGCGTTGCCCGGCCGCTCGCCGGCGACGCGGCGCGTTGCCCGCCGCGCACGCGCTCGACGCCGCTCGATGAACGCGGCCGTGCCGAGCGCGAACCCATGAACAGACATTGCCTTTCTTTTCTTACCGCGGAAATCGCAATTGTTTGAGACGCGGCCTCCATGTCGCCGCGCGTTCGCGATTTCGTCGTTGGCTGCCGCGTTGACTGTCGTCGGACTTGTCGGCCGCGCGCGTCGTGCCCGTGGGGCCGAAATTTCTAAGAACTCTGATTCAACGGTCGATTCGCGATCGGTACAGTCGAATGAATCCGGATAGGCGATGCGGGTGCGTTGCGCGATTTCGCCGATTGCCGCGACGGCGCGGCGTGTCGGGCGCGTTGCGTTTCGTGCGTGCTTGGGCGCCATCGACGGGAAACGCGCGGATGCCGCGCGATTCGTCCGCGAGCGCATGAGCGCAGATGGGCGTGCGTTGCGGGTTGCGGGCCGTCGCGTTCGGCAGCTTCCCGTGCATTACGCGGCAACTAATTTCCCGCGCCATCATTCATCGGCGTTCGCCATGGAGCCGCGCGATACGCGCCGTGCCGACGCTTCCGGCACGGCACGTTCGCAAGCCCGTTATCAGCGTGAAAAGGCCCTGGCCCAATACCGGCACGTGATCGCGGCAGCGGCGGCGTGGCTTTCGGCCGGTTGCTGCAGTTTTGGCGCTCCGGTCCGCCCACACGACGAGACGCAGGGCGAGTGTGCCGCGGCTCGATACCCGCCGGCACGCCCCCTTGTCGCCGCTTCGTTCGTGCTCTCGCGAACATCCGCATGACTCGGGGCCGCCGTGGCGGGCCGCGCCTTCGGCACGCGTTTTTTTCATTCACGACATCTCGTCGGTCTCGACCGACACGCAGGAGGGCACATGCCGTCAGTAGTGGTCGCATACGCACCGAGGAACCGCGATGCCCGGCATTCTGATTGTCGATGATCATCCCGCCATCGGTTTGGCGATCCGTACCGTGCTGTCCGGAAGGCAGGAGTTCGGGCCGATCCGCGAAGCGGCCAACGCAGTCGATGCGATGGCGCTCCTGCGCGAGCACCCCATCGAGTTGGCCATTCTCGACATCGAGATCCCGGGCGGCGACGGTTTCCGTTTGTTGAAGCGGATTCGTGCGGAAGGGCTGAAAACCCGGGTTTTGATTTTTTCCGCGATGGACGAAAAGATCTATTCGGTGCGGGCGAGCCAGGCTGGAGCCAACGGCTTCCTGAGCAAGCGAAACGACATGGCCCAGATCCTCAACGCCGTGAAGACCATCCTGTCCGGCTATCTGTTCTTCCCCGCCGAGGCCGTTTCGGCGCTCTACCACGATCGCGCGCAGGAAGCCGCGAACAGGATCGGCGGGTTGACGAATCGCGAGCTGACGGTGCTGCGCGGGCTCGCGCGCGGATCGTCGAACAGGCAGATCAGCGAGGATCTGTGCATCAGCAACAAGACGGTCAGCACGTACAAATCCAACATATTCGAGAAGCTCGGGGTGTCGTCGGTCGTGGGCTTGGCCGATTACGCGAAAAAGAACGGTCTGATCTGAGAACGATTCGCGGCAAGCCGCACCGCCGATCAATGGCGCAGGCGAGCCTCGTCGACATGAATACGATGTCATCCTGCATTTGGTCGAAGATCGGCCGCGCCGGGCGCCGCAATGCCGTCCGGCTGTCGGCCATCTTGTGTTTCGCGTCGGTTGGCGCTCATGCGGGCACGGCGAACCCGGAATATCCGCCGCGCAAACTGCAGTTGCACAGCATCGAGGACGCCAATCGGCACTTGTCCGCGGAGCCCGGTGATCGGAGCCGACCGCATTTGCCGAGGACGGTGCGGGTGGCGGTCGCGCGCGACGGCGGCGTCCCGTACAACCTGTATCGCGATCGCGACCTGTACGAAGGCGTGACCGCGGATTATCTCCACGTCATCCAGCATGCCGGCGGGCTTCGCTTCGAGATCTGGATGTTCGATACGCGCGCGCAGGCTCGAGCCGCGTTGATGAGCGGCTCGGTCGATCTCGTCGGCGGCGTTCGGCTGGACGCCGATCGGCACCTGCTTCGGTCGCGCCCGTACTTCACGGACCGGCGGGTCGAAGTGCGTGTGCTCGGAGAAAAAGGCCGGATGGAATCCGCGTCGGCGCCGCCGGAAAGCTATGCCGTGACGGCGGACGATTTCGGCAACGCGGCTTTTCGCGCCCGCTACCGGCACGAAAAGATCACGGCCTATCCGACGGCGCTCGGCGCGCTGCAAGCGGTGGCCTATCGCACGGCCGACGCGTTCATCGGCCAGGCCACCGAAGCGAACTACCTGATCGACCAATTGCAGTTGCCGCTGTCGATCACCAATTTCGCCGACGTGGACGCGCCGCCGTTCGTGTTCGCCGCCCGCGCCGCGGACACGGACCTGATCAACCATATCAACGCGGCGCTGCGAGCCATTCCGATTCGCACGGCCGGCGAAATCCAGCGACGCTGGTTCGGTTCGGCGAATCATTTCAAGATCCGTCGAGACCTCGTGCTGACGGAGGAGGAGCGCGAGTACGTGAGGACGCATCGCACCATTCGCTATGCGAGCGCGATCGATCTGCCGCCCTATATGTTCGTCGAGAGCGGCCGCGGAAAAATCACGGGCCTGGGCGTCGACGTCATGGACTTGATCGGCGAGCGCACCGGGCTGAGTTTCCAGCCCGTGTCCTTCGGCACTCAGCGGGAATGCCTCGCGGCGCTCGCGGACGGCAGGGTCGATTTGCTGCCGAACGTCGCGATCGGCGACGCACGCGAGAACTGGATGACATCGACCGCGCCGTATGCGCAGACGCTCTGGGTCATCCTCGTGCGCGCGGGCGATGGCGCTATCACCAGCACCGCGCATCTTGGCGGCAAGCGTATCGGCATCATGCCCGAGACGCGCGGGTTCCAGCGGTTCAATCCGGAACCGCTCATCGGCGAGCCGCAGCTCGTCGAGGCACGCGATATCCCGACGCTGTTCCGCATGCTTCTCGACGGCAGCGTCGATGCGATTTCCCTGCCCGGCACCACCGCCAACTATTTCATCGCGCAGTACGAGCTCGCGAGGCTGGTGAAGGCGGTGACGACGGTCAACGAGTCGGTCACCAGCATTGCGATGGCGGTGCGGCGCGACAACGAGCTGTTGCTCGGCATTCTCGACAAGGTGTTTCAGGCAACGCCGCCGGAGGATCTCGACGCCTTGCGGCGCGACCGGATGCGCTACCGCCCGACCAACGTGATCGCCGGTTGGTCCACCATGCAGCGGCAGCGGGTCGTCAAGGCGCTCACGGCGCTGTCCGTCGTGCTGAGCTTGAGCGCGGCCGCGCTCGGCGCGATTCGCTACGGCCAGCGACGCCGCGCGCGCGAGCTGCGCGAGAGGATCGCATTGCAGGATGCGCTGATCAACGCTTTGCCCTTCGCGGTCTACCTGCGCCAGGCGGACGGGCGCGTGGTCAGCTGCAATGCATCCTTCGCCGAGGCCTACGGGTTGCCGCGGGATGCGCTCGGCGACGCCGACGCGCTGCCTGCGTCGACCCTCCGGCAACAGGCATTGAACGCGATGCTCGATGAACTGTTTCAGGCCACGCTGACGGAGCGCCGGGCGCAATTCGCCGACAGAACCTTGGCGGACAACGGCGGCGATTCGGATCTGTTCGTCTGGACGGTTCCGCTCGGGTGTTCGAGCTCGGGCGCCGGCGCCGTGCTCGGCGGCTGGATCGACATCACGCTTCGCAAGCAGACCGAGCGCGCGCTGAAGCAGGCGACGCTCGAAGCGGAGACCGCGAACCGGGCCAAGAGCGCGTTTCTCGCGACAATCAGCCACGAAATCCGTACGCCGATGAACGCGATTCTCGGCTTGCTCGAACTGGAGCTCGGCCTTCCAGGCGCGCCGAACCGGGACACGATCTGGACGGTGCGCGAAACCGCGCAGTCGCTGCTGCGCCTCATCAACGATTTGCTCGACACGTCCAGGGCCGAGTCGGGGCAGCTTCAACTCGATCCCCGGCCGACCTGCGTCGTGAGCTGCGTCGAGCGGCTGTTGTTGATGTATCGGCGGCTCTGCGCGGAAAAAGGCCTGGCGCTGAACGCCGAAATCGATCCCGGCGTGCCGCAGACGCTGCAAATGGATGGCTTGCGGGTGCGTCAGGTGATCGGCAATCTGCTGGGCAATGCACTGAAGTTCACTGACCGCGGCGGCATCAGCCTGAGCCTGCGATGGCAATCTCGCGACGATTCCCGCGGGACGCTCGAGATCGTCGTGCGCGACACCGGCGTGGGAATACGCGCGGAAGACCAGGCCCGGCTATTTCAGCCTTTTGAGCAGGTGACGGGCGCCGGGGCCGGCCTCGACGGCTCCGGCCTCGGGCTCTGGATCTGCGGTACGCTGGTGGCTCAGATGCGCGGCCGGATCGCGCTGGAGAGCGAGTTCGGCGAAGGCACGCAGGTGCGCGTTTCGATTCCGCTGATGCGAGCGTCGTCGGACGATGCAATGCCGCCGGCGCTGCCGACACCGCGAGACTGGGCGTGCAAGCTGCGCGCGCTCGTGGTCGACGACCACGCGCCGAACCGCATGCTGCTGGTGCGCCAGCTGCACGCGCTAGGCTTCGAGGAAACGTTCGAGGCCGGCGACGGCGAGCAGGCGCTCGAACTGCTGGAACGGGAAACGGTGGACGTGATCCTCACCGATTGCTCGATGTCGCGCATGAGCGGCTATGCCTTCACCGCCGCGGTGCGAGCGGACGAGCGATGGCGTGATTTGCCGATCTTCGGATGCAGCGCCGACGCGCGCGCCGAAGCGCATGAGCAGGCGTTGTCCGCGGGCATGACCGCGTTCTTGGCCAAGCCGGTCGGCCTGCTGGATCTGGCGCATGCATTCGATGCACATCTTCGCGGTGCGGTGCTCGTCGCCCCCCGCGCCGCGGAAGCGGCCGCGGACCCGACATCCGATGCGATGGCGCTTGCCGCGCGCCACGCGCTGTATGCGATCGCCGGCAACGACATCGACGCGCGCAACGCGTTGATCGACACGCTCGTGCGGAGCAACGACGCCGATATCCGGGCCTTGCAGCAGGCGATGGACAACGGCGACGTCGAAACCGCGATCCGGACCGCGCATCGCATCAAGGGCAGTTCGCAGATCGTTGGCGCGGCGGAACTCGAGCATGGCTGCGTCCAACTGGAGCAGCGTCTGCGAGAGGACGACACGGCGGCATCGAGGGCGCACGCTGCGCGCGTCGTCGCGCTGTGCGCCGTCTTGCATGCGCATCTGCGCGCATTGCGGCAGCGCGCGATCGCATGAAAGGGCCTGCGCAGGGCAGGACGCCGATCTGACGCCGCGGCTGCATCGACCGAAGGCGCAATGCAGCGCGCCGCGTCGCTCGCTTCGTTCGTCGCGCTGCAATCATGAATCGGCGGCGAGCGGCACGTCGTGTTCGCCGCGTATTGCATCGAATCGCATCGCATCGAATCGCCACACGATCCTTCATACCCGAATGCGCGAACCGGTCGCGACGATCGCGGCGATCGCGTGCAGCAATCGCGTTTGCGCGAGATCGTCGCGGCGCGCCGCCGCGCGTCGCGTGACGAAACCACGTTCGATGCGATTCGGCCGGCGCTGCGAAGTTCGGCGACGAACGCGCCTGCGCCCGACGCAATCGGCAACGTGCCGGCCTCGCGCGCGGCCTCGCCGCGCATATCGCGAGCCTGCAGCCTGGAGCGTTGTCGCTCCATCCGGATTTCCGGGCGAGGTCCGGCTGGCCGCTCCGCGTGACGACAATCGATTTCTCCATTGAACGCCGCCGCACGGCGGCCCGCCAGCCGGGCAGATCCGAACAGATTCCATCGAGCCGTGCGGGCAGGACGGCCTTGACCCGAGCCCGGCGACGCCCCGGAAAATTCCGATGCCGTTCTCGGAAAAGCGTCGTCGCGTCTTCCGACGCGGCCTATCGCGTGCGACGGGCCTGAAGAAAAGAATAACGTCCGAGCCATTCAGCACCTGCGCCGACATCGACGGGCATGTGGGACAACCGCTCATTTCACGCCGGCCCCGAATTGGCCGGCGGCACGACTCACACGTTCCTTCATCCGGGATCTCACATGGCAGGCATCACGCTATCGATCGCCGACGATCATCCGATCGTCCTGCACTCGATCAAGCTGCTCGTCGAACCGCAGCCGTTGCTGCAATTGCGGCACGTGTGCAGCAGCGGGCGCGAACTCCTTTCCGCGTTGACTCGCGAACCGACTCATCTGGTGCTGACCGATCTCACCATGCCCGCGCAAGGCGGCTCATACGACGGCCTGGCACTGCTGCGCGCGGTGCGCGCGGCGGCGCCGCGCAGCAGAGTGATCGTCCTGACCGCGCAGAGCAACGCCGCGATATTGACGAAGGCGATGCAGCTCGGCGCGCGGGCGCTGGTCGGCAAGGCCGACCCGGCGCACGAAATCATCCGCGCCTGCATGCACGTCCACGCGGGAGCGACGCGCCATTTGTCGCCGGTCATGCGCAGGAACATCGAAGACGGCCAGTCCGCGCACATGCGCAATTGCAACCTGACGCAAAAGGAGCTCGACGTCGTGCGTCTGACGGCGACCGGGCTTTCGTTGTCGGAGATCGCGCTGCAGTACCGGCGATCGGTCAGCACCGTCGCATCGCAGAAATCCACCGCGATGCGCAAGCTCGGCATCCATTCCACGGCGGACCTGATCCGCTACGCCACTGAAAACGGATTGACATGAAAGCGACTCCGAACGCCGCGGCGGCGCGACGCGGCACATCGGCATCCGAAAAAATGGACGAATTGCGATTTTCACCGCGCGCAGCGACGTTCAGACTGCGTGCTTCGAGCGATGCCGACGCAGGCATGAGCGCCGCCGCCGTTTCGCGTTTCTTGCCGCGCGGGCGCTGGGCGCTGCTGTGGTTCGCGTTCGCCGCACCGGCGCCGAGCGCGCATGCGACGACGCTGCCGCAGGCCGTGGCGGCCGCGCGCACGTTCGATGCGGCGATCTCGGCCGCGCGTCACGGCGAGCGGGCCGGCGCGCAGAAGCGTTGGGAAGGGCTCGCCGGGCTGCTGCCGAAGGTGCAGCTCGAGGGCGCGTATACGCGCCAGGATCAGCCGAGCGCGTCGTACGCAGCCGGCGTGCGGCGCCATTACTACGCGATCACGCTGACGCAGCCGCTGTTCGACCTCGGCCGCTATGCCGACTACCAGCGCGGCGCCGCGCAGGCGAGCGGGGCGGAGGTGGAGCTCGCCAGCGCGCAGCAGCAGCTCGTGAGCAACGTTTCCGATGCGTTCTTCGAGATCCTGTATCAGCGCGAGGTGCTGCAGGCCACGCGCGCGGCCAAGGAGACCTTCGGTCAACAGCTCGAGCGTGCGCGCCTCGCGCTGAACATCGGTGAGGGCACCCGGACCGACGTCGACGAGGCTCAGGCCAATTACGACGACGCGCAGGCGCGCGAGATCGGTGCGCTCAACGATCTCGAAACCGCCGGCGGCGCATACGAGCGGCTGACCGGCCTGCGTGCGGCCGACGTCGATCCGCTTGCCGGCGTATGTCGCTCGCCGCCTTCGATGGCCGAACTGGAGCCGATGCTCGCGCGTGCGGAAGAGGACAACCTCGAAGTCCGCGCGGCCGCGTTCCAGCTCGACGAGGCGCAGGCCGACGTGACGACGGCGCGCGCGAGCCATTTGCCGGTGGTGAACCTTCAGGGCAGCTACGGCGGCAACTGGAGCCGCGCGCAGAACGGCAACGCGCTCGACGAGCTGTTCGGCACGACGTCGAAAACGCGAACGTCGATGATCGGCATCACGGTGACGATCCCGCTGTTCGCCGGCGGCGCGGCGGTGGCCACGTCGCGCGAAGCGTACAGCCGCCGCGCGCAGCGCCGCGATCAGTTCGAGGATGCGCGCCGGCGCGCGCGCCAGGATGCGCGCGCCGCGTTCCTCGGCATCGTCAACGGCGCGGCCAAGCTCAGGGCGCAGCAGCGCGCGGTGGAATCCGCGCGCAGCCGCGTCGAGTCGACGCATTACGGCCGCGAAGTCGGGCTGCGCACCAATGTCGACGAGCTGACGGCGCAGCAGAAGTATTTCGAGGCGGCGCGGGATCTTGCCGATGCGCGCTTTCGCTATATCACCGCGCGGCTGAAATTGTCGGCCGTGCTGGGCACGATCGCTCAGGACGACCTGAACGAATTTGGATGTTTGACCGTCGGCTAGGCGCATGCGGCCCGAGGTTTCATTGATGGATTGTCATGTCTGACTCACTGTTTCGCCCCGAGGCGCTCGAAGCCGGCAAGGGCAAGCTGATCGGCACGGTTGCGCTGTACTCGCCGCCTTACCGCTGGTTGCTCATCGCCATCGTGGCGGTCATCGCCGTTTCCGTCGCGGCGTTCATGGCGCTCGGCACGTATACGAAGCGCGAACGCGTGATGGGGCAGATCGTGCCCACCGCCGGCGTGCTCAATGTCAGCCCGCCCGTCACCGGCACGGTGGAAAAGATCGAGGCCCGCGAAGGCCAGCGCGTGCGCGCAGGCGAGCCGCTAGTCACGGTGTCGGCCGAGGTGACGACTTCGTTGGGCGACGCCCGCGAGATGGTTCGCACCCAGCTCGAGACGCAGCGCGAGCGGCTCCGGAGCGATCTGAGCGGCCAGACGGTGCTGGCCGACGAAGCGATTCGCGGGCTGAAGGATCGCGCGGCGACATTGGAGGGCCAACTGCGCGAACTTCAACTGCAGCACGCGCACCGCGTGCGCCAGGTGGAGCTCGCCCGCAGCCAGCTCGAGAAGCTGGCGATGATGCGAACTCAAGGCTATGCGTCGAATTCGCAGGTCGATCAGCAGGAAGCCAGCGTGCTCGACGCGGAGGCTCGCCTGCAGGATTCCGTGCGCGCGCGGCTCGACGTGCAGGGCCAGTTGATCCAGGTGCGACAGCAGTTGCGCGAGCAGCCGCTGAATGCACGGCAACGGCGCAACGAAACCGGACGCAAGCTGGCGGAAACCGAACAGGCCATCGTCGAGAACGAAGCGCGCCGCTCCGTCGTGCTGCGCGCACCGGCCGACGGCGTGGTGGGGGCGATGCTGTTCAAGGTCGGCCAGATCGTCAGCGCCGGACAGACCGCGGTGTCGGTGCTGCCCGCCGACGGCAAGCTCGAAGCGCAACTGATGGTGCCGAGCCGCGCCATCGGCTTCATTCATCCGGGGCAGACCGTGGTGCTGCGCTACGAGGCTTATCCCTACCAGAAATTCGGCCAGCAATTCGGCCGGGTGTCGGGCGTGTCGCGCAGCGCGCTGTCGCCGCAGGAAGTCGCGGCGTTGACGGGCCAACCGAACGTGCAAGAGCAGCACTACCGGCTGACCGTCGCGCTGGATCGTCAGGACATCGCGGTCTACGACCGCACGGAGCGCCTGCGTCCCGGCATGGCGCTCGATGCCGATCTCCTGCTCGACCGTCGCACGCTGATCGAATGGGTGCTGGAGCCGATCTACGCGCTCGGCCGTCGCGCGAGCGCCTGAAACCGAACTGTCACGAACCACCGGCTTGCCGCTCGCGGCGCGCATGCCGGCACTGAAATCCGAACGATGAGTATTCTGAATGCCTTGCGCTTTGGCTGGGGACGCCGGCTGCCAGTGATCCTGCAAACGCAGGCGGCCGAATGCGGGCTTGCCTGCGTGGGAATGGTGGCGGGATTCTTCGGCCACGATATCGACATGATGCATCTGCGTCAGCGCTTCACCACGTCGCTCAAGGGCGCCACGCTCGGCGACGTGATGCGCATAGCCCAGCGCCTCGGGCTGGCGTCGCGCGCGCTGCGGCTCGAGCTGGACGAGCTTGGCCAACTGCGGCGGCCCTGCATCCTGCATTGGGAGATGAGCCATTTCGTGGTGCTCAAGCGCGTCGAGCGCGATCACATCGTCATCCATGATCCCGCGCGCGGCGCGCGCAAGGTGCCGATGGACGAAGTCTCGCGCTGCTTCACCGGCGTCGCGCTGGAATTGCTGCCGACCGCCGCGTTCGAACGCAAGCGCGAGCGCGAATCGATTTCGATGCTGCGGCTGATCGGCAGCGTGCTCGGCGTGCGCTCGGCATTCGTCCAGGTGCTGACCTTGTCCGTCGCGCTGGAGTTGTTCGGCATCCTGACGCCGTTCTACATGCAGTGGGTGATGGATCACGTGCTGGTTTCGTCCGATCGCGATCTCCTGACGCTGCTCGGCATCGGCTTCGCGATGGTGGCGCTGTTCCAGACCGCCATCACGGCGCTGCGCTCGTGGGTCGTGACGTGGTTCTCGAGCCTGCTCAGCGTGCAATGGAGCGCCAATGTCTGCGCGCATCTGCTGCGGTTGCCGATGACGTATTTCGAGCAGCGCCATATCGGCGACGTGGTGTCGCGCTTCGGTGCGGTGGGCACGATCCAGAGCACGCTGACCTCGCGTTTCGTCGGCACCTTGCTCGACGGCGTGATGGCCGTCGTCACGCTGGGCATGCTGTTCGTCTACAACCGCACGCTGACCTGGCTCGTGATCGCGCTGTTCGCCGCATACGCGCTGCTGCGCGCCGTCGCGTACCGTCCGTTCCGGCAGGCCAACGAAGACCAGATCGTCTACGCGGCGCGGACCGAGACTCAATTGCTGGAATCGATCCGCGGCGTTCAAGCCATCAAGCTCGCCAACAAGCAGGACGAGCGCGTGGCGATCTACGCCAATGCGATGGTCGAGACCGCCAACAAGGGAATCGCGATCCAGCGCTTGTCCATCGGTTTCTCCGCCGTTCACGGACTGGTTTCCGGTATGGGCCGGGTCGCGCTCGTGTGGCTGGCCGCGCAGCAGGTCATCGACGGCAGCTTCTCCGCCGGCATGCTGGTGGCCTACATCAGCTTTGCGGATCAGTTCATCGGACGCGGCTCCGGCCTGATCGACGCGCTGATCGATTTCCGCATGCTGCGGCTGTACGGCGAGCGCCTCGCCGATATCGTGCTGACGGATGTCGAGGCCGACATGGAAGGGAGCGTCGCGCACATGCCGAGCACGCAACGGGATGCGCCGCCCGCGATCTCCGTTCGCAATTTGCGCTATCGCTACGCGGAAGGCGAACCGTGGGTGCTCGACGGCTGCTCGTTCGATATCGCCGCCGGCGAATCGGTGGCCATCGTCGGCCCCTCGGGGCAGGGGAAGACCACGCTGGCCAAGCTGCTGCTGGGGCTGCTCGAACCTCAGGAGGGCACGATCGCGGTGGATGGCGTCGACATTCGCCACATCGGCTTGCAGCACTACCGCGACCGCATCGGTTGCGTGATGCAGGACGACATTCTCTTCGCGGGCTCGATCGCGGACAACATCGGCTTCTTCGATCTCGAACCGGATCTGGCGCGGATCGAGGACGCGGCGCGGCTCGCGCAGATCCACGACGACATCGCCGCGATGCCCATGGGCTATCAGAGCCTGGTGGGGGACATGGGATCGTCCCTGTCGGGCGGGCAGTGTCAGCGTGTGCTGCTGGCGCGCGCGCTGTATCGGCGTCCGGACATTCTGGTGCTGGACGAGGCCACGAGCCATCTCGACGTCGCACGCGAACTCGCGATCAACGAGGCCGTCAGCGCGATGCCGATCACGCGCATTCTGATCGCTCATCGCCCCGAAACCATCCGCAGCGCGCAGCGGGCCTTACTGCTGGAAAACGGGCGCGCCGCGTTCGTACCGTTGCCCGTCGCGACGCGGTGAGGCGCGCGTCGGACGCGCGTCGCGCATCGGTGCGCATCGGCGCGCGACCGACGAGCCCGCTGACGATTCGAGCCGCCGGCGAACCGGCCTTTCTTTGTTCGCCAATCCACTATTTCAAAAGGAGTATTTCAATGCGTGAACTGACCGTGATGGAATTGGAGCATGTCGCCGGCGCAGGCTTCTGGTCGAGTCTGGGTGCCAGCGTTCTCGGCGCGCTCACGGGCTTCGGCACGGGCTTCTTCAAGGGCGGCGTGACGGGCGGCAGCACGGGCGGCATCGTGGGCGCGGGCATCATTTCGGCCGGCGTCGGTGCAATCGCCGGTGCGATCGTCGGCCTCGTGGGCGGCGCCATTTACGGCCTCATGAACGACTGGGCCCCGACGGCGTCGTGGTTCAACGAGAACATGAACAGCCTGCTCGATCCGACCTATCCGGCACTGAAGTAAATCCGGCGGCCGTCTTGTCCCGCGCGGCGCGACCGCTGCACGCCAAGTGCCGGGGACGAGACGGCTCCGTGTCACAACGTCGGAGTCCAGACGATCCGACGCTAACGAAGGAGCTGAAAATGCGCGAACTCAACTACATGGAAACGGCGAACGTCGCAGGCGCGTGGAGCTGGTCGGATATCACGACGAGCTCGATCATGGCGATGTTTCGTCCGGCGTCGAACGCCGAGCTCACCGTGAGGGAGCCGCCGGAGTTGACGGGCGGCGCGGCCGGATTGGGCGACACCTTCGGCAAGGTTGCCGCGGCGCTGCTCGTCGGCGGCGTACTGCTCGCCGGCGGCATCGGCGCGGGCTTGCTGTCGCTCGCACGTCGCTGATCCGACGGCCTGTCCGCATCGTCCCCCTCGCGCCGCGGCACGCGAGCGCGAGGGGGCATGACGCTGTCGCCGCAGCTGTCTTCTGCGTTGCGCATTTGGACGTTTTGCGATTTAAGGACTCCGAATAATGGAACAGAATGAATCGTTGTCCGCAATGCCACGCATGGCGCGACAACGATCAAACCCTGTTCAATCAAACGGAAAACGTAAATCGAATGAACCAGAAAATCGCCTTCGGCATTCTTTCCGCCGCTCTCGCACTGCCCATGGCCGCTCACGCATCGGACGGCACCATCACGTTCAATGGCGCAATCGAGGCGCAGACCTGCACGATCAGCGTGAACGGCGGTAACCAGGACGCCACCGTTCAGCTTCCGACGGTGTCGGCAAGCACGCTGAGCACGAAGGGCAGCACGGCGGGCGCGACCAACTTCACGATCGCGCTGAGCGAGTGCTCCGGCGACGCCACGCAAGTCCGCGCCTTCTTCGAGGCGGGCCCGAACGTCGACGCCACGAGCGGCAACCTGAACAACAACGGTTCCGCCACGCAAGTGCAGGTTCAACTGCTGAACGCGGACGGCGTCGTGCTGCAAGCGGGCGACGAGTCGCAGCGCAGCAATGCCGCTTCCGCTCTGACGGACGGCGCGGCAACGCTGGTCTACGGCGCTCAGTACTACGCGACCGGCGCCGCCACCGCGGGTGACGTTCAAACTTCGGTGACCTACTCGATCGACTATCTGTAAGCACCGTCGGCGAGGCTCCGTCGTCTGCATGGAGCCTTTTACGGCAAGGGGGGCTATTCCAGCCCTCCTTCGTAGGCTGGAATTCACTATGCTCTCATTCAGAACGCCGAAGCGCGGCCGCTCGCGGTTGCATCTCTTCGTCCTTTCCCTTGCCCTTGTCGTCAGCACCGAGGCGGCAGCCAACATCGTTCTGTTCGGCACGCGCGTGATCTATCCCGAGGGGCGGCGCGAAGTGTCCGTGCGCATGAACAATCGGGGCGATCAGCCCGCACTGGTTCAGGCATGGGTCGATCGCGGCGACACGACGGCGACGCCCGACAAGGCGGACGCGCCGTTCGTCATCACGCCGCCGATTTCCCGCGTCGAGCCCGGCAAGGGGCAGACGTTGCGGCTCTCCTTTCTCGGCGACGACGTGCCCGAGGACAAGGAATCGCTCTACTGGCTGAACGTGCTCGACATTCCGCCCAGGCCGAAGGCCGTCGAAGGTGAAAACCTGATGCAGCTCGCCATCCGTTCGCGCGTCAAGATATTCCTGCGGCCCGCGGCGTTGACCGACGAAGGGGCGATGGCCGCCGCGCAACAGGTGCGATGGCAGGTGCAGCGCGACGGCAACGGGCGCGTTCAAGGCGTCTTGGCGAGCAATCCCAGCGCTTACTACGTCAATATCGCGACGGTCGAGATCGGCCCCGAAGGCAAATCCGTCATTGCCGGCGAGGGGGCGATGATCGCGCCGGGCGCGACCCATTTGTTCCGTTTCGCCTCGTCGCTTCCGGCACAGCTCGAGAAGGCGCGCGTGGCGTTCGGCTATATCACCGACTACGGCGGCATTGCGCGCGGCGAAAGCACCCTCGGCACGCCCTGACACCCCCGGTTTCGCTCCGCGCCGCGCCTTGCCCCACAGCCGGCGGCGGCGCCCGGCGCGACGCACTTCAACCTTCAGTCACCATGGATATCAATCACTCGGCCCGTGCGAGGGCGGGGCGCGCTCGCGCGCGCCTGCCGGTTCTCAAACCACTTCCCGCAGCGGCGTTGCTGGCCAGCATGAGCGTGGCGCAGTGCGCGTCGGCCGCGAGCGATGGCGCATCCGCTTCCGCGCCGCGGCGCGAGCCGACGGCGACGCTCGCCAGCGCGAGCTTCGATCAGAATTTCCTGCGCTCCGGTTCGGGCGAGACCGTCGATTTGTCCCGGTTCGCCAACGGTAATCCGCTGCTGCCCGGCGAGTACCGCGTGGACGTCTACGTGGCGGATCGCTTCATCGGCCGAGAAACCGTTACCGTCAAGCAGGGCGACGGCTCCGAAGGCTCCGACGGCGGCGCCGCGCGCGTCTGCGTGTCGCGCACGCTGTTCGACCGCCTGGCCATCGACCCCGCACAGGTGCCTGCGGACACGCTCGCGCGGCTGGCCGACGCGGCCGGCTGCGTCAGCATCGAGGCGCTGTCCGACGATGCGCGCGCCAGCCTCGACACAGCGGAGCTGCGTCTCGACGTCAGCCTGCCGCAGGCGTTGATACGCCGCCATGCGCGAGGCTACGTCGATCCGGCGCTGTGGGATTCGGGCGTCACGGCGGGCATGCTGGGCTACAACGCCACCTTTTACCGCAGCGAATCCGGCAACCTGACGCAGCAGTCGGCTTACGTCGGCATCAATGCCGGCTTCAACGTCGGCGGCTGGATGTTTCGCCATAGCGGCTCCTACCAGTGGCGCGAACGCGAACCTTCACGCTACAGCTCGATCCGGACCTACGTGCAGCGCGACATCACGCCGCTGAAGGCGCGCGTGACGTTGGGCGAATCCAATACCAGCGGCGAAATCTTCGACACCTTCGCGTTCCGCGGCGTGCAGCTCGCCACCGACGATCAGATGTGGCCGGAGTCGATGCGCGGATACGCGCCGGTCGTGCGCGGCATCGCGCAAACCAACGCGCGCGTGACGGTGCGCCAGGGCGACGCGGTGCTGTACGAGACCTCGGTTGCGCCGGGCGAATTCGTGATCGACGATCTGTATCCCACCGGCTACGGCGGCAACCTCGACGTCACGGTGACGGAGGCGGACGGCCGCGTGCAGCAGTTCAAGGTGCCTTACGCGTCGGTCGCGCAACTGCTGCGCCCCGGCAGGACGCGCTACAGCGTGGTCGCCGGTATGGTGCGGTACGGCGGGTTGAGCTATCTGCCGAGGGTGATTCAGGCAACCGTGCAGCGAGGCTTGTCCAACAGCTTCACCGCGTATGCGGGAGCCCAGGTCACGAACGACTATGGGGCCGTGCTCGCGGGCGGCGCGTTCAGCACGCCCTTGGGCGCCTTCGCGCTCGACGTGACCAAGTCGTGGGCATCGGCCGCCGGCTTCAGGCGCAACGGCACCAGCGTGCGTGCGACGTACAGCAAGCTGATCACCGCCACCAACAGCAATTTGTCGGTGGCGGCGTACCGCTTCTCGTCGTCGGGCTACATGGACCTGCAAAACGCGCTGCAATACAGCGATCAGGCGCGGCGCGGCACGCTGAGCGATACCTCGTGGGTGACGAGCAGGCCGCGCAATCGCCTGTCGGTCACGGCAAGCCAGGGCTTCGGCTCGCGTGCCGGCAATCTCTACGTCAGCGGCTACAGCCAGAACTTCTGGGACCGTTCGGGCAGCGATACCCAGTTCCAGATCGGCTACAGCAACAATTTTCGCGCGCTCGGCTATACGGCTTCGATCAGCCGCAGCCGCACGTCGCTTGGGCGGATGGAAAACCTCTACATGCTGTCGCTGTCGGTGCCGCTCGGCGGCAAGTCGCGCGCGCCGACGCTCAACATGGCGGTGACCAACGGATCGGACGGCACCAGCGTGCGTTCCACCGTCAACGGCACCGCGCTGAAAGACAGCTCGCTCGATTACAGCGTCGGCGTGACGCGCAATTCGAGCCGCGACGTCGGCGCCAACGGGTCGGTGCTGTACCGCTCGCACTACAGCGCATTGCAGGGCAGCTTCGATGTGGCCGATCGCTACCGCGCGATGTCCGCCGGCGCGAGCGGCATGCTCGTTGCCGATGGCGGCGGCGTCACGGCCTCGCCGTACAACGCGCAGTCGATCGCGATCGTGGAAGCGCCCGCGGCGGCCGGCGCGCGCGTGCTCGGGTATTCGGCCATCGTGCTCGATCGCAACGGCCATGCGGTGGTGCCGTACCTGAATCCGTACCGGCTCAACGAAGTGTCCATCGATCCCAATGGGCTGCCCGACGACGTCGAACTGCTCACGACGCGGCAGCAGGTTGCGCCCCGGAACGGCGCGATCGTCAAGGTTCGCTACGGCACCGTGGTCGGCCGGCCGGTCCTGATCCGGGGAACGCTGCCTGGCGGCAGCGTGCTGCCGTTCGGCGCGTCCGTGGCCGATCCGGACGGCAACGTGGTCGGCACCGTCGGTCAGAGCGGGCGGTTGTACGCGCGCCTCGCCGACGGGCTCGAGAAGCTCGTCGTCAGATGGGGCGAGCGAGACCGCAATGCCTGCACGCTTGCATTGCCCGAGCAGGCGCCCGACGCGCCCGACGGCAAGACCGGTCCGCTGAAACATCTGCAGCGTTTCGACGCGGTGTGTCAGCCGTTCTCGACGGACGCCGATCAGGCCGCATCGATGCACCCGCGCGCGGCGACGCGGACATCGGGTTGACCGTGCGCTCCCGCGGCGGAGATTGCCGCGCGCATGGCGTTTTCTCACGATGATGAAAGGACGATTGTGATCAAGGAATACACACTGAAGCTTGGGCGCACGTCGATGCGGCGCCTGCTGCCGTGGGTGGCGCTGAGCCTGCTCTGCGCCGGCGCGGCGCACGCGACGCAGAACTGTTCGGTAGGCAGCGGCGAAAGCGTCGTGCTGCTCGATTTGACCCAGAAAATCCTGGTGCCGGAAGACGCGCCGATCGGCACCGTGCTGATGAGCGCCCACGGCGTCAGCCGTACGGCTCAATGCATGCTGAACGTCACGTATCCGTTGACGAGCGAGTACGCGTACGTGCGTCGTCCCGATCTGACCACCAGCAACAGGATCGGCAGCGGCCTCGCGATCTACGTGACCTACAACGGCGACCGCGGCAATTCCGCGGCCAACTGGAAGACCGACGTGCTGGTCGACTCGGCGGTCAAGAGCGTTTCGGTGCCGTTCACGGTGGACATCGAACTCGTGAAGATCGGGGAGACGCCCACGAGCTCCGACACCAAGCTGCCGAGCAACTACGTGCACGTGCTCAGCGTGGCGGACCCGAACCAGAACTTGCTGGCCCAGGGCGGCAACGCGATGTACTTCATCAGAGGACTGCAAGATGTCGTGGTGTTTACCAAGAGCACGTGCTCGGTTGTCGGAGACGCCAATCCCGTCGTCAATCTCGGCACGTTCGCGGCCAATGGCCGCTCGGGCCTCGGCTCCGGCATCGGTTCGACATCGCCGTCGCGGGATTTCATGCTGGAGCTCGACTGCAAGCAGGGCAATACCGGCGCGTTTTCGGTCGCGCTGACGTTGGACGGCCAGACCGCATCAGGCTATGACAGCGCCGGTGTGCTGGCGCTGTCGGCGCAGGCGGGCGCGGCGACCGGCGTCGGCGTGCAGGTACTGAAAGGCGATTCCGGCTCTCAGGCGGCCGTGCAGTTCGGTTCTGCCTGGGACGTCACCTCGCGATGGCAATCGGACGGACGAATCCAGCTTCCGTTTTCGGCACGCTATTACCAAACCGCCGACACCATCACGCCCGGCCCCGCCAACGCCACGGCGACTTACACCATCAGCTACATGTAGCCTCCACGCCCTTCGCCGCGCTATCCGGCGACGTGGTCGGATAGCCGCGGCGGCGATAGGCAGGCCGCGTTTTCGACGCGACGGAGCGCGCGTAATCACATCGCCGCCGCGTGAGCTTCTTTCGCATTTGGGCTGCTTTCGGAGAAGAACCGGTCATCCCTCGTTTCCCCGTCATGCCGGACAAGACGAGAACGCATGGCATCCGCCCATCCGCCCATCCGCCCATTCGAGCGCGAAGCGGTACGGCCGTGCAATGAGCGGCAGGCTTGACGGCAAGGTCCGCCAGGGAGGATCGGATTTGTATTCGCCTGTACCGAACATTACAATTTGGGACCGACTCCAGCTCGGCTTTCGCATTGTCCGGGTGCGAAGCGCCGGGTGCGCGCACGGTCCGATTCCGTAATTGGACCGTGATTCATGCATCAATTCGCTCTGCGAAGCCTATGTCCCATTCATCGAACATGATGCGTCGATTCCGAATGGCTCGAGCCGCGCGCTTCGTGCTGCTTGCTCTCGCCCTGCTGGCCGCCCTGCTCCTCGCGCTGCGCGCCTACGATGTTCGCAACGGGCCCGCGCTCGAACCCTGGCATACCTTCGTGCCGGACGAACTCGACGTCGAGCAACTCGACCGGAGCGGCTGGGACGGCTATTTGCGTCGCGAGGACGCTCTGTTCGAACAAGTCAAAACGCAAGTGAGCGAGCGCTTGCCGCCGGAGGCGCGCGTGCCTTCGAATCGTTATTTCGAAGGCAGTCCGATCTATCCGCCGCACTTCGAGCACGATTGGAACCGTTCTTACGAAATGCTGCCGGCCGGCAAGCCCGTCGGCGCGGTCGTGTTGCTGCACGGCCTGACGGATTCGCCATACAGCCTGCGCCACATCGCGCGGCATTATGTCGAGCGCGGTTTCGTGGCGGTGGGCATCCGGCTTCCGGGGCACGGCACGGTTCCCGCGGGCCTGTCGAACGTCGATTGGGAAACGTGGATGGCGGCGACTCGGCTTGCCGTGCGCGAGGCGCAGCGCCGCGCCGGCCCCGGCAACCCGATTCATCTCGTCGGCTTTTCCAATGGCGGCGCGCTGGCGATGAAATATGCGCTCGACAGCCTCGAGGACAGTCGTCTTGCCCGTCCCGCGCGCATCATCCTGGTTTCGCCGATGATCGGCATCACTCGCTATGCGAGGTTTGCCGGTCTCGCGGCGCTTCCCGCGCTGCTGCCGCCATTTGAGAGGGCCGCGTGGCTCGGCATCGTGCCGGAGTTCAATCCGTTCAAGTACAACTCGTTTCCGGTCAACGGGGCGCGCCAGTCGCATCGCCTCACCAGCGCGCTGCAGCAACAGATCGCGCGCCTCGCGCGCGCGGGCAAGCTGGACGGACTTCCTCCCGTACTGACTTTCCAGTCGGTGCTTGATTTCACGGTCAGCACCCGGGCGATTGTCAGGCGGCTCTATGCGATGCTTCCCGACAACGGCAGCGAACTGGTGGTGTTCGACGTCAATCGGCGCGCGAAATTCGGCGCGCTGATCGATCCGGCATCGACACGGGAACTGTCCAGGATACTGCCGACGTTGCCGGTGAACTACCGGCTCACGACGATCGGCAACGCCGCGGACAAACCGGAGGCGGCGCATGGGGGCGTGGTCGAGCGCACCGTCGAGCCGGGCGATATGGGAGATGCGGGAGATGCGGGAGATGCGGGAGATGCGGGCACGCACTTCCGTGATCTGGGGCTCCCCTATCCGCCGCAGATTTTCTCGCTGTCGCACGTGGCGCTGCCGTTTCCGCCCGATGACGCGCTTTACGGCTCGCAACCGGCGAATGCGGACAACCCGCGATACGGCGTTTCGCTCGGTGCGCTCGTGCCGCGCGGCGAGCGGGGCGTGTTGACGATCAGCCTCGATTCCATGTTCAGGATTTCGTCGAATCCGTTCTTTTCCTATCTGCTTGCCCGCATCGACGATGCGATTGCCACACCGGCGCGCGTGATCGGCGTTCGGCCCGACGCGACACGGCGCGCGAAAGCTCCGAACGCGATCGCATCGACGGAGCCGGACCCGGAATTCGAGGACATGCAGCGACGGGTGGTTGACCTCGAACTAGAACCCGCGACCATTCCCTGATCGCGCGCGGTCATGCGGCGGCCGTCCTGCACGGGCGAGCCGCCCGGCGCTTCCGCCACCTGAATGCACAAGAGACTCGGCGCGATGAATCCGAGCGTCATTTCCGCGCATGCCGAGGCGATTGACGCCCTGTCGCTATCGACCTGCGTCGCGATGGTGATGTTCGCGCTCGGCAAGCCGAGGGTTGGTGCCGTCGCGCTTTTCTCGATCGCCGCGCTACCGTTTCGCATGGAGCTCGCCGCGCCACACGGCGCGGCCCCCCCAACGTGCCGAATCACGATGCGTCGGGCGCAGCGAGCGAACGAAGTTGACAGTTGCTGCGTACCTTTTTTGAGCGTTCCTTGGGGCGTGCAGCCCGGTCGCGCGGAGCCTTCGTCATGAGGAACGCATACCGTCAATCTTCGGGCAAGCGAACCGACTTTTTCGAAATACTTCGATTCTCGAATTTCTTACATTTGAATAACCTAGGCTGGGTTCACGTCGTCCAGGTCGCGATCGTCAGGCGGCGGCTACGCGCCGTACGACCGCAATCGGCAAAACTCTTCCGGGCTTCATCTCGACCATCCATCTTGCTTCGAACCGGGAAGGCGCGGCATGCGAGCGCACCGCCGGGCAAATGGTGCGAGTTTGGCGCTGCGTTTGACGACATGCGACATCTCGCCACCGTATGACGCGAACCAATTATCTTGCCGCCGAGATGAAATCTCGTGGGAGATGGATTGTCATCGGGTTATGGAAAACAAGGCGGGGTTTGAAAAATCAGAGTGTGACGAAATGAACGCGTATCAACGATTTAAAGAGCTGAAAATCGAGCTCGAGGCACGTTTGGCCGAGGAACGAGCGGCGGCTAGAGAGGCTGTTCTCGCGGAGATAAGGTCTTGTGTCGGCGAGTTTGGTTTTTCCCCGGACGACATATTTTCCGCTGACGGGCAACGTGGCAGGCGAAAGATTCGGGCCAGATATTATGACCCCGTCAGTGGAGCGACATGGTCGGGAGCAGGGCGTGAGCCAACGTGGATTCGCGGCAAGGATCGAACGCAATTTGAATTGCGGTGCAGCGGTACCGATGGGCAAGACGCGTCTTGAATCCGCGCGTACACGCGGCCTGATGCACGATGCAGATCTCGGAGCCGCCGCCGGCGAACACGTTGAATCACGCCGCCCGATAGGGGTGATGCCGCCGCTGGCGGCGTGACGACGCAGTTGCAGGAGCGCATGGCCGGCGCATTCCGCGCATGCCGAAAGAGCAGCGAAATCGGCGCGCGACTCGCGCGTCAAGCGACCGATGCGGCAGTTGATTCCTGCCTTCCTGTACACGCGATGTGCGCGACACGCGACGGCGATCCGGACTTGAGGCGACTTTCACCGGAAGTCGACGGCGAATGATGTCGATGCGCGGCGCGCGCCGTCGAGGCCGCTTTCGCCGCTCTTCGTCAAGCGTGCGCCGCGGCCACGCGGGCTTCGGCGGCGAGGCCGTCCGCGGCGGCGCGCCATCCATGTGCGAGTCGGCAAGCGATCATCAGGAAGAGCACGGCCAGCGCGCGCGCGGGATTGCGAATGCACGCGTCGACCTGTTCGCTTCGGCCTTGCCCGAACACGCACCACAAACAGAAGTGCTCGCAATTGTTGGAGAGCAGCCGGTAATCGCGCTCCCCGAGGCGCGACGTCGCACGATCGACGACATCCGGGCCGGCATAGGCCGCCGATGGATGCGACACGACTTCGACGCCGAAGCCCGCCGCGAATTGCTCGATCGACACGATCTCGACGGGGCCGCCGCGGAGTTTGCCGGAAAGGCCGGCGTAGTGAACCACGTCGCCGTTTCCGATATAGATGCCGTGGTGCGCATAGCCGACGCGTTTCGTCACCAGATGCGCGCCGCTCGGAAGACCGAGTTCGGCCGCGCCGCCTGCGGATTTCGGTTGAATGTGCTGGCTCATCGCGCGCTCCTGACGATCGCGAAGCCGTTCGTCGCGGCCGACGCGGCGGCCGGAACGTCAGCCCGACGCCGCGTGAGCGCCGAACGCTTCGCTTGCTGTCACGGTTTCAGTATTGGCGGCGCGGCGGCGCGTCTCAATCATCCTGGTCGGAGATCGTTGTCCGATGAGTGCGCGAGATGTCGGAAATATCCGACATCGGCGAGAGGATTCGCCGACACTCGAACACGTGTCGGACATGCGCGGCGAGAATCGGCGAATTGCATTGCATGGGTTCGGCCGCGCACGGTTTCGCCGAAGGCGGCCGGCGTGCTTGCACTTGCCCGACCGCCCCGGCGGATGGAGGCAGGCAAGCGAATCGAGCCCGATCGATATGCTTCGCGTCGTGACGATGCGCCCGGGTCCCGCGCGTGCGCGCGACGAGCGACGGACGACGCCGGGCGCTTCCGTGCCGACCCCGCCGCCGAGATTCGTCACGGCGATCGTCGATTGCGCCGGCACGGCGCCATGCGGCGAGCCGATCAAGCGCGCAAGTTCTGCGCACCCGATCGGTGGCGATACGGCAAGCGCGGCGCGTGCGCCACGCGCCGGCGATTCAGAACGCAACCTGCAGCACGACGTCGAACGCGAGCACGAGCGCCGAGCAGATGATGCCGAGCGTGAGATTCGATAGCCGATGCTCGACGTCCGGATGCCGGCCGATCCACGCGATGATGAAGAACAGCCCGTCGAGGACGACTTGCAGCGCGAACACGATCAGCATCAGCGTGAATTCGTAGCCCGCCTGCGACAGCTCGCTGAAATGCCAGCCGTGCCGGCTGACCCAGTATGCGACGCGGTACGCTTCGTAGCCCGCGAGAAGCAGCGGGAACAGATAGGAGACGAAATAGGTCGGCACCGTCGCATGCCGGAGTTCGGGAAAGAAATGATGTCCGGTCCGCATGATGGCCTCCGATCCGTGAATGCGCGCGCATCCCGCGATGCCGCTCACGGTTTCAGCGTATGCATTCCGACAAAGCGCCGATTGACGTGCGTCAATCGGCCGCCACGGCCGCGCGTGCGCGCGCATCGGGTGGGTTCGGCGCGTTGCCCGCAGACGGGCTTGCATCGTCGGTCGCAATCCGCGTCGTGCGGCCTGCCGTGCGCCGCAACGCTTGCGACGCGGGACGAATGCGCGCGAAGAGCGGCGGGCGGGCGATGCCCGCTCGAACGCGGCGTTCGCGAGCAAGGCGCTTGCATCGGGGCAGGGCATCGGCCGGGACCGTGCGATGCGCGTCGTGTGCGTGCTCGGGCGGCGCGCCGAATCGGCCGTCGAGCCGAGTGCAAGGCCGCGCGAACGGCGGCGGCGGCCGTCGTCGGGCATCTCATTCGTTCGGACCGCTGCGCGACGAGTCAGTCGAGCATTTCATCCGCATGCATATAGGCGCGGCCGAGCGCGCGGGCGACCGCTTCGTGCGTGACGTGGCCGTCGCAGACGTTCAGTCCGGCGCGCAGATACGGATCATCGGCGAGCGCGCGCTTCCAGCCTTTGTTCGCGATCGCGATCGCATGGCGAATCGTCGCGTTGCCGAGCGCGAACGTCGACGTGCGCGCGACCGCGCCGGGCATGTTCGCGACGCAGTAATGAACGACGCCGTCGACGACGTAGGTGGGCTGCGCGTGCGTCGTCGCGCGGGACGTTTCGAAGCAGCCGCCCTGATCGATCGCGATGTCGACGACGACCGCGCCGGCGCGCATCTTCGAGACCATCTCGCGCGTGACGAGCCGCGGCGCGGACGCACCGGGCACCAGCACCGCGCCGATCACGACGTCCGCGTTGCGCACCGCATCGTCGATCGCATGCGCGTTCGAATGGAGCGTCGCGATTCGGTTGCCGAAGATCAGGTCGAGCTGGCGCAGGCGATCGACGCTGGTGTCGAGCACGGTCACGCGCGCGCCGAGCCCGACCGCCATCTGCAGCGCGCAAGTGCCGGCGACGCCCGCGCCGAGCACGACGACGTGCGCGGCCGGCACGCCGGGCACGCCCGCCATCAGCAGGCCCATCCCGCCGCCGGGGCTTTCGAGGTGCGCTGCGGCGACCTGAATCGACATGCGTCCGGCCACCTCGCTCATCGGCGCGAGCAGCGGCAGGCCGCCGCCGGGCGCGGTGACGGTTTCGTACGCGATGCAGACCGCGCGCGACTTCACGAGCGCGGCGGCCTGCGCGGGATCGGGCGCGAGATGCAGGTAGGCGTACAGGATTTGCCCGCGCCGCAGCATCGCGCATTCGGCCGGCTGCGGCTCCTTGACCTTGACGATCATGTCGGCGCGCGCATAGACGTCGGCCGCGTCGTCGGCGAGCATCGCGCCGGCCGCCGCGTAATCCTCGTCCCGCAGGCCGATCGCCGCGCCCGCGCTGCGCTGCACAAGCACCTGATGGCCGTGCAGCGCAAGCTCGCGCGCGCCCGCCGGCGTGAGGCCGACGCGATATTCGTAGACCTTGATTTCCTTCGGCACGCCAATCAGCATGATTCGTCTCCTCGGGTGATCGCCCGGCGTCGAGCCGCTGAGCTCGTTACGATCGTCTTGTCCGTGTCGCTGCGTCGATTTCTCGCGGATCGCCGTGCCGTTGCGCGCAGGCCGCAACGGCCTGCGTGGCCGCCGTCGCCGGCCGTTCGTCGCCGCGAAGCGCGGCGGCGGGATTACCGCGGACATCGCTCGAATGCGCGGGCCGAGGCAACGAATGTTTCGTTGCCGCCGCCGCGCGATTTATCTGCATTCCCGACGAAATGCCGCCGAGGGTCGGCTTGGCCGCCTATGTCCAACTGGCGTTCGGTGCGGCCTGACGTGAGGCGCGCCGCCCGCGCGTTCGCGCCGCGACGGATGCCGCACGCCGCCGGCCGATTCGACGCCGGATTGCGCACATGAATCGTCAACGCATCAATAACGGATTCTAGGTCGAAACGGACGGAAACCTTGCCGCTGCCGCATCGAACCTCGATGCTCGGCCCGACCGCTTGCTTTGCTTCTCGGCGCGCCTGTTTCGCGTTTCGACGGCGGCTCGTCGCCGGCACGGATGGCGCTGCGTCAGGCCGGCTTCGCTTTCAGGCATCGCGAGGGAGCGCCGTCCGGAACGCGCACGCGATTTCGCGTGATGGGCGTTGGACGGCGCGGGCGGCCGATCGGTCCGATCGGTCCGATCGGCGACGGAACGATGCGCGTGCCCGGCATCGGCGGCCGCCGCGTCGGGCGGACTCGCGCCGGCGACGTTGCCGATCGCCGGTGAACGGCCATGGTTGCCGTCGTTCGTCGACATCGATGTCGATCATCCGTCGCGCGCGACGATCGATGGACGCCGGCCTGCGTTCGATGCGCGGCGCGTCGGCCCGGACGCCGGCAGCGCCGCGACGCCCGGCTTCGACCGTTTCGTCGATGTCGATATCGACATTGGCGCTGGTGGCGGCGTAGGCGCCGGCATCGGCGTCGAGTCCGATCGACGTCACGCCCATTCGCGCCGCCCCGGCCGCCCTCCGATATCGACGCCCCTTCGCGACGCTCGCGCCGAATTCGTTTCGCTCGACGCCATCTGACGTATAACGAATGGTGGTGTCTGCTCTCCGGGAGGGAGACGATGGACGAAGTCCTTTTCGCAACGGATGGCGCGGTGTGCACGATCACCCTCAACCGGCCCGAGCGCCGCAACGCCGTCGACGGCCCGACCGCTTCGCAGCTGAGCGACGCGTTCGCCCGGTTCGAGGCCGACGCCGCACTTGCGGTGGCCGTTCTGACTGGCGCGGGCGGCAACTTCTGCGCGGGCGCCGACCTGAAGGCCGCCGGCGATCCCGCGCGGCGCAACGCGCTCGACGCAACGGGCGGCGGGCCGGGGCCGATGGGGCCGAGCCGCATGGCGCTGTCGAAGCCGCTCGTCGCGGCGGTGTCCGGCTACGCGGTCGCGGGCGGGCTGGAGCTCGCGCTGCTGGCCGACATTCGCGTCGCGGAGGAGGGCGCCGTCTTCGGCGTTTTTTGCCGGCGTTGGGGTATCCCGCTGATCGACGGCGGCACGGTCAGATTGCCTCGCGTCGTCGGCATGGGGCGTGCGATGGACATGATTCTGACCGGACGTCCCGTCGATGCGTCGGAAGCCAGGGAGATGGGGCTCGCCAACTATGTCGTGCCGAACGGCGAAGGGCTGGCTCACGCGACGCGCCTTGCCCGGCAGATCGCGCAATTTCCCCGGCAATGCATGTTGGCGGACCGGCGTTCCGCCTACGAGCAGTGGGATTTGCCGCTCGCGCAAGCGCTGCGCCGGGAAGGGGCGAGGGGCGTCCCGGTCGTGCTGGCGGAAGGCGTGGCCGGCGCCGCGCGCTTCGGCGCCGGGCAGGGGCGGCACGGCGCGTTTTCCGACTGAGGCGCGTCGCCGTCCAGCGTCGATAAAGGGGCGGCGATCGAACCGCCGGCGCGCTTTGATACCCGTTCATCGGGCAGGGAGGCGAACATGCCGAGGATTGCGAGAGAGCGTTTCGTCGCGGCGGCGCGCAGGGTGCTCGGCAGCGGGCCGGCCGCGTCGCTCGCGGCGTGCCTGGCGAGCGCGATGCTCGCCGTGGGGGCGGCGCGGGCGCAGCCGCCGTCGTTCGATTCGTACGCCGTCCCGGCCGGCAGCGCGCCGCACGATGTCGCGCCCGCGCCCGACGGCGCCGTGTGGTACACCGCGCAGGCGCGCGGCGCGGTGGGCCGCCTCGATCCGCGCGGCGGCAAGTCCGACTGGGTTCCGCTCGGCGAGGGAGCCGCGCCGCACGGCGTGATCGTCGGCCCGGATCGGGCGGCATGGATCACGGACGGCGGCCTGAACGCGATCGTCCGCGTCGACTCGAAGACGCTCGCCGTCACGCGCTTTCCGTTGCCGAAGGAGCGGGCGAACGCCAATCTGAACACGGCCGTCTTCGACACGCGCGGGCATCTGTGGTTTACCGGGCAAAGCGGCATCTACGGCGAGCTCGATCCGGCGAGCGCCCGCATGCGCGTGTTCGATGCGCCGCGCGGGGCCGGGCCGTACGGCATCTGCGCGACGCCTGACGGCAGCGTGTATTTCGCGTCGCTGGCCGGCAACTATCTCGGCCGCATCGATCCGGCGAGCGGCGCGGCGCAGGTGATCGAGCCGCCCACGCCGAATCAGGGCGCGCGCCGCGCGTGGGCCGATTCGACGGGGCGCGTGTGGATCAGCGAGTGGAACGCCGGAAAAGTGGGCGTGTTCGATCCCGCGACGCACCGATGGCGGGAATGGCGGCTGCCCGGTGAGCATCCGCATGCGTACGCGATATTCGTCGACGACCGCGACATCGTCTGGCTCAGCGAATGGAGCGCGAACGCGCTGGTGCGCTTCGACCCGCGCGCCGAGCGTTTCGACGTGTTGACGCTGCCGCGGCCGCACGCGAACGTGCGCCAGATGATGGGCCGTCGGGGAGAGGTCTGGTTGTCCGAATCCGGCACCGATCATCTGCTGCGCTACCGGTCTCGCGCGGCGGGCGACGGAAGCGACTGACGGCGTGCGCCGCCGCCGGAACGGCGCTCGATCGAGTCGCGGGGGCCCTGTCCGGGCTTTTGCGATGCTCGACGGCAACCCGGCCGCTCCCCGGCCGCGCCATGTGCCGACGTTGCCGCGCGCCGCGCATCGCTCGGGGCGACGCGCGGCTTCGCATGAGCATGAGCATGGATGCGTCGGATCGCGGATCGCGCATCGACGATTCTCCCGGCGCTGCATGAAGAGCCGGCGGCTCGCGGAGCGCGAGACGGCCAAACGCTGGCGGCGCGATGAACCCGCGCCGATCTCGACCCGCCCCGTCGAGAACGCGCAGCGCGAAGCCCGCCACGCGCACCGGCCTCCGCCTCGCACAAGACTTTCCACAAAAGCGAACAAACTTGTTCCGATTATTTCGCTTTCTGCGTCGGCTTGCTCCTCTTACCCTTGCCGTACCCGATTGCGCGCCGTCGCCCGCCGCCGGCATTCGCACGCGCAATCGAGATGACAATCGAAACCGGAGACATCACGTGTCGCAAGCCCGCCCCCTTGCAACTGCCCCCTATGCCCGGCCGGCCGGGACCTTCGCCCGCCTTCGCTCCATCTTCAGCGGCTCGGTCGGCAACCTGATCGAGTACTACGACTGGTACGTGTATTCGGCGTTTTCGCTGTACTTCGCCAAGGTCTTCTTTCCGGCCGGCAGCCAGACCGTGCAGCTCCTCAACACGGCGGCCATCTTCGCGGTCGGTTTCGTCATGCGGCCGATCGGCGGCTGGCTGGTCGGCCTGTACGCGGATCGCAAGGGGCGCAAGGCCGCGCTGCTGATCTCGGTGCTCGCGATGTGCGTGGGTTCGCTGATCATCGGCTTGACGCCCGGCTATGCCACCATCGGCATCGCGGCCCCGGTTCTGCTGGTTCTCGCGCGGCTGCTGCAGGGGTTGAGCCTCGGCGGCGAATACGCGAGCTCGGCTACTTACCTGAGCGAAATGGCCGACAAGACGAACCGCGGCTTCTATTCGAGCTTCCTGTTCGCGACGCTGTCGCTCGGCCAGCTGCTTGCGATGGCGGTGCTCGTCGCGCTGCAGCAGTTTTTTCTGAGCGCCGCGCAACTGGAAAGCTGGGGCTGGCGCATTCCGTTCCTGATCGGATCTCTGGCGGCGGGCGTCGCGATCTTCCTGCGCCGCAACATGGAAGAAACGGAATCGTTCGAACAGCATCGGCTGGGCAAGCGCAGCCGCACGCCGGTCGCGGAGCTGTTCAGGCACAAGCGCGAATGCCTGATCGTCGCGGGCCTGACGCTCGGCGGCACGGTCGCGTTCTACGCGTACACCACGTACATGCAGAAATTCCTGGTCAACAGCGCGGGGATGAGCAAGGCGGACGCGTCGATGGTGTCCGTCATCAGCCTGATCGCGTTCGTGCTGATGCAACCGGTGTTCGGCAGCCTGTCGGATCGGGTCGGCCGCCGTCCGCTGCTGATCGCCTTCGGCGTGCTCGGCTCGGTGTGCACGGTGCCGATCTTCAACGCGCTGACGACGGTCTCGACCATGGGCGGCGCGCTCATGCTGATCTCGGCCGCGCTCTTCATCGTCAGCCTGTATTCGTCCGTCAGCGCGGTCGCCAAGGCCGAGCTTTTTCCGGTCGGGATTCGCGCGCTGGGCGTGGGCTTGCCTTACGCGATCACGGTGTCGCTGTTCGGCGGGACCGCCGAATACATCGCGCTGTGGACCAAGAGCATCGGGCACGAAACCTGGTTCTTCTGGTATGTGTCCGCGTGCGTGCTGGTGTCGCTGCTGTGTTATCTGTGGATGCCCGATCCCAAGCAGGTGTCGCGCATCGATCAGGACTGAGTCGGGCCGCGGCGCATGTGATGGCGCGAGCGCGACGAATGTCCGCACCGGATTTCGCCGCTCGCGCATCACGCGGTTTCGATGCGCCGCGAGGGCGATCGCGGCGGACTCACCCGAGTCGGCGACCGTGAAGCGGCGCGGCGGGCAACGGGCGCGCCCGGCGACTCGGCCAGCCGACGCGCACGCGCGACGGGTTCCGCCCAGCTTGCGCAGGGTTCTTCTCACGCAACGAGGACGTAGCGATGACCGGACTTTCCCGCTTTTCCACCGCATCTGCGTGCGCGGCGCCGCTGCCGGATATCGAGCCGCCGCGCTTTGCAATGCCGCGCGGCGCGGTCGACACGCATGCGCATGTCGTCTCGGCCGACCCCGCCTACCGGATGGTCGACGATCGCAGCTACACGCCGCCGCCCGCGCCGGAAGAGAAGTATCTCGCGATGCTCGACGCAACCGGGATGGCGTACGGGGTGCTGGTGCAGATCAGCGTGTACGGCACCGACAACCGCTACATGCTCGAGGTGCTCGGCCGGCATCCGCGGCGATTGCGCGGCGTCGCGGTGGTCGCGCCCGGCGTGTCCGACCGCGAACTGGAGGCGATGCATGCGGCCGGCGTGCGCGGCCTGCGCATCAACGTGCTGTTCGGCGGCGGCATCGGCTTCGCGGCGATGGAGACGCTCGCGCATCGCGTGAACGATCTCGGCTGGCATCTGCAATTCCTCATGGACGTCAAGGCGCTGCCCGAACTCATGCCGCGCATGATGAAGCTGCCGGTGACGGGCGTCATCGATCACATGGGCCATACGCCCGTGGCCGACGGTCTGTCGGCGCCGGGCTTCGTCGCGTTGCGCCATCTGGTGACCGAGCACGGTTACTGGGTCAAGCTCTCCGGCGCGTATCGCATCAGCGAGCGATTCCCGGCCTTCGACGACGCGGCGCCTTTCGCGCGAACGCTGATCGACGATGCGCCCGAGCGCATGGTGTGGGGCAGCGACTGGCCGCATGTGTCGCTCGCGCCGCAGCGCATGCCGAACACCGGCGGCCTGCTCAATCTCGTTGCCGATTGGGCGCCCGACGAGACCGCTCGCCACAAGATCCTGGTGAGCAATCCGGCCCGTCTGTACGGCTTCGCGTAAGAGCGCCCGATAACGGGGGCATGGAGCCAATGGAGCCATGGAGCAAATGGGGCAGTGGGCCGACGGGCCAATGATTCACTGAGGCAATGGGGCCGTGAGGCCACCGGGCGCTTTTCATGCGCCAATCGCCAATGAGGAGGAGACAACACATGAACGGCAACAGCCAGGTGTCGGCGGCCGGCGAAGAACGCTGGTTCGCACGGATGACGGTGGTCGAGAAGCGGACGTTCGTCGCCGCGTTCGGCGGCTGGGCGCTCGATGCGCTCGATTTCATGGTGTTCACGTTCGTCATCGCGACGTTGATCGACGTATTTCACATCGACAAGGCCCAGGCCGGCATGCTGGCGACGATCACGCTGCTGTTCTCGGCGATCGGCGGCTGGCTGGCCGGCATCCTCGCCGACCGCTTCGGCCGCGTCCGCATTCTGCAGTTCACGATCCTGTGGTTTTCCGCGTGCACGGTGCTGATCGGCTTTGCACAAAACTTCGAGCAGATTGTTGTGTTGCGGGCGCTTCAGGGGCTCGGCTTCGGCGGCGAATGGGCGGTCGGCTCGGTGCTGATGGGCGAGATCGTGCGCACCGAATATCGCGGTCGCGCGGTCGGCACGGTGCAAAGCGGCTGGGCGATCGGCTGGGCGGTCGCGGCGATCCTGTACACGCTGTCGTTTTCCATGCTGCCGGAAAATTACGCGTGGCGCGCGCTGTTCTGGGCGGGCGTCGCGCCGGCGCTGCTCGTCGTGTTCATCCGCAGGAAGGTGCCGGAGCCGGAGCTGTTCCAGCGCACGCGCAAGCGCGAAGCGGCAAGCGCGAATCCGATGCCGGCCTGGGCGATCTTTTCTCCCGCTCTCGTCCGGACGACGGCCCTGAGCGCGCTGCTCTGCACGGGCGTCCAGGGCGGCTACTACGCGGTCACGACATGGCTGCCGACGTTCCTGAAGACGGAGCGCCACCTGTCGGTGATCGGCACCGGCGGCTATCTGCTCGTCATCATCGCGGGCTCGTTCGCCGGATACCTGACGGGCGCCCATCTGACCGACCGTCTCGGCCGCCGCGCGAATCTTCTCGTGTTCTCCGTGCTGTCGGGCGCGTGCGTGTTCGTCTATACGCAGCTTCACCTGTCGAACCAGCAAATGCTGCTTCTCGGATTTCCGCTCGGCTTCGCGGCGTCGGGGATCTTCAGCGGCATGGGCGCGTATCTGACCGAGCTTTTCCCGTCCGCGGTGCGCGCGAACGGGCAAGGGTTCGCGTACAACTTCGGACGCGGCATCGGCGCGCTGTTTCCGAGCCTGGTCGGCTATCTCGCGAAAACGGGCGGCCTCGGCACGGCCATCGGCATGTTCGCGGGCGGGGCCTATGTGATCGTGCTGATGGCGGCGCTGCTGCTGCCCGAGACGAAAGGGCGCGAGATTTCCTGACGCGAGCCGCCGTGCGCCCGCTCAGCGAAAATCCGCATGCCGCCGCACCAGCGCCAGCATCGACGGAATCAGCCCGCGCATGTCGCCGCGCCGCCACTGGAACGCATAGTTGAGCGGCGACAGCGGCGGCTCGCTCGTCAATTGCACGAGGCCGCCGCCCGTTCGCGCATCGGCCCAATCGGCGGGCAGGAAGCCGATGCCGACGCCTTCGCGCAGCATGCCCGCCACCGCGCTCCAGTTGTTGCAGGTGATGCGTCGCGGATGGTCGATGCCGCAGGCGAGCAGCCATTCGTCGAGGATGCGCGTGACGCCCGAGCCGGAAGGCAGAATGACGAGCGCATGGCGCGCGATCAGCTCGGGCGTCAACGTGCGTTCGCCGTCGACCAATTTCTCCGCGGCCATCCACGCGAACCGCGCTTCCGCCACCGGCTGCGACAGGATGCTGCCGCGCGACGAACGGCCCGCGACCACCGCGAAATCGAGTTCTCCCGCATCCACCTTCTCTTCGAGCGCCGCGCCGACGTCGACATACGGCTCGAGGATCAACTGCGGATGCAGTTTCTGAACGGCCGCGACGAAGCGAGGCAGCCAGGTCAGCGCCGACAGCTCGCCGACGCCGAAGCGCAGGCGGCCCGTCAATCCCTTGTCTTCCGCGAACGCGTCCTGCAACGCCGCGACGGCTTCCAGAACGCGAACGGCGGCCGGCAGCAGCGTTTCGCCGTCCTCGGTCAGCACGGCGCGGTGGCCGCTGCGGTCGAACAGCGTGCGTCCCACGGCCTGCTCCAGTTCGTTGATCCGCTTGGACAACGAAGAGATCGACAGGTGAAGCCGCTGCGCCGCCGTCGAGAAATTGGCGCAGGTCGCCGCCCAATAGAAGGCGTCCAGTTGCTTGAGCGTCGGAGTTGCCATGGTTCTTCGCTTTTATCGAACGATTTCGTTTGAAGATTATCGCTTTTTATCGATACATCGGCTGCATAGAATGGCAGCGTCGCATCAGGAAAGCCCATAGATGAGCACCCTTACCTCTCCCATCGCGGAAGACGGCCGGCCTGCGGCCAGCACCGGCAAGCCGCCGCGCGTCCTGCACGACGTGCTGAGCCTGCAAGACTTCGAGGCCAAGGCGCGCCGCGCGCTGCCGCGCCCGATCTTCGGCTACGTCAGCGGCGCGGCGGAAGACAACCGCACCCGCGACGACAACCGCGACGTGTTCGACGAATACGGTTTCGTCACGCGCGTGCTGTGCGACGTTTCCCGGCGGCAGCAGGCGGTGGAATTGTTCGGGCGGCGCTATGCGTCGCCGTTCGGCATTGCGCCGATGGGCATCTGCGCGCTGTCGGCCTATCGCGGCGACGTCGTGCTGGCGCGCGCCGCGCAGCGCGCGGGGATTGCGTCGATCATGAGCGGCTCGTCGCTGATTCCGCTGGAGGATGTGGCCGCCGCCGCGCCGGGTACGTGGTTCCAGGCGTACCTTCCGGGAGATGCCGAGCGCATTCGCGCACTGCTCGAACGCGTGGCGCGCGCAGGCTACCGAACGCTCGTGGTCACCGTCGACATTCCCGTGTCCGCGAATCGCGAAAACAACGTGCGCACGGGCTTTTCGACGCCGCTGCGCCCCGGCGCGCGCCTGCTCTGGGACGGGCTGACGCGGCCGCGCTGGCTGCTGCGCACGTTCGCGCGCACGCTGCTCGCGCACGGAATGCCGCACTTCGAGAATTCCTTTGCGACGCGCGGCGCGCCGATCCTTTCCGCCAACGTGCTGCGCGATTTCTCCGCGCGCGATCACCTCAGCTGGGCGCACGTGCGGCAAATCCGCGAGCAATGGCAGGGCGACCTGGTGATCAAGGGCATTCTCAGCGTCGAGGATGCGCTGATCGCGCGCGACGCGGGCGCCGACGGCGTGATCCTGTCGAACCATGGCGGCCGGCAGCTCGATGGCGCAGCGTCGCCGCTGCGGATCTTGCGCGACGTCGTGCAGGCCGTCGGCGACGATTACCCGGTGATGATCGATAGCGGCTTTCGCCGGGGATCGGACGTGCTGAAGGCGCTGGCGCTGGGCGCGCGCATGGTGTTCGTCGGGCGGCCGTTCAACTATGCGGCGGCCGTGGCGGGCGAGGCCGGCGTCGCGCATGCGATCCGCCTGCTGCGCGAGGAAGTGGACCGCAACATGGCGATGCTGGGGGTGAACGGCTGCGGCGAGCTCACGCCCGACGTGCTGATCCGCAAGCGCTGAGCGCGCCGGGGCACGGCGGGCTGCACGGTCGCATCCGCCGTTACGTCGCACATGATGCGTGCGGCATGGCGGAATGCGACGGCTCGCGGCGCTGCGTGCCGTGCCGTGTCGATTCTCACACTGCCGCCGCGATCGCGATTCGATCGTCGGAATTCGGCACAATGCCGGGTCGCATGCGATTCGGCCGCATGCGCCGCCGCTCGGCCTGCGACGTCGCGATTTTTCGGTCGCGAACGCGCCGGGCTGCATCGCTCATCGAGCGTGCCGCGCCGCCGCCGATCGCGCGGCCGCCGCCCAATTCGGATCGAAGGATGAGTCAACCGGCGAATATCGAGACGAACCGCCTGATTCTGCGCCGTTGGCGCGATGACGATGCGCGCGCGTGGGCGGCGTTGAATTCGGACGCCGAAGTCATCGCGTGGCTCGGGCGGCGCGCGCCGATGACGCTCGCCGACGCGCGCGACGACATCGGCCGCTTCGACGCGCATTTCGATGCGCACGGCTTCGGCCCGTGGGCCGTCGAAACGCGGGCCGACGGTGCGTTGATCGGCCTTTGCGGGCTTCGTCGCGTGCTCGAGGGCGGGCATCCGATGGCGCCGTGCGTGGAAATCGCGTGGCGGCAAGCGCGCCTTGCGTGGGGGCGCGGATACATGACGGAGGCGGCCCGCGCGGCGCTCGCGGATGCGTTCGGCGATCATCGGCTGGCCGAAGCATTCGCATGGACAGCCGCCACGAATCTTCGATCGCAACGCGTCATGACCCGGATCGGCATGCAGCGCGCGGCCTCGCGCGATTTCGACCATCCCGCGCTTCCCGAAGGACATTCGCTGCGCCGGCATGTCGTGTATTGCATTCGGCGCGAGACACCGCATGCCTGACGGATGCGCGCCGCGGCGCAAGTCACGCTCTGGCGCGTCGAACTTCTCGATCCAGCCGATATTCAGCCGATATTCAGCCGATACGAGGCGCGTGCGCGGCCGATCCTGCACGCACGGCTTCGTTCGCGCGCGAGCGCCGCTCGCTGCGCATTGCGCGACCCGGCGCGCGCAGCCGCGCCGTCACCTCAATTGCACCGCGGCGAGAAACAGCACCATGCCGCCGATCGCGCCGTCGAGCACGCGCCATGCGAGCGCCCGCTTGAACCACGGCGCGAGCAATCGCGCGCCGTAGCCGAGCGCGACGAACCAGATAGCGCTGACCGCCATCGCGCCGATCGCGAACGCGCTGCGCGCGCCTTCCGGTTCGCGCGCGCCCGCCGTGCCGATCAAGAGGAACGTGTCGAGATAGACGTGCGGATTGAGCCACGTGAACGCGAGCGTCATCAGCACGATCGGCCATGCGCGCTGCGCGGGCGGCGCGACGGCCGCGCCCGTTGCGTCGAGCGTCCCGTGCCCGGGCTTGAACGCGCGGCGCAGCGCGCTCAGGCCGAACCACGCAAGATACGCGAGGCCGACGTACAGCACCGCGTGAACGAAGGTCGGATAACGCTCGACGAGCACCGATGCGCCGCCGACGCCCGCGCCGATCAGGAGCATGTCCGACAGCGTGCAGAGCAGCACGATTTTGCCGACGTGCGAGCGCATGATTCCTTGCCGGAGGATGAACGCGTTCTGCGCGCCGATGGTGACGATGAGCGATGCGCACAGCATCGCGCCGTGGGAAAAAGCGATCCAGTTCATGTTCGTTGCTGATTCAGGCGATGGACTAATGGAACGAGAGGCGCTAGTCTGCGGTGATCGCCTGAGTAAGAAAAGCTAAATCATCTAATGCGGATTAAGGAAAACTGATGCTCGACTACGCGTTGCTCGATGCGCTCGCCGAAGTGATCCGTCACGGCTCGTTCGAGCGGGCGGCGAAAGCGCTCAATGTGTCGCCTTCCGCGGTGTCGCAGCGCGTGAAGCTGCTGGAGGAGCGAGTGGGCAGCGTGCTCGTCAAGCGCGGGCAGCCGTGCGTCGCGACGACGTCGGGCGCGCTGCTGTGCCGCCACACCGAGCGCGTGCGCATGCTCGAAGCCGAATTGTCGGCGCACGTGCCCGGATTCGCCGGCGCGGCAACGGGGCCGTGGCCGACGCTGCGCGTCGCCGTCAACGACGACAGCGTCGCGACCTGGTTCGTCGATGCGGTCGGCCCGTTTTGCGCGGAGAGCGGCACGCTGCTCGATCTCGTGATCGACGATCAGGACTACACCGCCGAGCGGATTCGCGACGGCAGCGTGCAGGGCGCGGTGACGGCGCTCGCCGAGCCGATCCAGGGCTGCCGTTCGACGCGCCTCGGCCGGATGCGCTATCACGCGGTGTGCTCGCCCGCGTTCCACGCGCGCTATTTCGGCAACGGCGTCAACCGCGACGCGCTGCGGCACGCGCCGTGCGTGATGTTCAATCCGAAGGACAGCCTGCAGGCGCGCTTCATCCGGCGCGTGACGCGCGTGGATCTCGATCCGCCGCAGCACTGGATTCCGCACGTCGCGGGCTACCTGCGCGCGTGCGAGGCGGGGCTCGGCTGGGGCATGTGTCCGGAGCGGATGGTCGAGCGTCAGATCGCCGCGGGCGAGCTCGTCGATTTGTCGGAGGGAAGAAGCATCGACGTCGAGCTCTACTGGCAGAGCTGGCGATTGTCGATCGGCTGGCTGGACGAGTTCAGCGCGGCGCTCAAGGCGAGCGCCGCGCAGTTTCTGGATTGATTCGGCGCGAGGAAAGGCGCGACGGCGGGCGCGGGATTACAGGCGATGCAGGCCGTCGAAATCGACGATGCGCACCGTCCGGCCCTGCATCTCGATCAGGCCGCGCTTGTGGAACTTCGACAGCGTGCGGCTGACCGTCTCGAGCGTCATGCCGAGATAGCTGCCGATGTCCTCGCGCGTCATCCGCAGGTTGAATTCGTTCGGCGAATAGCCGCGCTTCATGTAGCGCGACGACACGTCGAGCAGGAACGCCGCGACGCGCTCCTCGGCGTTCAGCGAGCCGAGCACCATCGTCTGCGACGTTTCGCGAACGATCTGCTCGCTCATCAGCTTGTGCATGCGCAGCTGCATCGTGCCGGCTTCCGAGCACAGCGTCTTCAGCGCGCTGTACGGGATCACGCAGACCGAGCTGTCCTCGAGCGCGACCGCGGTGCGCGGATGCGCGTCGTCGCAGATGCCGTCGAGGCCGAGGGCTTCGCCCGCGAGGTGCAGGCCGGTGACCTGTTCGCGGCCGTCATGGCGCGTCGCGATGGTTTTCAGCGATCCCGAGCGGACCGCGTACAGGTTGTCGAACGAGTCGCCTTCGCGGAACAGCGTCTCGCCGCGTCGAACCGGGCGGGCGCTGCAGATCACGGATTCGAGGCGCGCGAGCGCTTCGGGCGCGAGCCCCTGGGGCATGCAGAGGTGGCGCATCGCGCACGTCGAGCAGTGTGCGGCCTGGCGCGGCGCCCACGTGCTGGTGGCATGGACGGGAGCCGCGGCGGCGGCGGGTCGGGCGACGGGCGTAAGCATGATGGATGACTCTGAGGTTGAATCGGTAAAGCCATTGTCCCATCGCGGGCTAAGCCTGTTTAGCGACAAAACGCCGCGACTCCCCGTGCGATTTCCTTGTTCGGCCGCAACGCGTGGTTGCGGCGAAACATCGCAGCCGTTGCGTTCGATCAGTGTTCCCGATCTTCCGGATGCGCGGCGGCCGGGATCAGCAGCACGGGCAGCGCCGAGTGCCGCACGCACTGTTCGGCGACGCTGCCGAGCACGAGCCGCTTGAAACCGCGGCGGCCATGCGTGCCGAGCACGAGCAGGTCCGCGCCGAACGCTTTCGCGCCTTCGACGATGAGCGACGGCACGTCGGCGAGCGACGTCGCCTCGCCGATCTTCAGCGCGCCCTTCACGCCGGCTTCGTGCATCTTCTGCGCGAATTCCTTCGCCAGATCGTTGCCCTGCTGAAGCAGTTGCGTGCGCAGGATCGACGGATCGTAGCCGGGCACGTTGTAGTAGATCGCGGCGTTCTCCACGACGTAGAAGGGCTGCAGCTCCGCGCCGCTCGTCCTGGCGATGCCGAGCGCCGCGTCGAATGCGTGGCGTGCCGTTTCGCTGCCGTCGACTGCGACAAGAATGCGCTGATACATGATGTCTCCGTGGTGCGGTTGAGAAAAGATCGGCCGTTCGGCCGGCTGGGTTTGACGACGTCTTTTTACAAAGTAAACGATTACTGACTAGGGCGCAGCGAACTCGATACGCAGCGATCCGGCGCGGCGAAGTAAACGCGGCGCCGGACTTTTCAGGATTCCGTCGGTCGCGGCGGATTTTTTGCGCGCGATCGGCGTATCGGCCGGATCGGTTCGCGTCGCGTGTCGCGGCGCCGTAATAGACTTGGCCGAGCCCCGGGCACGTTCGCCGAGCGGCGCGAATCGATGCTGGTTTGAAACGCGTCGGGCGAGAGCGTTCCCGACATTTCTTACGACGATCGACGAAGGCCGCGTGCGAGCGCCGAGGCCGCATGCGCAAGGGCGCGGCCGTCGCGCCCGCCCGCCGCCCGTTTCGTTCGGTTTCGTCCAACCGGAAAAGGAGGACACATGCCGTATGTCGCGCTCGAGGTGTTGACCGAAGACGCCAACCGGTACGCGCTGCCGGACCTGATCGGCGTGGGCGGCGCTTCGCCCGATGTGCCGCATGTCTGCGAGATGCTGCTCGCGGACGCCCAGTGGCCGACGATTCAGGCATATCTCGATCGGCAGGAGCTGCCTTACAAGTTTGCGCGGCCGAGTACCGGGCGCAGAGTCGGGAGGAACAATCCGAGCTGGTAGGGCGGCGGCCGCGGCGAAGCGGGCCGATCGCCGGCCGGTGCGGGCGATGCCGGCGGCGGCGCGGGTGTCGTCGCCGTCGCCGTCGCTATCGCTCGCGCAGCCGATGGGCGGCGCGCCGTCGGCGCAGGACGTATCCGCAAATCGATTCACGCCGGCGCTTGGCGGACGAGCGTCGATCGTCGGCGTTCGTTCGGGCCGGCTTCTCGTTCGCCGAGAATCCCGGAAAGCGTTGATTTCCGAAAACGCGCGTGCATTCCGCGGCATGCGCTCATGTCCGCGATTCGCCGTGGCAGATGCCGTTCGCGTCATGTGAACGGATCGTATCCGTCGCGCCACGTCGGCCCCGGGAACCTGCTGCATCGCTTGTTCGCCGCGATGGCGGCGTGCCGCGCCTTATCGTTGCGCGCGGCCTATCCCGCGTTCGTATGCCGGACTCGTTCGCCGCCGGCCCAGCCCGCTCCGCCTGTCCGCGCGCCGATTCGAGCGAAGCGGCGCGCCGCGCCGTCTGGCACGATAATGCGATTCGCGTGTACCCGATCGGCGCGGCCCGTCGAGCCGCCCGATCGCACTGACTCGTCCGATTCACCCGATTCACCCGATTCGCCTGCGGGCGGCGCGCGCGGCATCGCGCCGCCCGCCGCCCTCGGCAGATTTTTCAATCCGGAGGAAGCATGCAGATCACTGGGGAGATGTTGATTGGCGCGACCGCGGTGCGCGGCACCGAAGGCACGATGCGCGCATTCGATCCGACGCACGACGTCGAGCTCGAGCCGGCGTTCGGCGCGGGCGGCGCGGCCGAAGTCGATCGCGCGTGCCGCCTTGCGAGCGCCGCATTCGATTCCTTTCGCCAGGCGCCGCTCGAGACGCGCGCGCGCTTTCTCGAAACGGTTGCCGAGCGCATCGTCGGGCTCGGCGATCAGTTGATCGAACGCGCGCATGCGGAATCGGCGCTGCCCGTCGCGCGTCTCGAAGGCGAGCGCGCGCGCACGGTCGGCCAGTTGCGGTTCTTCGCGTCGGTGGTGCGCGAAGGCCGCTGGCTGAGCGCGACGCTCGATTCCGCGCAGCCCGAGCGCAAGCCGCTGCCGCGCGCCGATCTGCGCTTGCAGAAGATTCCGGTCGGCCCCGTCGCCGTGTTCGGCGCGAGCAATTTTCCGCTCGCGTTCTCGGTAGCGGGCGGCGACACCGCGTCGGCGTTCGCGGCCGGCTGCCCGGTCGTCGCGAAGGCGCATCCCGCGCATCTGGGCACGTCGGAGCTCGTCGGGCGCGCGATCCGGCAGGCGGTCGCCGATTGCGGTCTGCACGACGGCGTGTTCTCGCTCGTCGTCGGCGCGGGCAACGCGATCGGCGAGGCGCTCGTCGCGCATCCGGCGATCAAGGCGGTCGGCTTCACCGGCTCGCGCGGAGGCGGCATCGCGCTGATGGGCGTCGCCGCCCGGCGGCGCGAGCCGATTCCGGTCTTCGCGGAAATGAGCAGCGTCAATCCGTTCTTCGTGCTGCCCGGCGCGTTGCGCGCGCGCGGCGCGACGATCGCCCAAGGCTTCGTCGAATCGCTGACGCTCGGCGTCGGACAGTTCTGCACGAATCCCGGGCTCGTCGTCGCGCTCGACGGGCCGGACCTGAAGGCGTTCGTCGACGCGGCCGCGCAGGCGCTCGCGCAAAAGGGCGCGCAGACGATGCTGACCTCGGGCATCGCGTCGTCGTACGAGAGCGCGGTCGCCGCGCGCCGTGCGGCGACGGGCGTGAGCGAAGTCGCGCAGGGCGTGCGCAGCGACGCGCGCAACGCCGCGCTGCCCGCGCTGTTCACGACGACGCAAACGCAGTTCGCCCAGGACCCGCGGCTCGAAGCCGAGATCTTCGGGCCGACGTCGCTTGTCGTCGTGTGTCGCGACGTCGGCGAGATGATCGCGCTCGCCGAGCACATCGAAGGGCAGTTGAGCGCGACGCTGCATCTCGAAGACGACGATGTCGAGCTGGCGCGCAAACTGTTGCCGACGCTCGAGCGCAGGGCGGGCCGCATCGTTGCGAACGGGTATCCGACGGGCGTCGAGGTTGCGCACGCGATGGTGCACGGCGGGCCGTTCCCGGCGACCTCGGATTCGCGCAGCACGTCGGTCGGCGCGCTCGCGATCGAGCGCTTCCTGCGGCCCGTCTGCTATCAGGACTTGCCCGCGGCGCTGCTGCCGGCCGCGCTCGCCGACGCGAATCCGCTCGGCCTCTGGCGCTTGCGCGACGGCCAGCTCGGCAGGGAGTGAACGCGATGCGCGAAATCGAATCCAGGCGCTATCCCGATCCGGCCGTGCGCGTGCTCGATCCGCGTTTCGACGCGCTGCGCATCCGGTCGGCGTCCGTCGAATGCCTGTTTCAGGGCGCGCGCTGGGCCGAGGGGCCGGTGTGGTTCGGCGACGGCCGTTACTTGCTGTGGAGCGACATCCCGAACAATCGGCTCCTGCGCTGGGACGAGCAGAGCGGCGCGGTCGGCGTGTTCCGCCAGCCGTCGAACAACGCGAACGGCAACACACGCGATCGCGCGGGGCGGCTCGTCACCTGCGAGCACCTGACGCGCCGCGTCACGCGCACCGAGTACGACGGCTCGATCACGGTGCTCGCCGAACGCTTCGAAGGCAGGCGCCTGAATTCGCCGAACGACGTGATCGTGAAGTCCGACGGCTCGATCTGGTTCAGCGATCCGGACTTCGGCATCCAGAGCTTTTACGAAGGCGAGAAGCAGGAGCCGGAATTGCCCGAGCGCGTTTATCGGATCGATCCGCACACGAGAGAGCTCGAAGCCGTCGTCGACGGCGTGCCGGGGCCGAACGGCCTCGCATTTTCGCCGGACGAATCGATACTCTACGTCGTCGAATCGAAGGGCCGGCCGCGCACGATCCGCGCTTACGATGTTGCGAGCGACGGCAAATCGGTGCGCAACGAACGCGTGCTGATCGATGCGGGAGAGGGGACGCCCGACGGTTTTCGCGTCGACGCGCACGGCAACCTGTGGTGCGGCTGGGGGATGGGCGCCGACGAGCTCGACGGCGTGCGCGTGTTCACGCCGGAAGGCGACGCGATCGGGCACATCGCGTTGCCCGAGCGTTGCGCGAACGTCTGCTTCGGCGGACGGCACAGGAACCGGCTGTTCATGGCGGCGAGCCATGGCTTGTATTCGCTGTACGTGAACGCGCAAGGGGTGGCGGGCGGTTGAGCGCGGGCGCGTCGCGATGCGCGTGGCTCGCGTCGCGGTTCGGCCTCCTGCGTTCGGGCGTTGCGCATGCGTTGCGTTGCGTCGCGTCGCAACGCCGTAGGTTGCGCCGCGCCGACGCGCACCGCGTGCAGGTCGGCTCGAGCGCGGCAGCCGGCGGCGCGGCGGCCGTTGTCGAAATCCGGATCGACGCTATCACCGCTTTCCGGGGCAACCGCACATCGATATCGACGCTGGTACCGGTACCGATTTCGCCGATGCCGCGAAAACCGATGACGCCGCATCGACGCGCGCGGCAACTGAGGGCGCGCATGTGCGTTTCGCGGTGAAGCACATGCGTTTCGTGAAGCGTGGTGAAGCGATGCGGCAGCGGCGATCGGCGACGTTTACCGTTCGTTACGCATTGCAAGCCGCGCGAGCGCAACTCCGTTGCGTGCGCGTCGGCTTATCTCGAAAAGATTCGGCATGCGCCGACCGGCGAAAACGCTATGCGTCGCGCCTGCGCGCACATTCAAACGCCCGAATCAAACGATCGGCCCGATTGAATGCGCAGTCGAGCTGGTCTCTTGGCATACGAATGCGAACGCGGCCGAACGGCGCGCCCGTCCTGCGGCGGTGACGATCGCCCGGCTTGCGAGCCGATGCCGCATCGGCGGCACGCAACAGCGGCACGCATCAGCACGCGCCGGCACGCACGCAACGACAACGCCGACATGCACGCCGACATCAACACCGACATCAACACCGACATCAACGCGGAATCGGCGCGAACTCGACGATGCGACCCGGCCGGCGCGGCGGATGATAAGGCAGCGCAAACTCGTCGGCCGCGCGCGCATCGCGCGACGCGGCGGCGTCGAACCCCTTGTCGACGACGGTATAGCCCGAGCGCAGCGCAAACTGCGGATGATTGCCGGCGGGCCGGCTGTCGAAGCCGGCGAAGCCGTCGGGCGTCTCGGGCATCGCATTGACGAGCGACGCGTTGCTCGTCGTGATCTGGTCAGGAGAAATCGGCCCGCCGCTTGCAATGCGGGCGGCCTCGCGGTTCTTGCCGTCGGTGTCGACGGTGCTGTCGTGCGTCGCGTCGTTGTACAGCTCGACGCTGCGCGGATGCGCGCGGCCGGCGTCGGCGGGCGCCCTGCGTTCGAACGGATTCATCGCGATCATCCTCGCGGCGCGACGCCCGGATCTTGCAAGACCCGTTCCGGGCAAGACGGAAAAGGACGCGCGTGCGAGCGCCGCCGTCGCGCCGCGTGTCACGCTTTCCAAATAATTATTTCAGCTAGAAGACGCGTTTTCTACAGAGTATGATTCTTTTCCGACAAAGCGGTGCGCGACATTTGGCGCACCCGCTTTCGCCCGCATCGGGCGCCGCGGCATCCTTAACGGACGGGTAGCGAAGAAGAAGGTAAAGGGGACTTAAGGTGGGCGGACTTATGCACTCTACGACTACGGCATTCACGCATCGCGGGTACCTGCTGAACTGTGCGCCGGCGCGCTCAAGCGACGGCTCGTTTCAGCCTTACGTCGTCATCTCCCGATCGAGCGACGGCGAGCTGGTCGCGAATCGTTTCTTTCCCTCCGATCTGCATTTCAACGACGAAGACGCGGCGATCGCGCATGCGCGCGATTGGGCCGTCCGATGGATCGACGCGAGCAGTCTCACGATTTAGGACGGCGCGGCGAAGCGCGCGGCGGCGTGCACGCCGCTGACGCGGCAAAAACGCGGTAATCTTGCGGAACCCGTCACTTTTATTGGACGGCCGTGCGCCGAAGCGCGGCCGTACGTTTTTGCCCATGTCGAAATCCGCCCGAAACTGGGACCTCGAACACATCGTCGCCGAGCTGCGCGAATCGCGCGAGAAGCTGCACCGGACGCGCCATCCGCGCGGCATTCGCGAACTGCCTTCGCGCGACGCGATCTGCACGATCGTCTCGGGCCTGCGCGCGTCGATGTTCCCGACGCATTACGGCGCGCCCGATCTGACCGACGAGACCGTCGACTACTACGTCGGCCACACGCTCGAAAGCACGCTGCGCCTGCTCGCCGAGCAGATCCGCCGCGCGCTGCCGTTCCTCCCCGAGCACGCTGACACGCCGCCCGCCGCGCTCGCCGAACGCGCGTTCGGAATCGCGCGCGAGCTGGGCACGCAACTGCCCGGCATCCGCGCGCTGCTCGTCAGCGACATTCAGGCCGCGTACGCCGGCGATCCGGCCGCGCAGCACATCACCGAGATCCTGCTCTGCTATCCGGGCGTGCTCGCGATGATGCACCACCGGCTCGCGCACGCGCTGTATCAGCTCGGCGTGCCGCTGCTCGCGCGGTTCATCAACGAGATCGCGCATTCGGCGACGGGCATCGACATCCATCCGGGCGCGCAAATCGGCCCGAGCTTCTTCATCGACCATGGCACGGGTGTCGTGATCGGCGAGACAGCGATCATCGGCGAGCGGGTGCGGCTCTATCAGGCGGTCACGCTCGGCGCGAAGAGCTTCCCCGCCGACGGCGACGGGGTGCTCGTCAAGGGCAACGCGCGGCATCCGGTCGTCGAGGACGACGTCGTGATCTATGCGGGCGCGACGATCCTCGGCCGCGTGACGATCGGCAAGGGTTCGGTGATCGGCGGCAACGTGTGGCTCACGCACAGCGTGCCGCCCGGCAGCAGCGTCGCGCAAGGGAAGATCCGCGAGAGCGACAAGGAGCAGATCGAGAAGGATTGAGCGGATGGCGCGGTTGCCGCTTGACGGCACCGCCGCGCTCGCTCACGCTGATTGCCGGCTTGCGGCTTGCGGCTTGCGGCTTGCGGCTTGCGGCTTGCGGCTTGCGGCTTGCGGCTTGCGGCTTGCGGCTCGTCGGCAACCGGTTGCCGCAGTCGCCCTTGCCGGATCAATGCTCACCGGCCGGCGAACGATGCTTGTACAGCACGTCCTGATCGACACGGATCAGGTTCTGTCCCGCGTCGACGACGAAATCGGCGCCGTTGTAGGCCGGCCCGGTCAGCAGCAGGATCGCGTCCGCGACGTCGTCCGGCCCGGCGATCCGCGCGAGCGGCGTCGATGCGCGGCTCGCGTGCTCGAAGTCGGCCTGCGTCTGGTCGTCGCTCGGCAGCATCAATCCCGGAAACACGGCGTTCACGCGCAGCACCGGGCTCGCCGACAGCGCGAGCATCTGCGTGAGATTGCCGAGCGCCGCTTTCGCGACCGTGTAGCTGAAATGGTCGCGATGGAAGTTTTCCTTGATCTTCTGATCGACGACGTTGATCACGACGCCCTGCGCGCCCGCCGCCTTCGCGCGCTCGTAGTACGCGCGCGTGAGCAGGATCGGCGCGCGGCAGTTGATCGCCCACGCGTTGTCGAACGCAGCGAGATCGAAGCTCGGCAGATGGTCCTGCCAGAACACCGACGCGTTGTTCACGAGCACGTCGAGACGGCCAAAGCGCGCGTAGACCGCATCGACGAGACACGCGATCGCATCCGCGTGCGCGAGGTCCGCCTGCAGCGCGACGGCCTCGCCGCCCGACGATTCGATTTCGCGCGCGACGGCCTGCGCGGCATCGGCCGAGCGGTCGTAGTGCACGGCGACGCGATAACCGCGCGCGGCGAAGCGCAGCGCGAAGGCGCGGCCCGCGCGGCGAGCGGCGCCCGTCACGAGCACGACGGGTGCGGTGGCTGGATTCAAGCTCGACTGCATTACGTATTCGTCAGGTTGACCGAGGAAGGATTCGCGACGATCGACAGGAATTCGCGGCGCGTAGTCGGATCGGTGCGGAACGAGCCGAGCATGCGCGACGTCACCATCTCGACGCCGGGCTTGTGGATGCCGCGCGTCGAGATGCACTGGTGCGCGGCCTCGAGGATCACGCCGACGCCCTTCGGCTGCAGCACGTCGAACAGCGTGTCGGCGATCTGCACGGTCATCTTTTCCTGGATCTGCAGGCGTTTCGCGAATGCGTCGACGAGCCGCGCGAGCTTCGAGATGCCGACGACGCGATGGTTCGGCAGATACGCGACATGCGCGCGGCCGATGATCGGCACCATATGGTGCTCGCAATAGCTTTCGAAGCGGATGTCCTTCAGCACGATCATCTCGTCGTAGCCGTCGACTTCGCTGAACGTGCGCGCGAGGATGTCGCGCGGTTCGAGCGCGTAGCCGGAGAAAAATTCCTCGTACGCGCGCACGACGCGCGCCGGCGTGTCGGCGAGGCCCTCGCGCGCCGGATCGTCGCCTGCCCAGCGAAGCAGCACGCGAACGGCCGCTTCGGCTTCGTCGCGGCTCGGCCGGGGCGTGGCCGGGGGAAGCGTCGCGGGCTTGCGAGCCGCGTTGCGGGCCGTCTGCTTGCTCGCCGTTTCGTTCGTCTTGTTGGCCGCCGCCTTGCGTACGGTCGGGGCCGCGCGCTCGCTCGCGGTCTTTCCTTTAGCCATATCCTCTGAACTCCGTGAAGACCGCCGATGCTGCGGCCGGTCGATCATTGTTTCATGCTTTCGCTGCGTGCGTGCGCTGTGGTTCGCTTTTGCGAACGACGGGCGTGCGCTGCCGCACGCGCGGCTCTGCGCGGTCATTTCGGTCATTTCGGCCATTCGTCGAGCGCGTCGTTGAATAGCCCGGCGACGACGCCGCGCAGCCACGCGATGCTCGGATCGTTGTGGAACTTGCGATGCCAATGCTGCTTCAGGTCGAAGCGCGGCAACGGCAGCGGCGGCTCGACGAGCGTGATCGATGCGTGCTCGGTCGCGTACGCGTAGCCGATCGCGTGCGGGACCGTCGCGATCAGGTCGGTGCGGCTCAGGATGAACGGCAGGCTCATGAAGTGCGGCGTTTCGAGCACTGCCCGGCGCGCGAGCCGCCGCTTCGCCAGATGCCGCTCGAGCACTTCCTGGCTGCGGCCCTCCGCGCGCACGACCGCGTGGCCGCACGCGAGAAACTGCTCGAGCGTGAGCGGCCGCTCCGCAAGCGGATGGCCGCGCCGCAGCAGGCAGATGAAGCGGTGCGTGAAGAGCCGCTGCTGAAAGAAGTTGGTGCCGCCGAGATCCGGAAAGTAGCCGATCGCGAGATCGACGCGGCCGTCCTCGAGCGCGTGCCCGACCTCCGCGTGCGGCAGCGAAACCGAACGCAGGTTCGCCTGCGGCGCGCGTTCCGCCAGCGCTTGCAGCAGCCTCGGCAGGAACACGATCTCGCCGACGTCGGACAACGCGATCGCGAACGTGCGCGCGCTCTTCGCCGGATCGAAGTCGTGCGGCGCGACGAGCCCGCGCTCGATGCTCGCGAGCGCGTCGCGCGCGGCGGGGATCAGCGCGAGCGCGCGCGGCGTAGGCTCCATGCCGCGCGACGTCCGCACGAAGAGCGGATCGCCGAAGTGCTCGCGCAACCGCCCGAGCGCGGCGCTCACGCGCGGCTGGCTGACGCCGAGCAGCTCGCCTGCGCGGCTCACGTTGCGCGTCTCGTGGAGCGCGACCAGGTACGGAATGAGGTTCAGATCGAGTTCGGGCATCGCGTCGCTACTATTGAAAATCCGTATACAACTTATCTCCTGAATTGCGTTGCCGCATAGTCGGGATAGCGCCGACAATCGGTTCGCCATTCGAATCAATGTTCACATTTCATGCAGCCGGTGCAAGCGCCGAAGCGCTGACTCCGGTCGACACAGGAGACGAACAATGCGCACGCAAGTCGCGATCATCGGCGCCGGTCCGTCCGGGTTGCTTCTTTCCCATCTGCTTCGCCTGCAAGGCGTCGAATCCGTCGTGCTCGAAACGCGTTCGCGCGAATACTGCGAGAACCGCATCCGCGCCGGCGTGCTCGAGCAAGGCACCGTCGACACGCTGAACGAAGCCGGTCTGGGCGCGCGGATGCGGCGCGAGGGCCTCGTTCACCATGGCGTCGAGCTGCTGTTCGGCGGCCGCCGCCACCGGATCGACTTCGGTGACCTGACACCCGGCCGGGCGATCACCGTCTACAGCCAGCACGAGGTCGTGCGCGATCTGATCGCGGCCGCGCTCGAGCACGGCCAGCCGACCCATTTCGACGTGCGCGACGTCGCGCTGCACGACGTGGCGACCGGGCGGCCGTCGGTGACGTTCTCGCATGCGGACGGGCGCACCGAGCGCATCGACTGCGACTACGTCGCCGGCTGCGACGGCTTTCACGGCATCGCCCGCCGGACGATTCCCGCCGAGCGGCTGCGCACGTTCGAGCGCGTGTATCCGTACGCTTGGCTCGGCATCCTCGCCGAGGCGGCGCCGTCGCTCGACGAGCTCGTCTATGCACATCATGCGCGCGGCTTCGCGCTGTTCTCGATGCGCTCGCCGACCGTCACCCGACTGTACCTGCAATGCCGGCCCGACGAGAACCTGGCCGAATGGCCGGACGAGCGGATCTGGGGAGAGCTGCGCACGCGCTTCGAGAACGACAGCGGCTGGATGCCGAGCGAAGGCCGCATCACGCAGAAGAGCGTGACGCCGATGCGCAGCTTCGTGTCCGAGACGATGCAGTACGGGCGGCTGTTCCTGGCGGGCGATGCCGCGCACATCGTGCCGCCGACGGGCGCGAAGGGGATGAACCTCGCGGTCGCCGACGTCCGGGCGCTGTCGCGCGCGCTCGGCGCGCGCTACCGCGACGGCCGCGACGACTTGCTCGACGCGTACTCGTCAACCTGTCTGGAACGGGTATGGCGCGCCGAGCATTTTTCGTATTGCATGACGAACATGCTGCATCCGTGCGCCGACGATTCGCCGTTCGTCAATCGGCTCAGGCGCGCCGAGCTCGAGTACGTCACGCGTTCGCGCGCGGCCGCGCAGTCGCTCGCGGAAAACTACGTCGGCTTGCCGTTCGACGACGCGTCGCGCACCACGCCTTCCTTCGGCGCGGCCGCCGCCGCGTGAGCGCATCGCGCGGAAATCGCGCAAGGCAGGCCCGCGCGCCGTCGTCTTGACAATTCTGCGCGCGCGCCTCTATGATCGGCACACCGTTCGCTAATCGAATCTGAGTTCGTAATTCGAACAAATCGGATCGCCTGGCGAAGCGCGCAGCCATGCGCGAACGCGTGCCGCAGCGGGCGGCGCGCGCGGATTCGCACAGGAAGAGACATGGTCAACAAGATTTTCGATTCCCTCCAGTCGGCGGTGGCCGACGTCCACGACGGCGCGACGATCATGATCGGCGGCTTCGGCACGGCCGGGATGCCCGCCGAGCTGATCGACGCGCTGATCGCGCACGGCGCGCGCGAGCTGACGATCGTCAACAACAACGCCGGCAACGGCGAGACGGGCCTCGCCGCGCTGCTGAAGGCGAAGCGCGTGCGCAAGATCATCTGCTCGTTCCCGCGCCAGGCCGATTCGCAAGTGTTCGATGCGCTGTATCGCGCGGGCGAGATCGAGCTCGAGCTGGTGCCGCAAGGCAATCTCGCCGAGCGGATTCGCGCGGCGGGCGCCGGCATCGGCGGATTTTTCTCGCCGACCGGCTACGGCACGAAGCTTGCCGAAGGCAAGGAAACGCGCGTGATCGACGGCAAGCATTACGTGTTCGAAACGCCGATTCACGCGGATTTCGCGCTCGTGAAGGCGTACAAGGGCGACCGCTGGGGCAATCTCGTCTATCGGAAGACCGCGCGCAACTTCGGCCCGGTGATGGCGATGGCCGCGAAAACGTCGATCGTGCAGGTGTCGCAAGTCGTGCCGCTCGGCGCGCTGAATCCCGAGCACGTCGTGACGCCCGGCATCTTCGTGCAGCGCATCGTCGAAGTGCCGCAGGCCGCGCATGCGGCCGAGCTGGCCGCCGAACGCGCCGCGAGCGCCGCCTGAATCCCCGAGGAGAGCACGATGAAACGACTGACCCGCGACGACATGGCCAAGCGCGTCGCGCAAGACATTCCCGAAGGCGCGTACGTGAACCTCGGCATCGGCGTGCCGACGCTCGTCGCGAACCATCTCGATCCGCGCAAGGAAATCTTCCTGCACAGCGAGAACGGCCTGCTCGGCATGGGCCCGGCCCCCGCGGCGGGCGAAGAGGACGACGAGCTGATCAACGCCGGCAAGCAGCACGTGACGCTGCTCACGGGCGGCGCGTACTTTCATCACGCGGATTCGTTCGCGATGATGCGCGGCGGCCATCTCGACTATTGCGTGCTCGGCGCGTTCCAGGTATCCGCGAAAGGCGATCTCGCGAACTGGCATACGGGCGCGCCCGATGCGATTCCCGCGGTCGGCGGCGCGATGGATCTCGCGATCGGCGCGAAGCAGGTGTTCGTGATGATGGAGCACCTGACGAAGCAGGGCGAAAGCAAGATCGTCGCGCAATGCTCGTATCCGGTGACGGGCGTGCGCTGCGTCGATCGCATTTATACCGATCTCGCGGTGCTCGACGTGACGAGCGACGGGCTCGCCGTGCGCGAGATCTTCGCCGGCATCTCGTTCGACGAGCTGCAGAAGCTCACGGGCGTGCCGCTCGTCGACGCGACGCGGAAGGCCGCCGCATAACGCGGCGGCGCGCGGCGCCGCACGCGTTTGTTTCGCCCGGCCGCCTGGCGTGTCGCCGAGGTCGGCCGAACGGACGAGCGCGCGCCGTTCGGCGCTTCGGTGGACAATAAGCGCAATCCGTTTTTTTCCGATCGATCCCATGCTCGAAGACAGCGCCCGCCTGACCTCCCTCATCTGTGCGAGCGAATCGCTGAATCAGATCTGGTCGCCGCGCGCGACGTTGCAGCGCATGCTCGACGTCGAAGCGGCGCTTGCCCGCGCGCTCGCCGCGCACGGCGTGATTCCGGCGAGCGCGGTGCAGCCGATCGAGGCGACGTGCACGGCCGACGCGCTCGACGCGCAGGCGCTGATGCGCGACGCGGCGCTCGGCGGCAATCTCGCGATTCCGCTCGTCAGGCAGTTGACCGCGCGCGTGAAGGCGCGCGACGCCGAAGCGGCGAAATTCGTGCACTGGGGCGCGACGAGCCAGGACATCATCGACACGGCGACGGTGCTGCAGCTGCGCGACACGTTCGACTGGCTCGAGCCGCTGCTGCGCGATACGTGCGCGACGCTCGCGACGCTCGCCGCCGCGCATCGCGCGACGCCGATGATCGGCCGCACGTGGCTGCAGCAGGCGCTGCCGATCACGCTCGGATTGAAGTTCGCGCAATGGCTCGACGCGCTGCTTCGTCATCGCGAGCGTATCGCCGCGTTGCGCGAGCGCACGCTCGCGCTGCAGTTCGGCGGGGCGGCGGGCACGCTCGCGAGCCTGCGCGACGCGGCGCCGGCGGTTGCGCGCGCGCTCGCGGACGACTTGCGGCTCGCGCTGCCGGCCGCGCCGTGGCACACGCAGCGCGACCGGATCGCCGAGACGGCGGCTTGCTTCGGGATGCTGATCGGCACGCTCGGCAAGATCGCGCGCGACGTTTCGCTGTCGATGCAGACCGAGATCGGCGAACTCGCCGAGCCTGCCGCGGCCGGCAAGGGCGGTTCGTCGACGATGCCGCACAAGCGCAACCCGGTCGGCTGCGCGGCCGTGCTGACCGCGGCCGTGCGCGCGCCGGGGCTCGTCTCCACCGTGTTCGCCGGCATGGTTCAGGAGCACGAGCGTGCGCTCGGCGGCTGGCAGGCCGAATGGGACGCGCTGCCCGAACTCGCGCGGCTCGCGGGCGGCGCGCTCGCGCAGGTCGCGCAGATCGTCGCCGGCCTGAACGTCGACGTCGCGCGTCTCGCCGCGAATCTCGACGCGACGCACGGCCTCGTGCTCGGCGAAGCGGTGATGCTCGCGCTCGGCGACAAGATCGGCCGGCTCGACGCGCATCATCTCGTCGAGCGCGCATCGAAGGAAGCCGTGCGCAGCGGCCGCCCGCTGTACGACGTGCTCGCCGCCGATCCGGACGTCGCGGCGCACATCGCGCCCGACGCGCTGCGCCAGTTGCTCGATCCCGCTCATTACGTCGGCGAGGCGCATGCCTACGTCGACGCCGTGCTCGCGCTCCATGCGAGCCGCCACTAAGGAGAGATTCCCATGCCTTTCGCATCAGTCAACGGAGTGCGGCTGCATTACCGGATCGACCGCGCGACGCGCGCCGGCGCACCGTGGCTCGTGTTCTCGAATTCGCTTGGTGCGGACCTGTCGATGTGGGCGCCGCAGATCGGCCCGCTGACGGCGCACTTCAACCTGCTGCGCTACGACACGCGCGGTCACGGTCACTCCGACGCGCCGGCCGGCTCGTATTCGATCGAGCAACTGACGGGCGACGTGATCGGCCTGCTCGACCACGTCGGGATCGAGCGCGCGCATTTCTGTGGAATCTCGATGGGCGGCCTCACGGGCGCGGCGCTCGCCGCGCGCCATGCGAGCCGCATCGATCGCGCGGTGCTGTCGAATACGTCCGCGAAAATCGGCTCGCCGCAAGTGTGGGGGCCGCGCGCGCAACAGGCGCGCGCCGAAGGAATGGCGGCGCTCGCCGACGCGGTGCTGCCGCGCTGGTTCACGGCCGCGTTCTTCGAGCGCGAGCCGCGCCTCATCGACGTGATTCGCGACACGTTCAATCACACGGACAAGGAAGGCTACGCGGCGAATTGCGACGCGCTGAACGCCGCCGATCTGCGCGACGAAGTGAAGGGCATTCGCGCGCCGACGCTCGTCGTGACGGGCGCGCACGACATGTCGACGCCGCCCGACCAGGGCCGCGCGCTCGCCGCCGCGGTCGCGGGGGCGGAGCACGTCGAATTCGACTGCGCGCACATCTCGAACATCGAATGCGCGGACGGCTTCAATCGCACGCTGACCGATTTCCTGACGGCGTGACGCGAGGGCATCGAGATGAATGACGACCAACGTTACGAAGCGGGCATGAAGGTGCGCCGCGCGGTGCTCGGCGATGCGCACGTCGAGCGCTCGCTCGCGAATCGCACCGAGCTGACCGAAGAGTTCCAGAACCTGATCACGCGCTATGCATGGGGCGAGATCTGGACGCGCGAAGGCCTGCCGCGCCACACGCGCAGCCTGCTGACGATTGCGATGATGGTTGCCCTCAATCGCGGCGAAGAGCTCGCGCTGCATCTGCGCGCAGCGAAGAACAACGGCGTGACGCGCGACGAGATCAAGGAAGTGTTGCTGCAGACCGCCATCTACTGCGGCGTGCCTGCAGCGAATTCGGCATTTCACCTCGCGCAGCGCATCTTCAGCGAAGACGACGCGGCCTGACGCCGCGCGGTGCAAGAGACAAGCGAGACGCTAGCGACAAAAGAGACGCGAGAGACACAAGAGACACGAGCAAGAAACGACACACCGCACGGGCGGCGCGCCGAACGGCCGCCGCCCGTGCGCGACGACATGCGCCGGCATCGCATCGGCGCGGGACGCGAACGCGTCGATTACAAACCCAACGGAGACAGCAATGACCCACCTCGCGCGCCAGCTCGATGTGCAGCAGTTCATCGACGAACGGCGCTTTTCGCCCTATCAGTGGCTGATTCTGATCCTGTGCTTTTTGATCGTCGCGGCGGACGGCTTCGACACCGCCGCGATCGGCTTCGTCGCGCCCGCCCTCGGCCAGGAATGGCACGTGGCGAAGGCCGCGCTCGGCCCGGTGATGAGCGCGGCGCTCGTCGGCCTCGCGCTCGGCGCGCTCACGGCGGGGCCGCTCGCCGACCGGATCGGCCGCAAGCGCGTGCTGGTCGGCTCGGTCGTGCTGTTCGGACTCTTCAGCATCGGCTGCGCATTCACGCAATCGGTGACGGAGCTCGCGGTGCTGCGGCTGTTGACGGGGCTCGGACTCGGCGCCGCGATGCCGAACGCGACGACGCTGATGGCCGAGTACGCGCCGCACGCGAAACGCTCGTTCCTCGTCAACACGATGTTCTGCGGCTTCACGCTCGGCTCGTCGGCGGGCGGCCTCGTCGCCGCCGCGCTGATTCCGGATCACGGCTGGCGCAGCGTGTTCGTCGTCGGCGGCGTTGCGCCGCTCCTGCTCGGCGCGCTGCTGATCGCGCTGCCGGAGTCGATCCGCTTCATGGTGTTGCGCGGCGCGCCGCACGAGCGGATCGCCGCGGTGCTGCGCAGGATCGCGCCCGGCACGACGTTCGACGGCGTGCGCTTCGTGCTGCCCGACGAACGCGGCGAGCAGCGGCGTTCGGGGGCGGCCGTCGTGTTGTCGCCGCGCTATCGCGCGGGCACCGCGATGCTGTGGCTCACTTACTTCATGGGGCTGCTCGTCTACTACCTGTTGACGAGCTGGCTGCCGACGCTGATTCGCGACACCGGCTTCACCGTGCGCGACGCGGCGCTCGTCACCGCGCTGTTTCCGCTCGGCGGCGGCATCGGCGCGATTGCGACCGGCTGGCTGATGGACCGCTTCGAGCCGCATCGCGTGATCGCGTTCACGTATGCGCTGACGGCGCTGTTCGTATGGATGATCGGATTGCAGGCCGGGCATCTCGCGCTGCTGGCGACCGTCGTGTTCGTCGCGGGCGTTTGCATGAACGGCGCGCAATCGTCGCTGCCGGCGCTCGCGGCGGCGTTCTATCCGACGAGCGGACGCGCGACGGGCGTAGCGTGGATGCTAGGCGTCGGGCGCTTCGGCGGGATTCTGGGAGCGTTTTCGGGAGGCTTGCTGCTGCAGGCGCAGCTCGGATTCGGCACGATTTTTTCGATGCTCGCCGTGCCGGCGCTGATCGCGGCGGGTGCGCTGATGGTCAAGCGCGCGGCGGCGCTGCGCGACGTGGAGCCGGACGCGCCGGCGCGTTCGGCATGATCGGCGCGAGCTGCTGCGAAGATCGACGGGGCGGCGTGTTCGCGCCCCGTCATTCCTCGGCGTCGTGGACCTTCGCGAAGTGGCGAAGGTACGCGCGCAATGCAGCTTCGCGGCTGCGGTGATCGGCGGGCGTCGATGCGCCCATCTCTTCCTCGTCGCCGAACAGCGCGGACGGCGCGCCGTAAGTGCCCACTTCGACGCGCTCGCGCAGCACGCGAATCAGGTGCGCGCGATGGCGATACTCCGCGACCCAATGCAGGCCTTCGATCCGATCGCCTGCTTTCAGCAGTGGCTTCATCTGCGTTCTCCCGGCCGGGACGGGTTCGCGGGGCAGCGAACCGACGTCCGGAAAGAAAGCGTACGCTTTACCGGATCGGATCACAACGGGCGAGGCGTTTCAGTGGCTTCAGTGGCCGGCCACCTTGGCGAGTATCGGATAAAGCGACAGAACGAGCAGCGCGGCCATCGTGATGTTGAACGCGCGCAGCCAGCGCGGATTCGACAGGAAGCCGCGCAGCCCCTGACCGAACGCGGCCCAGATGCTGATGCTCGGCAGGCCGACGCAGACGAACACGAGCGCCATCCAGACGGCGTTGCGGCCGTAGTCCGCGGAGAGCTGGATCGTCGTCGCGGCGGTCAGCACCATCATCCATGCTTTCGGATTGACCCATTGGAACGCGATCGCCTCGACGAACGTCATCGGGCGCGACTTGCCGTGGTGAGCGCGCACTTCGCCTGACGTGCCGATGCGCCATGCGAGATACAGCAGGTAGACGATGCTGGCGGTTTCGAGGAGCGCATAGAGCACGGGGATTCGCTTGAACGCTTCGCCGAGGCCGAAGCCGACCGACAGCATCAGAATCGCGACGCCCACGCTGATGCCGAACATGTGCGGCAGCGTGCGGCGAAAGCCGAAGTTGACGCCGGACGCGAGCAGCATCGTGTTGTTCGGGCCGGGGGTGATCGAGGTGACGAGCGCGAACAGCATGCCGGCGGGCAGCGCACTGACGGTGAGGTAGTTCATGGTGGTGCTCTCTTCGTCCGGGACAAAGCAAGGATGACGAAGCGAGTTTAGTGGACGATGGCAGTACAGTACCGATACAGTTTTCGGAATGGTTACCGGTACGGGGCGGGTCATTACAGGTGCGGACTATCCCATCCGATGATGATCGGATGGCATTGCCGCCTGAAGACGGGGTTTCCGCGGCGGACGCGAGCTTCGCCCTATTCCATTCACGCCGAACGAATCTGCGCGCCGACGCCGTCTCACGTCACGGTGCTCCCGCGGGCGACGCAAACAGAGCGGCAAGGCAGCCGTACGCACAGCCCGGCGCGCGACTCACGATCGTTCGAACGCCTCATGGCATCCGCCGCCGGGCTGCCGCCCTCGCACGGCTTGCAGCAAGTGTTGCGCGCACGCGTATCCCACGTTGAATGCCATGCGAGCATCGACGATGTCGACGCCCGGTTGCGTTGATGCCCACGCTCGTCCGATCTCGGCGGAGGCGAAGAAATGCACCTGGCAGCAGAACGCCGCTCGGATTGGGCCGCTGCCGCACGGCGACACGAGCGACACGGCCGCGCCGGCCGGCTCGACATTTAGCAAGCTACCCTGCTTCGCGGCGACGGTCAGTGTGACGGGCTCGCCGGTTGCGACACAGCGCGAGACGACGTGCGCCGTTTGGCCGATCAACATCGGGAAAAAAAACGCATCGAATGCGCACCACGTGTACAGGCGCCGGCCGCCGACATCGAGCGCGTGCGCTGTTTGTCGCAGCGTGAGCCCGTACCCGACTACGTTGCCGTCATCGTCCCATTCCATATCGACGGCGTGACCCAGCATCGCCGCGACGCGCTCGCGAGGCCATGCGAGCGCCGCGGCAAGCGCGGCGGGCGATACGGGACTTCCCTTCGCCAGCTCGCGCAAGAGCGCGACGAATAGCTGGCCGAAGCCTTCGGGCCGATCGGCCTGCGTCAAGCGATCGATAAGGTCAGTCGCATAGCGATCAATATTCACGATTGCCTCCCGGTCATCCGGCGCAGCACGAGAGTCGCGCCACGTCCTTGGCGAAGGCCTGGGCCGCGAGCTTCAGGGCCTCCACCATCGTCAGGTAGGGGAACAGCTGATCGGCCAGTTCCCGCACGGTCATCCGCGACCGGATGACGAGCGCCGCGGCCTGAATGAGTTCGCCCGCTTCGGGCGCGACCGCCTGCATGCCGAGCAGCCTGCCGGTACGGGCCTCGGCGACGAGCTTGATGAAGCCGCGCGTGTCGAAGTTGACCAACGCGCGCGGCACGTGCTCGAGCGAGAGCGTGCGGCTGTCGGTCGCGATGCCGGCTCGGCGAGCGCGCGCTTCGTCGTAGCCGACGGTCGCCACTTGCGGGTCCGTAAACGCGACGGCCGGCAAGATGTCCAGATCGAGCGCCGCATCGCCGCCCGTCATGTTGATCGCCGCCCGTGTGCCGGCGGCCGCCGCGACATAGACAAAGCGCGGCTGGCTGGTGCAATCGCCGGCCGCGTAGATATGCGGGACACCAGTGCGCATGCGCTCGTCGACCACGACGGCTCCTTGTGCGTCGACGGCGATGCCGGCCGCTGCCGGCGCGAGTTCTTCGGTATTCGGCGTGCGGCCGGTTGCGATCAGCAACCGGTCGGCCCGCAGCTCGCCGTTTTCCGTGCCGAGCACGAATTCGCCGTTGGCATGGCCGACGCGATCGACATGCGTGTGCTCGCGCACGTCGATTCCTTCGGCGCGGAATGCATTCGTCAACGCTTGCCCGATCGCAGGATCTTCGCGAAAGAACAGCGTGTGGCGCGCGAGGATCGACACGCGACTGCCCAGCCGGGCGAAGGCTTGCGCAAGTTCGACGGCCGCCGTCGACGAGCCGATGACAGCGAGCCGCGCCGGAATGGCGTCGCTCGCGAGCGCATCCGTCGAGGTCCAGTATGGCGTGCCGGCCAGACCGGGAACGGCCGGAATCGCGGGGCGCGCGCCCGTTGCGATCAGACAGCGGTCGAACGGCACTTCGCGCTCGCCGCCTGCATTCAGCCTGACCGCCAGGCGGTTTCCATCGAGGAATCGGGCTTCGCCTTGCAGCACCGTGATATCCGGATGACCGTCGAGAATGGTCTCGTATTTTGCGCGCCGCAGTTCGTCGACGCGCGCCTGCTGCTGAGCCAGCAGCCGATCGCGCAGAATGGCCGGAGATCCTGGAAGGATGCCGCTGTCGAACGGGCTTTCGCGCCGCAACTGCGCGATATGCGCCGCGCGGATCAGGATTTTCGACGGCACGCAGCCCACGTTGACGCAAGTGCCGCCGATCGTGCCGCGCTCGACGAGCGTCACGCGAGCGCCGCGCTCGACGGCCTTCAGCGCCGCGGCCGTCGCGGCGGCGCCGCTGCCGATCACGGCCACGCGCAGCGCGTTTTTCATTGGGATCATGCGTACCCTCCTTCTTCTTGCGATCAGGGGCAAGGACGTTCGCGCCGCTTCAATCAGCCACGTCGGTCCGAAATCTCGAGGCTCGCAGTTTCACGGCGTGCCGTCGGCGAGACGATGCGCCGAAGCGCGCGGAATCGATGATGCTCGGGCATGCCGCCCATGTTCCGCGAGGCGCGGGCAGCATGACGGCTTTCGTCGCGGACCGGGACGGAGTGTCGATGGGCGCGGCCGGGACCGACGATCCATCGAGGTTTTCTCATCGCCGGCACGTTTCGCCGCCTTTCGCCACCTTTCTCGCGCGGCGATGCGTACACGTCGCTCGACTGGAGACCGGCGGGCCTGGGCCACACGGAAGATCCATCGCGAAGCGAGGGACAACACATGCGGCGCCATGTCGATGAATAGCGGGCGATGCGACATCATCGCGGCCCATCGGTCGCGCCACGCGCCTGGAACGTTTAGCGCCGCCGATGCCGGCGGGCCGAGGCCACTCGTCGACGCGAGCAGGACCGCGATTGCGCCGGACGCCGGCGCCCCTGCGACTGTGACTGTGACTGTGACTGCGACTGCGACTGCGACTGCGACTGCGACTGCGACCGCGACCGCGACCGCGACTGCGACCGCGACCGAGGCATGCGACTACTCCTATTCGAATTGTCTTCCGATGGTGTAAGGTTAGTTCCGTACTTAAGTACGGAGTCAACGGGCATGGGGACTGAAACGGGGAATCTGACGATCGGCGCTTTCGCCGCGGCGGCGGATGTCAGCGTCGAAACGATCCGGTTCTACCAGCGCAAAGGGCTGCTGAATGAACCCGACAAGCCATACGGCCGCATTCGCCGCTATGGCGCGGCCGACGTCGCGCGGGTTCGGTTCGTGAAGTCGGCCCAGCGGCTCGGGTTCAGCCTGGACGAGGTGGCCGAACTGCTGAAGCTCGACGACGGCCCGTATTGCGCGGAAGCGAGCCGCCTGGCCGAGCGCAAGCTCGACGACATCCGGGCGAAAATCGCGGATCTCGCACGCATGGAGGTGGTCCTGGCGCAATTGGTGGGGGCCTGCCATGTGAACGAGGGCAACGTGTCGTGCCCGCTGATCGCGTCGTTGCAAGGGGCAATGTGACGTGAACTCGGGCCGATCGGGCCGGCCGCCGACCAGCGCCGCGGGCCTTGCCTGCGCGAACCGTGCGCCGAACTGAATTCATCGCGACTTCGCCGGTGAGATTGTCGACGCGGCGCGGCTGCCGACGCTGTCTGCGTGACAAGGCAAGCCGGCACTTTTATGTGTCGGTCCGCGCCGGGCGCGCCACTCACGGGTCGATCAGGGTTGGTTCGTCGCCCGTGAGCGGCGCCGAGATTTGGCCGTCATTCGGCGCGTGACCCCGACTTCACGGCGCTCGCCGCGCAAGAGCCGGCTGGGCTGTCGCCGCGAACCTGTTGAGGGCCGGCCCGGCGGAAAGCCGGCCTCGGCCTGAAGGTCGGCGTGTCCGGCCGCGTCTCGATGGCAAGCGGATGCCGATGCATCCCCGACATGCGCCCGGAGTCAGCAGGTTGCCGCACCCAACCGCGCGCGGCCGGCTTCGCGATGCGCGGCGGTGCTTCCGCGATGCCGCACGGCACGCACGTTTATTCGCCGATCAGATGCAGCACGATGTCGCGCCGATGCGCGGCGCGGCGATGCTCGAACAGATAGATGCCTTGCCACGTGCCGAGCACCATGCGCCCGTGCTCGACGGGAATCGACAGCTGCACCTGAGTCAGCGCCGCGCGTAGATGCGCGGGCATGTCGTCCGGGCCTTCGGTTGCGTGTTCGTAGCGCGAATCGTCCTCGGGGGCGAGTTCGGCGAAGTAGCGTTCCAGGTCGCGCTGCACCGACGGGTCCGCATTCTCCTGGATCAGCAGCGAAGCGGACGTGTGCCGGCAGAACACGGTGAGCAGGCCGGTGCGGATCGACTGCTGATCGACGAACGCGCGCGCCTGCGGCGTGAACTCGACGAGGCCGCGCCCGCGCGCCTCGACGGCGATGTGTTGAATCGACTGTTGCATGATGATTGGGTGCCGGTGGGCTCATTCCAGCGCGGCGAAGCCGTGGGATTCGATTTGCTCGGCGCTGACCGGGCGAACGACGCGCGCGACCTCCACGCCATCGCGCAGGAACACCAGCGTCGGCCAGAGCTTGATGCCGAACGAGCGGCCGAGCGGGCGGCCGGGGCCGTCTTCGATTTTCAGGTGGCGGACATCGGGGTGCGGCAAGAACGCATCGCGAATCGCGGGCTGTGCGCCCGTGCAGATGCCGCACCAGTTCGCACCGAACTCGATGACGGTGGCTCCGGCGAGCGAGTCGACTTCCGGGCGCGTGGGCGCGTCGGCGGTATAGGCTTGTGGAGGGGTCATCGTGGCTCCATGTGCTTGATGAAAGCGTCACTGCGTCGTGGCCGTATTCGAGGCCGGCGCTTTTACTGTAGCGGAAACTGTAGCGGAAAAAGGGTGCGATGGCGTCGGGCAATTCGGCTTGCCGCCGCGAGCCGCGACGAATCGAATCCGTCCTGCAAGAGGCGAACTCTCCGAACAGTTGATCGACGGCGGCGCGCATCCGTTCAAAAGGCGGCTATTCCAGCGATGTAGTCGGCCAAGGACATCTTGTCCGGAGCGGCCCCGCGGAGCACGTCAGGTACGACTTGCGTCTTGTCGACCGACGCTGGAGAACCACGGCTCGCCACGCTATTGCGACAGCCTACGGCAGTCGTTGGTTCTCGGAAAAGGCGCACGCGGCGTCGATACGTTGCCGTTGAACCCGAGCTCGCCGCTTCGGCGGTTGCTTGCGGCCGTCGCATCGTACGTAAATCGCCGATACGGCGGCCGCTCCGCGCGATGCGACGGCGAACGTGGAATACGAATCCGGCGTCGCGGCGCGTTGGCGCCGCGCGTGGCAAATCTAGCACGGCCATTGCGATTGCCCGGCTGCGCCGGCGCCTCGTGGAGCGAGCGCAAGATACGGTCACGATCGAGATCGGCGCGGCGAGCGCTTTCTCGACCCAGGACCTAGAATTGGACGTAGCGCCCGCTTCCCGGCGCGAAACCGGTCGACTTTTCCTCCTTCTAGCGACTGCAGCGGCCATGAACATTCACAACGCGCGCGTCATTCGCCCGGCGCTGGGCGCACTTTGCGTCGCATCGCTTGCAACGCTCCACGCGTGCGGCGGCGAGGCATGTTTCGGTTTCGACGGGTGTTTCAACAATAACGGCGTGCAGACCGTCACGCTGTCCGGCACCGCCGCCACCGGCCGGGCGCTCGCGAGCGCGGCGGTCAACGTCGACTGCACGCAGGGCTCGGCCGCCACGCTGTCGGACGGCGGCGGCCACTACAGCATCACGTTCGATGCGACGCTTCCTTGCACTATCACCGTGACCTCCGGAGGCACGAGCCTGCACTCGCTCGCCTATGCCGGCGGGACGTTCAATACGACGCCCGAAACCGAGTTGCTGCTCGTCTACCTCGCTGCGCAGCTCGGCACGAATACGGCCCGCCTGATCGGGGATCTGCCGAACAACTCGCGCTTCCAGCAGGTGCTGGAGAATCAGACGGACGTGCTGGCCGCGCAAACGGCAGTCGTCGCGAATCTCCAGCAGCGCTATGAGGTTGCGTTCGCGACGCCGGCGTTCCTGACGACGCCGTTTTTCGTCGGACAAGCGGGCGTCGACGGTGATCTCGGCGCGCTCGCGGGTGCGGGCGCGATCGACCCCAACGGCATGCCCGATCCGGTCGCCGTGTCGCTGCTGCAACAGGCAGGCGCCGCGCACCCGCTTTGAGCGGCGTACGCGGCAGCGTTGCAGGTGAACACGGACTGATTCGATTGTCGAACTCGCCATTGCGAGCCGCGCGATCGTCGAATCAAGCCGGATCGCGCGGCGGCCGTTCAGGGCGCGCGGCGTCGACACGCGGCATGCGCCGCTTCATCTCTGCAAGCGCCAGATTCACCTCCCGCACGACGCACCGCCGTTGCGCGAGCGTGACGTGCTGTCCGACGGAGGCCGCCTCGCCTCTGTACCGAATCCGTATCCGGGGATCGCGTTCGTTGTCGAGCTCCACGGTCGCCCACAGCGGATTCGATTCGTAACGTCGAAGTTCGGCGCCGCAGCGTTGAATCACTTCGAGACGGTGCTCGGTCAGCGCGATGCAATCGTAATCGACCGCATGGCGCGCATACAGCAGGAAGCAGCCGCCGATCACGACGATCTCGGCGATCGCGCACGCGAACACCGCCCATGCGCCGGAGATCGCGAACGGCGTCGCGACCGCCAGCGTGAGCGCGGCCAGGAGCCCGATCGACAGCAAGGACTGGCGCGGCGATAGCGCGCAGTTGCGCCGCAGCATCCAGACGTGGCGGCGCTCGGCTTCGAGCGGCGTGCGTCGCGGATGCGCGAATGCGTCGGAGCACGGAGCAGGGCCGCGATCGGACCGATCGCGCCGCGCGCTCGCATCGCCGCGCGGATGCCGCCACGCCGATGAGCGGGTGGTCATTTCACCACGGGCGGCGTTTCGAACGAATGGTAGGGCGCCGGGCTCGGCAGCGTCCATTCGAGACCTTGCGCGCCGTCCCACGGCTTCGCGTCGGTGCAGCGGCGCGTCTTGCCCATGTACGTCGGCAGCGCGACCCAGAACAGGAAGTACACCTGCATCAGCCCGAACGCGAATGCGCCGATCGTCGCGATCTGGTTGAAGTCGGTGAATTGCGCGGGATAGTCCGCATAGCGGCGCGGCATGCCCGCGAGGCCGAGGAAGTGCATCGGGAAGAACGTCACGTTGAACGAGATCATCGATCCCCAGAAGTGAATCTTGCCGCGCCGCTCGTCGTAGAAGTAGCCGGTCCACTTCGGCACCCAGAAATACCAGCCCGCGTAGATGCTGAACAGCGACGCGGCGACCATCACGTAATGGAAGTGCGCGATGATGTAATAGGTGCCGTGCAGCGCGACGTTCAACGGCGCCATCGCGAGCGTGACGCCGGTCAGGCCGCCGATCAGGAATACGAAGATGAATCCGATCGAGAACAGCATCGGCGTTTCGAACGTCAGCGAGCCGCGCCACATCGTCGCGACCCAGTTGAACACCTTCACGCCCGTCGGCACCGCGATCGTCATCGTCGCATACATGAAGAACAATTGCCCGGCGACCGGCATGCCGGTCACGAACATGTGGTGCGCCCAGACCATGAACGACAGGATGCCGATCGATGCGGTCGCGTACACCATCGACGCATAGCCGAAGAGCGGCTTGCGCGCGAACGCGGGAATCACCTGCGAGATCATTCCGAAGCCGGGCAGGATCATCACGTAGACCTCGGGATGGCCGAAGTACCAGAAGATGTGCTGATACAGAACCGGATCGCCGCCGCCCGACGCATTGAAGAACGACGTGCCGAAATGCCGGTCGAACAGCACCATCGTCACCGCGCCCGCGAGCACCGGCATGATCGCGATCAGCAGGAACGACGTGATGATCCACGTCCACGCGAACATCGGCATCTTCATCAGCGTGAGGCCGGGCGCGCGCATGTTGACCACGGTCACGACGATGTTGATCGCCCCCATGATCGACGACGCGCCGGCGATGTGAATCGCGAAGATCGACAAGTCCATGTCCGGGCCCATCTGCGTGGAGAGCGGCGCGTACATCGTCCAGCCGGCGGCCGGCGCGCCGCCCGGCACGAAGAACGAGCCGATCAGGAGCGCGCTCGACATCGGCAGCAGCCAGAAGCTGAAATTGTTCATTCGCGCGAATGCCATGTCGGACGCGCCGATCTGCAGCGGGATCATCCAGTTCGCGAGGCCGACGAACGCGGGCATGATCGCGCCGAAGATCATGATGAATCCGTGCTCCGTCGTCAGCTGATTGAAGAATTCCGGCCGCATCAGCTGCAGGCCGGGTTCGAACAGCTCCGCGCGGATCATGAGCGCCATCACGCCGCCGATCATCAGGTTGATGACCGAAAACAGCAGATACAGCGTGCCGATGTCCTTGTGATTCGTCGCGAACAGCCAGCGGCGCCAGCCGGTCGGTATGTGATGCGCGGCGTCGTGGACGTCCGTCACGTTCGTGGAGATTTCGCTCATCGTGTCCTTGTCTCGTTCTCGAAAATCCGGCAGGCGAGGCCGTCGCGCCAACTGACGACGACGTGTCGCGACCGCGATATCCGACGCGCTTGCCATAGGCAACTGAACATCGCGCCGCGCATGTCATCGGTCTGAGCGACGCGCTGCGTCTCGTGAAGACGAAGCGAGTGGTGTTCGGCCAGCCGCCGGGCACGGCGTGAACGAGATTTCACGCGACGCGTCATGGATCGCTTGGCCGTCGCTTGATTCGACGCGCAGCCGATGCCGGGCAAATCCTCTGTTTCGATCAGCCGAGGTTAATTCGCGCGGCTTTTCGTCTCAAGCAGCAGATGACGCGAAAAATCGTGAAGCAGATGACGGGTAGCGTTCGGGAGAAATGCCGCTCGGGAGCCGTCGACCCGGCGGCGAGTGGTTGTCGGCGACGAGTTTGATGCAAGGCGTGCGGTGAAGCACGCATGTGTCGCGTCGGTTCGCGGCGAATCGACCATTCGGCGCGTCGACGTGCGACTGGTGGGCGTTGCCGCCGCATGCGCCGCGTATCGGCGGATTGCATTTGGCGCGTGGCGCGACTTTCAATCGCGATTCGGACTTCGGTCGCTCTCACACCGGAAAAGGCGTGCGAATTTCATTTCGCGCGCTCGACGCATCTGCAAAAAGCGGTAGGCCATGACCGCGTGCAGCCTGCGCGGCGCTTGAAGGAAATGATTGTCGTGCCGATGGAAGGTAGCGGAGACGGATTCTCCATACGCCGAATGACCGCGATGCCATGCGAGATGTCGCTATGGTGCGCAGAACGACTGGCGTGGCCGCATGACCGAAGAAAAAGCCCCGCGTCCCTTGCGGAGACGCGGGGAAAGCTAGAGACAACGAGTGTGCCGTGACCAGGTGGTGCACGGAGTTTTACTCTGCACGAAAATGAGAGACATGGAAATCGGACGAGTTCAATTTCTTCGCCTTCCTACGCTTTATGGAGGGTTCGCGAAATCTCCAACTCCCACGATATGGCGACGCATGTGTGACGTCCCATGCATGACGGGAACGAATCGTGAACCTTTTTTTCGACGGCTGCAATGCTGGCCGACGCTCGGCTTGGCCGGATGCCGAACTGCCCGGAGAGCGGCAGCCGGATCGGCGCGCGACTCCGGCCGAATCTCCGGTGGAATCTCCGACCGAATTCGCCGAGCGACGCAATCGCGCCTTTGTGCCGGCCATCACGCTCGACGGCACCGCGCGGTTCGGCGCCGCGATTTCATCCCAAATGATCGTTGTCCTGGTGGCTCGACAATTCGAAAACCTTCCTGTCCTTTCCGCGTATCCATGCCGGTTCTCGCCCGAGCCCAGTCCACGTCGAGCCGCTGACCGGGTCGTAGTACTTGGGTTCGCGCTTCTTCTTCGAAGAAAATACTTCTTGAGGCGTAAAGCCGAATTCCGCGACGCATTCGCGAATCTCCTGGAGCACTTTGGCTGAAATCGCCTTGCGTTCCCGGTCCAGGGATGCCTGAAGCGATTTGACGTGTTGTTTGTACTCTTGATAACTGTTCATGCCTGAATTCTTTCGATCGAATACGATATTCGATTGGTGAGGTATGCCGTTGAATAAACTCGATATTGTTGGATGGTAATTTAAAGATTGATCATTTGTAATGGGACAAGTATGGATTAAGTGCGCTTTAAATCGCGATTGCCGAAATTCAATCGCCGGCCTCCGTCCTTCCTCGGGCGTCGCGCAATGGCGATGATGTTCGTGGTGCGGCCGGCAGCGGGAACGCCGAGCTGATTCCGGCCGGCCGCGGCCACTTGCCGAAAATGCCGCGACGAGGCGCAAGCGGCTTGGAGGCTCCGCGATGTGCGGATCGTGGGCGGCGCGGGCCGCGATAGCGGGCATTGGCCGTCGGAGGTCGCTGAGGGGAAGCGTCGCGGTGATTGAACGAACGGCACGAGAAGCGGGGCACGTGTGCGCCGTTCATCGTCGACGCCGATGCAATGGCTGCGCTGCGCGCAAAAGCAGCGCCGCCGACGCTCGAGACTTTCGGCATGGAGCAACGCGTCGTCCATTCCGGTGAGCGGAAAAGCGGAAAAACGCAAGAGCGGACCAGAGGACGAGCGATTCGCGCACACCGCGGGCAACGCCGGCGCGCACAGAGGCGGATGGGCAGATCGCCCGACATGTACATTTGCACCATAAATCTCGCCTGAATGTCACGTCTATAGTGCATTCGCCCGATGAATCCCCGGCGCGACGTCCCTACCATACGGCTCACACGATATAGAACGATCCGGAGACGCGCATGACCCCTCCCTCCTCCGTCGCGGCGCGGCCCGCATCGGACCCGCTGAACGACGGCTATCGCAAGGTCGCGTTTCGGCTGATCCCGCTGATCTTCGTCTGCTACCTGTTCAACTATCTCGATCGCGTGAACGTCGGCTTCGCGAAGCTGCAGATGCTGAGCGACCTGCAAATGAGCGAAACCGTCTACGGTCTCGGCGCGGGCATTTTCTTCGTCGGCTACGTGCTCGCGGGCGTGCCGAGCAATCTGATCCTGCGGCGCGCAGGCGCGCGCGCGTGGATCGCGATCATCATGATCGTGTGGGGCGCGCTGTCGTCGGCGCTGTTGTTCGTGAAGACGCCGGCGTCGTTCTATACGCTGCGCTTTTTCACCGGCATCGCGGAAGCGGGGTTCTTTCCCGGCATGGTGCTCTATCTGACGCAATGGTTCAGCGCCGAGCATCGCGGCCGCGCGATCGCGCTCTTCATGTCGGCGATCCCGATCTCCGGCGTGATCGGCGGCCCGCTGTCGGGCTGGATGCTCGACCACTTCTCGGCGGGCCAAGGCGGGCTCGCGGGCTGGCAGTGGCTGTTCCTGCTGCAGGGCGCGCCGACGATCGTGCTCGGCGTCGCGGTGTTCGTGTTTCTGCAGGACCGGATCGACGACGCACGCTGGCTGTCGGGCGACGAGAAAGCCGCACTCAACCGCGCGATCGCGACGACGGCGGCCGACGCCGCCCGCGCGTCGTCCGGCCAGCCGCACACGTTGCGCGACATCCTGCTGAACGCCGCCGTCTGGAAATTCGGCATCGTCTATTTCTGCATCCAGATGGGGGTGTACGCGATCAACTTCTGGCTGCCGTCGATCATCCGCTCGCTCGGCGTCGGCGGCAGCGGCGCGATCGGCTGGCTGAGCGCGATCCCGTATCTGTTCGCGAGCATCGCGATGATCGCCGTCGGCAAATCCGCCGATGCGCGCCAGGAGCGCCGCTGGCATCTGAGCGTGCCGATGGCGGTCGGCGTCGCGGGGCTGCTGATGGCCGCGCAGGCCGGCAACGCGATCGTGCCGGCGATGATCGGCCTCGTGCTCGCGACGGCGGGCGCGCTCACCGCGCTCGCGATGTTCTGGCCGCTGCCGACGCTCGTGCTGACGGGCACCGCCGCGGCGGGCGGCGTCGCGCTCATCAATTCGCTCGGGCAGATCGCCGGGTTCGTGAGCCCTTACATCGTCGGCTGGATCAAGGACGCGACGCAGCGCACCGATCTCGCGCTCTACATCCTGTCGAGCACGATGGTGGTCGGCATCGTGCTCGTGATGCGCACGCACGCGCGCCGCGCCGGCCGCTGACGCGGGCCATGCCGCGCCTTTCGTTCCTGCATTCGCGCGCGAGCCGCGCGCGCCACCGAAGAGGTTCGTTGATGAAGATCGTGATTGCTCCCGACTCGTTCAAGGAAAGCCTGAGCGCGGTCGAAACGGCGCGGCAGATCGAGGCCGGGTTCCGCGAAGTGTTCGCCGACGCCGACTACCGGTGCCTGCCGATCGCCGACGGCGGCGAAGGCACGGTCGACGCGCTCGTCACGGCGGCGGGCGGCGAGCGTCGCGCGGCAATCGTCGCCGATCCGCTCGGCCGGCCGGCGCGCGCCGCGTTCGGCATCCTGCCCGACGGCACCGCGGTCATCGAGATGGCCGAGGCGAGCGGTCTGCATCGGGTGCCGCCCGAGTCGCGCGATCCGCGCGTCACGTCGAGCCGGGGCACGGGCGAGCTGATCCGCGCGGCGCTCGACGCCGGCGCGCGCCGTTTCATCGTCGGTCTCGGCGGCAGCGCGACGAACGACGGCGGCGCGGGCATGCTGCAGGCGCTCGGCGCGCATCTCGCCGACGCCGACGGCCGGCCGATCGGCCCGGGCGGCGCGCCGCTCGAGCGGCTCGCGCGCATCGACGTCGCCGGTCTCGACGGCCGGCTCGCGGCGTGCGCGTTCGAAGTGGCGTGCGATGTCGACAATCCGCTCGTCGGGCCGAACGGCGCATCCGCGGTGTTCGGCCCGCAAAAGGGCGCGACGCCCGAGATGATCGCGCATCTCGATCGCAACCTCGCGCATTTCGCGGCGATCGTCGCGCGCGACGTCGGCCCGGACGTCGCGCGGCTGCCGGGCGGCGGCGCGGCGGGCGGCCTCGGCGCGGCGATGTCCGCGTTCCTGAACGCGACGCTGCGCCCGGGCGTCGAGATCGTGTCCGACGCGCTGCGGCTGCGCGACGCGATTCGCGGCGCGAGCCTCGTCGTGACGGGCGAAGGCTGCATCGACGGCCAGACGCTGCGCGGCAAGGCGCCCATCGGCGTCGCGCGGATCGCGGCGGAATGCGGGGTGCCGGTCGTCGCGATCGGCGGCGCGGTAACGGGCCAGGCCGACGCGCTGTACCGGCACGGCTTCGACGCGCTCTTCGCGTCCGTCAGGCGCGCGTGTACGATCGACGAGGCCTTTCGCGACGCGGCGACGAACGTGCGCTTCGCCGCGCGCAACGTCGCGGCGGCGATTCGCGTCGGCTGGCAGCTCGGCCGGCGCGCGCCGGCGCGGCACGCCGCGTAGCGCACCCGCATCGGCCGCCCGTTCGCCGGCCGGCCGCATGCATCCGATCCACTTCTCAGCTCTGCACACGGATATGCGAAACGAAAGCCACACCGACCGCGAGCGCCGCCGTTCGACGAAGATTGTCGCGACGCTCGGCCCGTCGAGCTCCACGGAGCCCACGATCGAAGCGCTCGCGCGCGCGGGCGCCGACGTCTTCCGCCTGAATTTCAGCCACGGCACGCATGCCGATCACGCGTCGCGCCACGCGGCCGTGCGCGCGATCGAGGCGCGCATCGGGCATCCGATCGGCATCCTGCTCGATCTGCAGGGCCCGAAGCTGCGCGTCGGGCAGTTCGCGGGCGCTCGCGCGCGGATCGCGAAGGGCCAGCCGTTCGTGTTCGATCTGAACCCCGCGCCCGGCGACGCGCAGCGCGTGTCGCTGCCGCACCCCGAGATTTTCGACGCGGCCCGGCCGGGCCATCTGCTCCTCGTCGACGACGGCAAGCTGCGGTTTCGCGTGGAGGCGGTGTCGGCGGGACGCATCGAGGCGGTCGCGCTGCTCGACGGGATCGTGTCCGATCGCAAGGGCGTCAGCGTGCCCGACGCGACACTCGCGATCCCGGCGCTGTCCGCGAAGGATCGCGACGATCTCGAATTCGGGCTGTCGCTCGGCGTCGACTGGGTCGCGCTGTCGTTCGTGCAGACCGCGCAGGACGTGCACGACGCGCGCGCGCTGATCGGCTCGCGCGCCGCGATCGTCGCGAAGATCGAGAAGCCGCAGGCGGTGACGAACATCGTCGACATCGTCGAGGCCGCCGATGCGGTGATGGTCGCGCGCGGCGATCTCGGCGTGGAGATGTCGCTCGAGGACGTGCCGAGCGTGCAGAAGCGGATCATCCGGCTCGCGCGCGCGGCGGGCAAGCCGGTGATCGTCGCGACGCAGATGCTCGAATCGATGACGCTCGCGCCGACGCCGACGCGCGCGGAGGCGTCCGACGTCGCCGCGGCCGTCTACGACGGCGCGGACGCGGTGATGCTGTCGGCCGAATCGGCGTCGGGCGAGTATCCGGTCGAGGCGGTGGACTTCATGCGCAAGATCATCGCGACGACCGAGGCGGACCCGATCCAGCCGCAGTTGATGAAGGCGATCGTCACCGCGCACGCGCCGAACGCCACCGACGCGATCGGCGCGGCGATCGAGGTGGTATCGGATACACTGCGGCTCGGCGCCGCCGTCACGTACACGGCGTCGGGCGCCACCGCGATACGCCTGTCCCGCCTGCGGCCGAGCACCGCGATCCTGAGCCTCACGCCGCGCGCCGACGTCGCGCGGCGGCTCACGCTCGCGTGGGGCGTGCGCTCGCGCGTCGCGGTCGAGGCGACGGGCATCGAGAACATCGTCGAGATCGCGATCGAGGCCGCGCACGCGGAAGGATTCCCGACGGACGAATGCCCGATCGTCGTCGCCGCGGGCGTGCCGTTCGGGCATCCCGGCTCGACGAACCTGATGCGCATCGTCTGGCCGACCGAAATGACGCGACAATAGGGGCGTCGGGCCGGGCGCCGGCCCGCGGCCCGCCTGGCCGCCGGCTTTGCCGCCGTTCCCGCAACCCGACCTGACCGCCATGATGATCGATGCCCGGCTCGCGACTGAAATCGTCGCACGCACCGTCGAAGTGATGCCGTTCGACGTGAACGTGATGGACGCGCACGGCCTGATCCTGGCGAGCAGCGACGCGGCGCGCGTGGGCGAGATCCACGCGGGCGCGCAGCTCGCGCTGGCCCGCGCGCGCGCAGTCGAGATCGACGACGCGATGGCCGCGAACCTGAGCGGCGTGCGGCCCGGCATCAATCTGCCGCTCAGCGTGCGCGGCAAGGTGTGCGGCGTGATCGGCGTCACCGGCGAGCCGGACGCGGTGCGCGGCTTCGGCGAGCTGCTGCGCGTCACGGCGGAATTGATCCTCGAGCGCGAGCAGTTGACGGTCGAATTGCGCCGCAACGCGCGCCATCGGGAAGAGTTCGTTCTCCAGCTTCTGAGGCGCACGGCCGCGTCCGCCGAGCTCGAAGCATGGGCCGACCGGCTCGGCATCGACGTGCGCGTCGCGCATGCGGCGATCGTGTGCCGCCTGAGCGGCGTCGATGCGGACCCGGAGGCGGGCGTCGGCCAGATCGAGGCGATGCAGTCGCAGCTCGCGCACGAGTGGCCGCAGTTGCTGACCGCGAAGACGTCGTATCTGGAGCTCGTGATGTTCGATGCGATCGATGCGCGCGCGGCCCGCGACGGCGCGCTGGCGAAGCATGCCGGCAAGCGGCTCGCCGCGCTGGAGGGCACGCTGCGCAAGGTCGCGACGCAGCCGTTCTCGCTCGCGCTCGGCATCGCGCTCGACGGGATCGACGGCTTCGAGCGTTCGTATCAGTGCGCGCTCGCGACGCTGCGCGTCGGCGCGGCCCGCGCGCCGCGGGAGAACACGTACTCGTACTACGAATTCGTGCTGCCCGTCTTGCTGTCGGCGCTGTCGCAAGGCTGGCAGGCGCAGCAGTTGCGCTTGCCGCTCACGCGCCTGCTTGCGCGCGAGCGGCGCTCCGGCGCGCTGCTCGACACGCTGAAGGCCTGGTACGCGAACGACGGCCACCCGAGCGCCACGGCCGAGGCGCTCGGCATTCATCGCAATACGCTCGATTACCGGCTGCAGCAGATCCGCGACGCGACGGGCCTCGATCTCGGCGCGATGGACGATCGGCTCTGGCTGTACATCGCGCTGCAGACGACGGTGAGCCGCCGCGACGGCGATGAGGGCGGCGCAGGCGACGGACGTTCGGCGAGCTGATCGGCGGCAAGCCGCACGGCATCGATCGATCCGGGGCGCACGCGGCGCGCACCTTCGCATGCGCGTTCCGTGCGCTCACCGCGCTTCCTGCACGCTGTCGAACGGCGCGCGCAACCCCGTTGTCGTCCCATTGTCACCTAATTTCCCGCCGCGTCCGCCTTGCCCGCGTTTCCGGGCGTCTCGCGCTTACCGAACCACCCGTTGCTCGATTTTCTGAAATATCCGTAAATGATACGGATATTTTTTTGAAATTTTCCGATTATAAATATCGTGCGCGCATGTCGTGTTTGGGAGATATATGTCGCCGAATTGAGCGGAATGATTTCGTGCAAATGAACGGATCGACCGATTGGTTTGGAGTCTTATGAATTTCGCGAGAAACTTCGATTTTTAACAAATACTTTCGTGCGAATCGCATTCAAACATCACACGATTTATCGTAGACTTCGTTCCGTTCCAATCGTCAAGATTAATACGGGAACGTCGTCGCTGCAGCTCCCGGTGTTTCATCGAGACGACGAATGTTCCCTGTTTCGCTTCAATGTTGCTCGCTTGAACCGGCGCCGGCGCATCGACGGCGCCGGAGCACCGATGATCGGCCGATTGCCCGCAGCGTCTCGCCGGTTGTCGAGCTGTAAATCGTTCTCGCGCGGCCAATGAATGGCGTCGATCATTGGCGCGCGGAAAACAATCGATTCGTTCCGTATCTTTCATCGAAGCAATCCAGGGATTATTTCGGGAATCCGGTTCATTGGCGCGCCTGATTTGAAATGAGTCGAGCATTTCGGATCGCGGCGGCGGCCATTGTCGGAATTCGCCCGAACAATCCCGCCTTTGCCGGGAGATCGGCCGATTCGTCTCATGCAGTCGAGTGTCAATCGGCCGCCGATCCTTTCTTCGGAAAGCCGGCGGCCAGTCAGGTAGGGATTCACCCTGCAATCGTCAATCGACGCGTCCGCGCGGACACGCACGGGCGGTCGTTCATCAATTGCGCCACAAGCATGGAGTGCCTGCACCATGACGACATCCACCCTCGATTCGCCGCGCCTTTCCGAACACGAATCGCGCGTTCCTTCGCCGCAAAACGCCGCCGACCTGCTGTTGCGCGCCGCGCGGCTGCATCCGCACACGGGCGTTCGCTTCGTTGCCGCGGAGTCCGAAGAAAACGGCACGTTCCTGACGTATCCCGAGCTGCTGGACGAGGCGCGCCGCATTCTGGGCGGCCTGCGGGCGCGCGGCTATCGCTCCGGGATGAAGGTCGCGCTGCTGCTCGAGCACGCAAACGATTTCATCCCGGCGTTCTGGGCCTGCACGCTGGGCGGATTCGTGCCGTGCCCGCTCGTGCCGATCCGCAACGATCCCGAGCGCTGGGCGAAGCACCTCGCGCACGTCGACGCGCTGCTCGACCATCCGCTTCTCGTCACCACCGAGGCGCTGAAGAACGATTTGCCGAGCGGCGCGTTCGCGGTCAACCTGAACGCGCTGCGCGCGGGGACACCCGACGAGTCGGTTCATGTCGCGCAGCCTGCGGACCCCGCCGTCTTCGTGCTCACGTCCGGCTCCACGGGCAATTCGAAGGCGGTCGTGCTCACGCACGGCAACCTGCTCGCGTCGATGGCGGGCAAGAACGATCGCCAGCAGCTCACCCGCGCGGACGTCACGTTCAACTGGATTTCGTTCGATCACGTCGCCGCGCTGCTGGAAGCCCATCTGTTGCCGCTCTACGTCGGTGCGGTGCAGCTTCACGTCGAATCCGCGGCGATCCTGACCGATCCGCTCAGGTTCCTGCATCTCATCAGCCGCTATCGCGTCACGATGACGTTCTCGCCGAACTTTCTGTTCGGGCAACTGAACGCCGCGCTCGAATCGATGGGCGACGAAGCGTTCAACGCGTTGCGCCGCAAGCTGGATCTGTCGTCGCTGCGGCATGTCGTCTCGGGCGGCGAAGCGATCGTGGTCGCGACCGGGCAGCGCTTCCTCGATCTCCTCGCGCCGTGCGGGCTCGCTCGCGATGCGCTGTGGCCGGCCTTCGGCATGACCGAGACGTGCGCCGGCTCCGTGTATTCGCGTGAGTTTCCGCAAGGCGACGCCGGCCGCGAATTCGCGTCGCTCGGCCTGCCGGTTCTCGGGCTGCAGATGCGCATCGCGGACGACCGCAACAACGTGCTGCCGGACGGCGAGACGGGCGAGTTCCAGTTGCGCGGCCCGATGATCTTCCATCGCTATCACAACAACGCCGAAGCGACGCGCACGGCGTTCACCGACGACGGCTGGTTCCGCACCGGCGATCTCGGGCGCATCGAGCGCGGCCGGCTCTCGCTCGTCGGCCGCAGCAAGGACAGCATCATCGTCAACGGCGTCAACTACTTCAGCCACGAGCTGGAAACGACGCTCGAAGAGCTGGACGGCATCAAGCGCTCGTTCGTCGCGGCATTCCCGACGCGCGGCGCGGGCGACGAATCCGAGCAGCTCGTCGTGACGTTCACGCCGTCGTTCCCGCTCGACGACGAAGACGAGCTGTATCGGCTGATCATCGCGATCCGCAACAGCACGATCCTGCTGTGGGGCTTCCGGCCCGCACTGATCCTGCCGCTGCCGGAAGACGAATTTCCGAAGACGAGCCTCGGCAAGACCCAGCGCACCATCATGCGCAAGCGTCTCGAAGCGGGCGGCTACGACGGCTACAAGGCGTGCGCCGCGGATCTCGCGAACCGGCAGATGGGCGGCTACGTCGCGCCCGAGGGCGAGACCGAGGCGGCGGTCGCCGCGATCTTCGCGCAGATGTTCCAGGTCGAGTCCGACGCGATCAGCGCGACCGCGAGCTTCTTCGATCTCGGCGGTACCTCGCTCGACATCCTCAAGCTGAAGCGGCACGTGGAGCAGCGGCTTGCCGTTGTCGATCTGCCGATCGTGACGATTCTCCAGAATCCGACCGTGCGCGCGCTGGCCGCGCGTCTCGCGCCGGGCAAGCGCGTGACGGCGGGCGAATACGACCCGGTCGTGCCGCTCCAGCTCACGGGCGCCAAGACGCCGCTCTTCTGCGTGCATCCCGGCGTCGGCGAGGTGCTCGTGTTCGTCAATCTCGCGAAATACTTCGTCAACGAGCGCCCGTTCTACGCGCTGCGCGCGCGCGGCTTCAACGAAGGCGAGACGTACTTCTCCCGCTTCGACGAGATGGTGAACGTGTACGTCGATGCGATCCGCCGGCGGCAGCCGCACGGGCCATACGCGGTGGCCGGCTATTCGTACGGCGGCGCGGTCGCGTTCGAAATCGCGAAGGTGCTCGAATCGCAGGGCGAGCGCGTGGATTTCGTCGGCAGCTTCAACCTGCCGCCGCACATCAAGTACCGGATGGACGAGCTCGACGAAGTGGAGGGCGCGGTCAACCTCGCGTTCTTCCTGTCGCTGATCGACAAGCAGCAGTCGCTCACGCTGCCGCCGCAATTGCGCGCCGCGATGCCCGAGCAGGACCCGCTCGCGTACCTGATCGACAACGCGCCGCCCGGCCGGCTCGCCGAGCTCGACCTGGATCTGCCGAAGTTCCGCGCCTGGGCGGGGCTCGCGCAATCGCTGCTGACGCTGGGGCGTTCGTACGCGCCGTCCGGCGACGTGGCGTCGATGTCGATCTTCTATGCGATTCCGCTGCGCGGCACCAAGGAAGACTGGCTGAACAAGGAGCTGCGCCGGTGGGACGAGTTCACGCGTGCGCCGAATCGCTACATCGACGTGGCGGGCGAGCACTACACGCTGATGGGGCCGGCGCACGTCGCGACGTTCCAGGCGGTGCTGCGGGCCGAGCTCGACCGCGCGCTCGGCGGCAAATGACCGGCGTCTCATGTCACGGATGACCAAGGGGAGAGGCTCATGACTGTGTCAGGCAACGACAAGCGTGGCGACGCGAAGCAGACGCGAGCGAAGCGGAAGATCTTGATCACGGGCGCGACTGGCCAGGTCGCGCGGCCCGTCGCCGAAGCGCTGGCGGCGGAGGACGAAGTATGGGCGATCGGCCGCTTCGGCGACGCGAGCGTCGAGGACGCGTTGCGCGCGAAGGGCGTCAACACGCGGCGGTGGGACATGGAGCGCGACACGCTCGACGGCCTGCCCGACGACTTCACGCACGTGCTGCACGCCGCGGTCAGGCGCGGCGAGGACGGCGATTTCGAGAAGGCGATCGAAATCAACACGGTCGCCACCGGCCGCGTGATGACGCATTGCCGCCACGCCGAATCGTTCATCTACGTGTCGAGCGGTAGCCTGTACGCGCGGCAGGCGCTCGACCATCCGTATGCGGAGACGGACCCGCTGAACGGCGTCGCGCACTGGCTGCCCGCGTACCCGATCGTCAAGATCTCGTGCGAAGGCGTCGTACGCGCGTTCTCGGCCGTGCTCGGCCTGCCGGCCGTGATCGCGCGTCTGAACGTCGCGTACGGCCCGTACGGGCACGGCGGCGTGCCGGTGCTGCTGTACCGGCAACTGCTCGCCGGCAAGCCGATTCCGGTTCCGCGCGAAGGCCAGAACTGGGCGTCGCTGATCCACACCGACGATCTCGTCCGGCAGGTGCCGCTGCTGTGGGATGCGGCGAGCTCGCCCGCACTCGTGCTGAACTGGGGCGGCGACGACGCCGTCGGCATTCAGGACTGCATGCAGTACGTCGCGGACATCACGGGCGTCGACGCGCGTTTCGAGCGCGGCGACGTGACGCGCGAAACCTATGCGTTCGACAACACGAAGCGGCGCGCGCTGATCGGCGACTGCGGCGTGCACTGGAAGGAGGGCGTGCGCCGGACGATCGAAACGCACTTCCCCGGAGCGGTGAAGACGCACCCGGCCGTGCAGCCCTGACGCGCGACACAGGAGAAATAACCGATGTCGACCAACATGCAGACCGTGCGGGCCTCGTACGAGGCTTTCCATCGCCGCGACCTGCCCGGCGTGCTCGCGGCGCTCGCGCCGGACGTGCTGTGGACCCACCCGGACGGCATGGGCCCGTACGGGCTCGGCGGAACGAAGCGGGGCCACGACGAAGTGATCGCCTTCATCAGGCACGTGCCGACGCACATCGCCGAGATGCGGCTTGCGCCGGAGGAGTTCATCGAATCCGGCGACCGGATCGTCGTGCTCGGCACGCGCGGCGTCACCGCCGTCAACGGGCGCAGCGCGACGCTGAAGTTCGTGCACGTGTGGAAGTTCGTGAACGGCAAGGCGGTCACGTTCGAAGATCATTTCGACACGGCGGAAATGATCAAGCTGATCACGGCTTGATCGTCCCGGCTCGCGCGGGCGGCGGCGCGTGCCGTCGGCCCGCGTCGGTTCGCCGCGCGGCCGCGCGAGACCAGGGCGACGAGCACATTCCCATTTCGAAACAAGGAGAAGCTGCATGGCGAAAGTGGATGCGAGCCCGGCGCCGCACACCGCGATATTGCAGATGATCATCGGGAAATGGCACGCGCAGGCGCTGTACGTCGCGGCCGAGCTGGGCATTGCCGATCTGCTGGCGGAGAAGGAACGGACGGCGGCCGAGCTGGCCGCCGCGACGGACACTCATCCGGAAGCGCTATATCGCGTGCTGCGCGCACTCGGCGATCTGGGCGTTTTCGTCGAAGGGGACGGGCGGCGTTTCAGCAACAGCCCGCTCGGCGAAACGCTGCGGTGCGACGTGCCGGGCTCGATGCGCGGGTTCGCGCGCATGGCGGGCATGGACGTGGGCTGGAAGGCGTGGGGCGGGCTGCTCTACAGCGTGAAGACCGGCCGAAGCGCGTTCGAGCACGTAGTGGGCGGGCCGGGCTTCGAATACATCGATTCGCACCCGGAGGTCGCGCAGATCGTCAACGACGCGATGACGAGCGTCAGCGAACTCGAATCGCCGCCGGTGGCGCGCGCGTACGATTTCTCCGGAGCCCGAACGATCGTCGACGTCGGCGGCGGTCACGGCCTGCTGCTGGCGACGCTGCTCGCCGCGAATCCGCAGGCAAGAGGCGTGCTCTTCGAGCTGCCGCATGCTTGCGACGGCGCGCGGCGGCTGTTCGCGAAGCACGGGCTGACCGACAGGGTCGAGGTGGTCGCGGGCGACGCGAGCAAGTCGGTCGACGCGCAGGGCGACGTCTACGTGATGAAGCACGTCATCTGCGATTGGGACGACGAACAGGCGATCCGGATCATGACGAACTGCGCGGAAGCGATGCCGTCGGGAGGCAAGCTTCTGCTCGTGGAGGCCGTGCTCACGCCGCCCGGCGAGCCGCATTTCGCGAAGCTCCACGATCTGGAAATGCTCATCATGAGCTCGGGCGGGCATGCGCGCACGGCCGGCGACTACCGGCGGCTCTATGAGGCGGCCGGATTGTCGATGACGGCCGTTCATCCGACCGAAGGCATGCATAGCGTCATCGAGGGCGTCAAACGGTGACGTGGGCGGCAGGGCACGCCGATCGGCGGCGCGCCCTGCCTTGCCGCGCCGCGCCTTGCCGCGCCGCGCCTTGCCTCGTCGCCGTGACGTCCGCCGACGAGGATTCGCGCCCGACGGCCGATGGCATGTTCACGCGCGCGCATCCGGCGCGCGGCGATCGACCGGATCGGGGCGGCGCCGCGCGCAGGCTCGGCGGCGAACGGCGATCGCCGGGCCCGACGCCGCGGACACAGCGTTCATGTCGCGCCGATTGGCCGCCGCGCGCACGGAAAGGAACGGGCGGCAACGATCGATGCGCGCGCGGCGCACGTTCGCCTTCGCGCGCGGCGCGTCGCGCGATGCATCGAAGCCGCCCGCCGCGCCGCGCGAGTTGCGCGAGTCGCGCCAATCCCGTCAAGTCACCTTGCCGCGCAGATAAGCCGACAGGTGTTCGGCTCCCGTCACGAGAAAGAACGTGATGATCAGCAGCAGCGACACGGTCTGATACTGGAACAGATTCATCGCGGTCAGCAGATGAAAGCCGATGCCGCCCGCGCCGACGAAGCCGAGCACGAGCGACGAACGCAGGTTCTCGTCGAAGCGGTACAGCGTGATGCCGAGCAGCGACGGCAGCACGCCCGGCACGACGGCATGCGTGAAGACCTGCAGGCGGCTCGCGCCCGTGAGCGTCAGCGCTTCGACAGGGCCCATGTCCATGTCCTCGATGACTTCCGAGAAAAGCCGCCCGAGCATGCCGACCGAATGCACGGCCAGCGCGAGCGCGCCCGGGAACGGGCCGAGGCCGACCGCCGTCACGAACAGCAACGCCCACACGAGATCCGGCACGACCCGCGTGACGCCGATCAGCGAGCGCGCGGCAAGGTACAGCGGCCGCGCCGGCGTGACGTTGGCGGCGGCGAGAATCGCGAGCGGAAACGCGAAGACGACGCCGCAGACGGTGCCGAACATCGCGACGTCCACCGTCTCGATCACCGCCCACAGGCTCGATTCGAGCTTGCCGAAGTCGGGCGGCATCGATCGCGACAGGATGTCGAGCATGCCGTGCACGCCGGTGACGAGATCCTGGGGGCGCGCCTCGACGACATAACAGGCCTGCGCGAACAGCGCGACGCCGAGCAGCGCCGCGACGAACAGGGCGGCGGGCCGCGCCTCGCGCGCGCCCGGCCGCGGCGCGCAGCGCACGCTGTGGTTCATCGTATGGCTCATTGCGGCTCCGATGCGTAGAGGCGGGCCACCCTCGCGGGATCGACGGACGCGGCGGCATCGTCGAACACGACCTCGCCCTGGCGCAGGCCGATCAATCGGTCCGCATAGCGTTGCGCGAGCGCCGGCTGATGCAGCACGCAGACGATAGCGATGCCGTCTTCGGACGTGAGCCGGCGCAGCAGCCGCATGACTTCCTCGGCCGCCTCGGGGTCGAGGCTCGCGAGCGGCTCGTCGGCGAGCAGCACCTGCGGCCGCTGCGCGAGCGCGCGGGCCACGGCGACGCGCTGCGCCTGACCGCCCGACAGCGTGCTCGCGCGCTGCCGGGCGAGATGCAGCAGGCCGACTTCGTCGAGGAAAGCGCGCGATGGCTCGACCTCGGCGCGCGGCACACGGCCGAACGCGGTTTCCCACGTGCGGTAGCGGCCGAGCGCGCCGGTGCACACGTTGGCGAGCACGCTGCGGCGCTTCACGAGGTTCGCATGCTGCGAGATCAGCGCGATCGGCAGTCTCGCCACGCGCAGCGTCTCGCCGGACAGGCCGGCGAGATTGCGGCCGGCGATTTCGATCGTGCCGCTCGTCGGCCGGTTGAGGCCCGCGACGCATTTCAGGAACGTCGACTTGCCGCAGCCGTTGCTGCCGAGGATCACGGCGAACTCGCCCGCGCGGACGGATAGATCCAGCTCGCGCAGCGCGAGATGCCCGTTCGGATAGCGCATCGACAAGCCGCGCACCGCGAGCTTCGTCTCTGCGCCGGACACGGCGCGCGGCGGCATCGCGGAAATGGGAGCGAACGACATGGGCGCGTGTCCGAGCGCATCGATGGAGGGCGTTCCGACAGGCAGGTTCATAGCTTGCTCAAGTCGATGTTCAGCATCGAAACGAGGCTGCGAATCACGTCATACGCAGCGTCCGTCTGCGGCGCGGTACGCAGCGCCGGCCCCAGCGCTGCGGCGATGAACTTCTGCGTGCCCGGCGACAGCTCGTGGAAATCCAGATTGCTCAGTACCTCGGTCAGTCTGGCCTTGACGTTCGCCGGCAGATCGCCGCGGATCGCGATCGGATCGATTGGAATCGGTTCGGACTGCCACAGTGTCACGAACGCTGCCGGGTCGTACTGATTGCTGAGCTTCGCGCTCGCGATTTGCGAGCTGTTCAGCTCGCCTGCCTTCACCTTGCGATTGCGCAGCGCCTCGTACGACGCGGTGTGACTGCCGGCGTAGAGCGCGCGCACGTCGGCGTGCGGATCGATGCCGGCTTTCTTCAGGCCGAATGCCGGGAACAGGTGCCCGGACGTGGACGCCGGGTCCGAAAACGCGAACGATTGCCCCTTGACGTCCGCGAGCGTCTTGATGCCGGAGCCGGGCCACGTGACGATCGACGCGGTGTAGGTCGCGGCCCGGCCGTCCTTGCCGGCGAACGTCGCAACCGCTTCGGCGCGCGCGATCTTGTTGGCGAGCACGTAGCCGAGCGGACCGAATTCGGCGATGTCGAGCTTGCCCGCACGCATCGCCTCGATCTCGGCGTTGTAGTTCGTCGCGATCGACAACTGCACCGGGCAACCGGTTTTCCTGGCGATCAGGTCCGCGATCTCCTTGTACGCGGGCTGCAGCAGCGCGGTGGCTTCGTAGGGAACGACGCCGAAGCGGATCGTGCCGCCGCTCGGGCACACGGGTTCGGCATGTGTCGCGCCGACCGAGACGCAGAGCGATGCGGCGGCCGCCGCGAGGATTGTCGAGAGTTTCAATTTGCGCTCCAAAGGATGCGGTGATCAGGGGCGAGCAATCGATGAAAGTTAGGGTGACTATCGATCCGGATTGGTTTGCCGTTCAGGATGACGAACCGACGAACCGACGAACCGACGAACCGACGAACCGACGAACCGACGAACCGACGAACCGACGAACCGACAAACCGACCGACGGCCGCGTTACTGCGCCGTAGTCGCTTCGCCGGACCGCAGCGCGCTCGTCAATCCGCCTGCGGCGGCGCGCTGCGGATACCGCGTGGAAAATACATGGCGGCCTGCGCTCCAGGTGTTCGTCACCACCGGCCAGCGCTCTTCGAACGACACCGATACGAGATCCGCCCGCGCGCCGAGCGCGATGCGGCCGCGATCGGCGAGGCCGCAGGCGTCTGCGGGATTGCGCGTGACGAGCGCGATCGCCGACGGCAGGTCGAGCTGCGCTTGATCGGCGGCGATGAACGCGGCCACGACGAGCGCCGACGGCTGATAGTCCGAACACAGACAGACGGATTTGCACGCGCGGATCGCGTCGATCGCGCGCATCGAGCCGCTCTGGCTCTTGCCCCGCAGCACGTTCGGCGCGCCGAAGAGCGCCGGCAGCCCGAGCTCGGCGGCCGCGCGGGCGGTTGCTTCGTTGGTCGGGAATTCGGTCATCCGCACGCCCAGGCGCTTCATCGCGGCGACGCGCGCGGCCGAATCGTCGTCGTGGCTCGCCGTCGGCACGCCGGTGCGCTGCGCGTGCGCGAGCAACGCCGACATCCGTTCGTTCGCGCCTGCCTGCGACGCGAGCTTCTCGGCCGCGATCGCATGCGCCGCGCCGCGCTCGATCCGGTGATTGCCCGTCAGATAATCGATGTACGCATCGAGCGTGCGGAACTGGCCCTGGCCCGGAGAGTGGTCCATCACCGACAGCAGGTCCACGACGCCTTCGTCGAGCAGCCGATGCAGCAACGGCGCGGCGGCCGCGTCGGTCACTTCGTAGCGGCAATGAATGCGGTTGTCGACGAGCCCGCTGCGTCGGAACGCGGCGACCGCGCGCACCAGCGCCTGCGCGGTGTCGTTGTCCCGCACGCCGGCGTCGGCGCTCGCGAACGAGATCGCGTGAAAAGGCGTGGTGATGCCCGCCGCCGCGTTGCGGCGATCGATCTGCGAGGCCGCGAAGTCGAGCGGGAACAGCACGCGCGCACGCGGCTCGGCTTCCTTTTCGATTGCGTCGCAGTGCAGATCGACGAGCCCCGGGATCAGCGTGTGCCCCGTCAGGTCGGCGTGCGCGGCGCCGCTTGCACCGTCCGGCTCGATCGCGACAATGCGGCCATGCTCGACGAGGATCGCGCTGTCGTCGAGCACCGCGTCGGGCAGCACGACGCGCGCGCCCGTCAGATAAGTCCTGTTCGTCATGATCGGCTCCGGTGATCAGCCAGGTTGCGCGGCGTCGGCCGCGTTGCGTTGCGGCGGCTGCGACGGGGCTCGCGCGCCGGGCGAATGCGGTTGCGTTGCGGTGTCCGGCGCGTTCATGGCGAGCGTTCGCGTGCCGACTGCTTCGCGCACCGCGCGATCGTGAAAGATGCCGATCAGGCAGCGGCCGGCCGCGCACGCGTCGCGCATCAGCTCGATCACGATCGCGGCGTTCTCGGCGTCGAGCGATGCGGTCGGTTCGTCGAGCAGCAGGATCGGCTGCTCGCCGATGAAGCCTCGCGCGATGTTCACGCGTTGCTGCTCGCCGCCTGAGAACGTCGCGGGCGGCAGATGCCACAGTCGGCCGGGTAGCCGCAACCGCTCGAGCAGCGCTGCGGCGCGCGCCTCGGCCTCCGGGCGGCTCGCGCCGCGCTGAAGCAGCGGCTCGGCGACGACGTGCAGCGCGCCGATGCGCGGAATCGCGCGCAGGAACTGGCTGACGTAGCCGATCGCGATTTGCCGCGCGTGCAGCACCGCCTGCTCCGACGCGCCGACGAGCTCGAGCCACGGCGCGTTCGCCGGGGCCGTCGCGCTCGCGGGCATGCGGATGCGGATGCTGCCTTCGGTCGGCAGATAGTTGCCGTACAGGCAGCGCAGCAGCGTGCTCTTGCCGGCCCCCGAGGGCCCGGACAGGATCAGGCAGTCGCCCGCGGCCGCGTCGAGATCGACGGAATCGAGCACGGGCAGGCGCACGCCGCCCTGGTTGTGCAGCGTGAACGTCTTGCCGAGCCCGCGCACGCTGATCATCGTGGTGGTGTCTGTCATGGTCAGTTTTGCAGCATCGAGGAGACGAGCAATTGCGTGTACGGGTGTTGCGGATCGTCGAGCACCTGATCGGTGAGCCCGCTCTCGACCACCTCGCCGCCCTGCATCACGAGCGTGCGGTGCGCGAGCAGCCGCGCGACCGCCAGATCGTGCGTGACGACGATCGCGGCGAGCCCCATTTCGTTGACGAGCTGGCGCAGCAGATCGAGCAGGCGGGCCTGCACGGAGACGTCGAGCGACGCCGTCGGCTCGTCCATGAAAACGAGGCGCGGGCGCGTGACCAGATTGCGCGCGATCTGCAGCCGCTGTTGCATGCCGCCCGAGAAGGTCGTCGGCGCGTCGTCGAGGCGGCCGACGTCGATTTCCATCTTGTCGAGCCATTGCGTGGCCGTCGCGCGCAGCTCGCCGTAATGGCGCTGCCCGATCGACATCAGGCGCTCCGCGATGTTGCCGCCCGCGCTGACCTGCATGCGCAGGCCGTCCCGCGCGTGCTGCCGGACGAAGCCCCAGTCGGTGCGCGCGAGCAGCCGCATGCGCGCGCCGGCGAGCGCCGCGAGATCGACGAGCCCCTGGCCCGGCCGATCGTAGTGAACGGAGCCGGACTGCGGCGCGATTTGCGCGGACAGCGCGTCGAGCAGCGTGGTCTTGCCCGAGCCGGATTCGCCGACGATGCAGAGCACTTCGCCCGGATGGAGCTCGAAGCTCACGTCGCGAAAGCCGTGAACGCCGTCCCAGGTCTTGGTCAGGCCGCGCACGGACAACAACGGGCGGGCGTTCATGCGGCGTCCTCCTTGGCTTGCTTCGCTTGCTGCGACACGGTTCGCTCCGCGCAATATTCGCTATCCGAACAAACGAACTCGCGCGTGCCCTGATCGTCGACGATGATCTCGTCGAGGTAGCTCTTGTCCGAGCCGCAGATCGCGCAGCGCTGTTCCCATTTCTCGACCGTGAACGGATGGTCATCGAAGTCGAGGCTCTTGACCGGCGTGTACGGCGGCACCGCGTACACGCGCTTCTCGCGCCCGGCGCCGAACAGCATCAGCGCCGGATTGCGGTCGAGTTTCGGGTTGTCGAACTTCGGGATCGGCGACGGACGCATCATGTAGCGTCCGTTGACGACCACCGGGTAGTCGTATGTCGTCGCGATGTGGCCGTATCGCGCGATGTCCTCGTAGAGCTGAACGTGCATCGCGCCGTATTCGGCGAGCGCGTGCATCGTCCGGGTTTCCTTCTCGCTCGATTCGAGCCAGCGCAGCGGCTCCGGAATCGGCACCTGGAACACGAGGATCTGGCCTTCGGCGAGCGGCGTTTCCGGCACGCGGTGGCGCGTCTGGACGATGGTGGCGTCGCGCGTGCGCTCGGTCGTCGCGACGCCGGCGACCCGGCCGAAGAAGCGGCGGATGTTGACCGCGTTGGTCGTGTCGTCGGAGCCCTGGTCGATCACCTTGAGCACGTCGTCTTCGCCGATGATCGATGCGCTCACCTGAATGCCGCCCGTGCCCCAGCCGTAGGGCAACGGCATCTCCCGGCTGCCGAACGGCACCTGATAGCCGGGGATCGCGACCGCCTTCAGCAGCGCGCGGCGCAGCATGCGCTTCGTCGCTTCGTCGAGGTAGCCGAAGTTGTAGTGCGGATCGCGTTCGACTTGCATGTCTGTCGTCATGCCGATACTCCGTGAGGCGTCATCGCATCGGCGTCGGCGTGCGCGCTTGCGTTCGCGTCTTGCGCCTCGCGTGTTTTGCTCACGTCGCTCACGTCGCGCACTTCGCGTATCTCGTCGGCGCGCGGCGCGCACTCGGCCGAGCCGCCCGCGGCCGCGGCCGCGGCGTCTTCGTGCGCGCGTTGCGCGTTCAGCCGCCGCAGCAATTCGAGCTGCGCCTGGAAGTCGACGTGATGCGGCAGCTTCAGATGCTGCACGAAGCCCGACGCTTCGACGTTGTCGCTGTGGTAAAGAACGAATTCCTCGTCGTTAGCGGGCGACTCCGCGCTTTCGCCGAGCTCGACGGCGCGCATCGCGCGATCGACGAGCGCCATCGCCATCGCCTTGCGCTCGCTGTAGCCGAACGCGAGCCCGTATCCGCGCGTGAAGCATGGCGCGTGCGCAGCGTTGCCGCCGAAGTCGTTCACCATCTGGCACTCGGTGATGTCGATCTCGCCGACGGTGACCGTGAAGCCGAGCTCCGGCAGCTCCATTTCGACTTCGACGCTGCCGAAGCGGATCTCCGCGACGAACGGGTGCGTATTGCCGTAGCCGCGCTGGGTCGAATAGCCCATCGACAGCAGGAAGCCTTCGTCGGCGCGCGCGAGGTTCTGCAGGCGGGCCGCGCGATCGGCCGGGAGCTGCATGGCCTCGCGCGTCAAATCGACGGGAGCGGGGTCGCCCGGCGCGGGCGCGTCGCGTTCGATCAGGCCGTCGCGTTCGAGCAGCGCCGCGATGCCGGGCATGTGTCCGCACATCTGCGCGGGCATCGACGCGCGCTCCGCGCATGCTTCGCCATCCGAAGCGATGCAGCCGGGATGCGTGGCGGCCGGATCGCGCGCGGCTTCGAGCGAGAAGTCCAGAAGCCGCTGCGTGTAGTCGTAGGTCGGCCCAAGCAGTTGGCCGCCCGGCACGTCCTTGAACGTCGACGAGATCCGACGCGAAACCGCCATGCGGCCCGTGTCGATGGGCTCCGCGTACGCGAAGCGCGGCAGCGTGGTCCGGTACGCGCGCAGCAGGAAGATCGCCTCGATCAGATCGCCCGCCGCCTGCTTGATCGCGAGCGCGGCGAGACGGCGATCGTAGAGCGACCCTTCCGCCATCACGCGCGACACCGCGAGCGGCATCTGCGCGACGATCTGCCCGATCGTCAGCTCCGGAATCGACGGATCGCCGCGCCGGTATTCTTCGAGCATCCGGTACGACTGCAAGATGGCTTTTTCGCCGCCCTTGACCGCTACGTACATGTCAGTTCTCCACGACGATGGTGCGCGGCAGGCCGCAAAGCGCGTTGCCGCAGACGAGGAAGACGTCGACGCCGAGCGGAAACCGCTCGTGGTTGACGCGCCATTGCGCCCAGAAGCCGTCGGGCAGCCCCGCGACGGCCAGCGCCTGCTCGTCGAGGATGCCGGGGCCGCGCAGCGTCACCGCGTCGCCTTCGCCGAGCGCGGTCACTTCGATCAACAGCGTCGTCGAGCGGTCCGGGTAGGCCGGGTCGCCTTGCGCGCAATCCGCGAGCTTCGGCATCGCGCATGCGGCCGGCACCGCGGCGAACGTCGCGTGCGCGGGCGCCTTTGCAAACGTGCATGCGTTGTGAAAGCGCAGGAAGCGGTGAATCTCGTCGTCGGCCTCGGCGGGCAGCCACAGCGGCGCGTCCGCGTCGGCGAGCGTGAGCAACAGCGCCGTCATCGCGGGCGAGAGCCCTTCGGGGACGCCGCACGCGTGCTCGGCGCCGAGTGAACGGATGCGTCCCGGATGGGCGAGCGCGGCGAGCGCGGCGCGGAACGTCGATTGCGCGCCGCGCACCGGATCGGCGAATGCGGGCAGCAGGCCCGGCGATGCGGGGCGCGGCATCACGGCGGCGACGGCGGCGGTGTCGGTATCGAGCGTCATGTCATTCGTCTCCGCGCGACAGCGTGAAGAAATCGACGCGCGTGCGGCTCACGTCCGCCGCATGCCGGGCGCGCCGCGCGGCGCGCGATGCGGCGAGCGGCGCGACCACGCTTTCCCGGACGCGCGCATGCCACGCCGGCGACTGCATCAGCGCGTCGACGAGCGCCGCCTGCTCGGCGTGCCGCGCGCTGCGCCCTTGCACGTAGGCGATGCCGACCACGCCCTCCGGGAGAGACAGCGCGCACCGCGTGACCGTCATTTCGCCGAGATTGAAGCGCGCGCCGGTGCCGCCGGCGCGCCCCTGAACCATCGTCATGCCGATTTCCGGCGACCGAACCCAGCGATAGGCCGGCAGCTCGGCGCTGTCCGCGAGCGCGCGCATCGCGCGATCCAGCTCGTCCGATTCGGCGAGCGCGAGCACGCGCAGCCAGTCGGCGCGCAGCCGCTCGTCGGGTTTCGGGGCGGGGCGAATGTCGGGAGCGTTTCGCATTGCTTTCGGATTCTCCATGGTGCGTCGAGGTGTTCCCATGTTTGCCCGCAGCGCGCGGCCGCCGCCGTGACGGCTCGCCGGCGGATCGCCGCGCATCGGCATGCGACACCCGGCCGAAGTCGTAGAAAATGTCTATACCAACTGGTTTAGACAAGTTGATTGGCGACCATTGCAGCAAAGTGCGGTGAAGGTTTCGTGACGGCCGCCGATGTGATCGAAAATGTTCGCCGTGTCGGGGAGGCGAGGCTTGCTCGCGTGGAATTGCATAGAATCGTCCGATCCGATATCGTCCCGAAGAACTTCCGACTCAAGAGTGCTCATGGAACGCCGTTCAGGTATCGCAGTATGGCGACAGATAGGTGAATCGCTGGCAGAGGAAATCCGGACCAATCGCTACATGCCGGGCACGTTACTGCCGTCCGTGTCGGATCTGGCCGCGCGTTACGACGTGAACCGCCACACGATCATGCGCGCGATCGCGGAACTCCAGCAGCACGGGCTCGTGCGCGTGGAGCGCGGCCGCGGCACTTTCGTCGAGTCGAGCATGCTTCAGTATCCGATCGGCAAACGCACGCGCTTCACCGAAACGCTGCGCCGGCAGGGCGTGCTGGGGTACGTGACGCTCGTCCAGTCCGACGTGATCAAGGACGCGGACATCGCGCGCCATCTGAAGCTGCCCCGCACGGCGAAGCTTTTGCACATTCGCGTGCTCGGCAAGGCCGAGAAAACGACGATCAGCCTTTCCGACAACTACTTCGAACAGAAGCGCTTCCCGGATTTCGCGGATATCCTGCGCGAGACGCATTCGATCTCCGCGGCGTACGCGCGCTACGGGATTGACGACTACGTCCGGCAATGGTCGAAGGTCACGGCGCATCTGCCGGAGCCGGACGTCGCGCGGCTGCTGGAGCAGTCGCGGCTGCGGCCGATTCTGCAAGTCGAGGCGCTGAATACGGACCTGAAGGGCGCGCCGCTGCAGTACACGCTGGGAAGCTTCGTCGGCGACGGCGTGGAGCTGCTGATCGGCGAGGAATGAGCGGCGAGCGCGCGAACGGATATGGCGTGCTCGTGCGTGGCGGATGGGTATCGAGTTCGGTGATTCGATAGGTTGTCTAGACTGGCCTATCTAGACATCTTGGTGTCATCGTCGCCCGCTAAACTGCCCCGCATGAGTCATTTGCTCAGCGAGGTGCCGCAGATGAAGGACGATTCGTTGACGACTGCAATCGCGCGCGGCGCCGACCGCACGGCGTCCCGGCTGGCAGGCATCGTCGGCCGCCGGGTGCTGACGCGCTCCGGCATCGAGGCGGCGCGCATCGCCTTCGCGGGCGAACGCATCGCCGACGTGCATGCGGCGAGCCGCGACGATGCGCCGCCGTCCGCTGCCGATTTCCTGAACGCCGGCAATCTTCTGGTGCTGCCGGGCATCGTCGATCTGCACGGCGACGCGTTCGAGCGGGTCGTCATGCCGCGGCCGAACGTCAGCTTCGATTATCGCCACGCGCTCTACGATACCGACAGGCAGCTGCTCGCCAACGGCATCACGACCGAGTTCCACGGCGTGACGCTGTCGTGGGAGGGCGGATTGCGCGGCGCGGCGTACGCGGAGCGCATGTTCGACGCGCTGGCGCGCCACCGCGACGTGCTCGGCGCGCATCACTACGTGCACCTGCGCTTCGAAGCGCACAACGTCGCCGACGTTGCGCTCGCCTGCGAATGGATTCGCGCCGGCCGCGTGCAGTTCGTCGCGCTCAACGATCACTTGCCCGAGATGGTCAAGCGCTTGGGCAATGCGCGCAAGCTCCAGCACTATGCGGACCGCGCGCAGTGCGACGTCGACGCATTCTGCGAGCGCGTTCGCGCCGCACAAGCGGCGGCGGATGCCGTGCCCGCGTCGGCGGCGCGGCTCGTTCGGGCCGCGCTCGACGCGGGATTGCGCGTGGCTTCGCATGACGATCCGAATCCGGAGGTGCGCCGCCGTCATCATGCGATGGGGTGCAGCATCGGCGAATTCCCGTTGACGGTGGAGACCGCGATGACCGCGCGCGAGCTCGGCGACGCGGTGGTGTTCGGCGCGCCGAACGTGGTGCGCGGCGGCAGCCACATGAATGCGCCGAGCTCCTCGGAGATGGTGAAGGCCGGGCTGTGCGACGTGCTGGCTTCGGACTACTACTATCCCGCGCCGATCGCGGCCGCGTTCGAGCTCGCGGCGCGCGGGGCGCTGCCGCTCGCGCACGCGTGGCGTCTGATCTCGTCGAATCCGGCGCGCGCGGCCGGCCTCGACGATCGCGGCGAACTCGACAGACATCTGCGCGCCGACGCGATTCTCGTCGACGACAGCGTGCCCGGCCTGCCGCGCGTGTGCGCGACGATCGTCGGCGGGCGCGTCGCGTACTCGACCGGCCAGTGGGCGATGCGCCCGGCGCGCGACGCCGTGCAGCTCGACGCGGCGTGACGGCGAGGCGAAGAATGCCCGTGAACGATGCCCGCTATGCCGTTTATCTGACGCCGGCCGAGCCGTGGAACGCGCTCGGCAGCCGCTGGCTCGGCCGCGATGCGTTGACCGGCGAACGAATCGAACGGAGCGCGGAGCTCGACGACGCACGTGTCGATGCGTGGACGAGCGGTCCGCGCACCTATGGTTTGCACGCGACGCTCAAGCCGCCGTTCCGGCTCGCCGCCGGCCGCTCGGCAGCCGAGCTCGACGTGGCTGTGCGCGCGCTCGCCGCGCGCATGCGGCCCTTCGCGCTTTCGTTGGAATGGCGGCCGTTGCGCGGCTTTCTCGCATGGCGCCCCGCCGATGAGTCCGTCGAGCGCGGGCCGCTGCAGGCGCTCGCGGACGCGTGCGTGCGCGAACTCGACGGCTTTCGCGCGCCGCAGCCCGCGACGGATGTCGAGCGCCGGCGCGCCGCGGGCCTCACGCCGCGCGAGGAAGCGCACCTCGTTCGCTGGGGATATCCGTACGTGTTCGACACGTTCGCGTTCCACATCACACTGACGAATCAACTGGATACGGCGTCGGCGGACGCCGCGACGAACGCGTTCGCGCGGCTCGCCGCGCGTCACGGGTGCGCCGCCGCGCTCGATGCCGTATCGATGAACGTGCGCGACGTGTCGATTTTCGTGCAGCCCGCGCCCGACCGGCCGTTCGTCGTCGCGCGCCATTACGGCTTCGACGGTTCGACGCGCGACGGCGCGGGCGCGGCGGCTCTGAAGGATCATCGATGAATGCGACGCAAGTGTCGCGACCGGGCGCGCTCGTCTATCTGACGGGCGCGTCGGGCAGCGGCAAGGACAGCGTGCTCGCGTGGATCGCCGCGCGGCTGACGGCGCGCGACCGGGTCCGCATCGCGCGCCGCTACATCACGCGCGACAGCGGTGCGACCGAGGCGTCGATCGCGCTGTCCGACGCGGAATTCGCGCGCCGCGCCGAGGACGGCCGCTTCGCGATGCACTGGCGCGGCCACGGCCTGTCGTATGGCGTCGGAATCGAGATCGACGCATGGATCGCATCGGGCGACGCCGTGATCGTCAACGGCTCGAGAGCCTATCTGCCGCACGCGAGCGCGCGCTATGCGCAACTGATCGCGGTCGAGCTCGTCGTGTCGACGGATATCCTCGCCGCGCGCCTGTTGCGGCGCGGCCGGGAGGACGCGGCGCGGATCGCCGCGCGCATCGAGCGCGCCCAGCAGGCATTCGCGGTGCCTGACGGCTGCACGATGATCCGGATTCCAAACGACACGACGATCGATGCCGCGGCGTCGGCGCTATTCGCGCTCGCACGCGCGGGCCATGCGCCCGACACGGCCCCGCGAAATGCGGCCCGGACGGCCGGCTCGACGCTTTTACCCGTTCGCGTATGAACGATTCACTTCGCCCGCCGCCGAAGATCGCGGAAACCGTCGTCAGCCCGAGTGCGCGGGTGCGCGACGCGTGCATCGGGCGGCGTTGCGAAATCCTGCACGACAGCGTCGTCGAATATGCGGCGCTCGGCGACTATTCGTACATCGGCGAACGATGCATGATCGCCGACGCCGAGATCGGCCGCTTCTGCGCAATTGCGGCGAACGTGCGCATCGGCGCGCCGAATCATCCGATGGAACGCGCGTCCCAGCATCGCTTCACCTATTGCCCTGAGTATTACTTCGACGACACCGCGCGCGATGCCGCATTCTTCGGCGAGCGGCGCACCGATCGCGTCTTGATCGGCAACGACGTGTGGATCGGCCATGGCGTGATCGTGCTGCCGGGCGTGACGGTGGGCGACGGCGCGGTGCTGGCCGCGGGCGCGGTGGTGAGCCGCGACGTCGCGCCGTACGCCGTCGTCGGCGGCGTTCCGGCGCGGAAGATCCGCGATCGTTTCGCGCGCGACGTCGCGCGCAGGCTGCAAGCCATCGCGTGGTGGAACTGGCCGGACGAGGTGATCCGCGAGCGGCTGGCGGATTTTCAGCACGGCGACGTCGACGCGTTCTGCGCTGCGTGGGGTTGAGCGGCGCGTTCTGCGACGATCGGCGCGCATTCGCCGAACGATTCGACGAGGCCGGTTCCGACGGCGCGACCGGCAACGGCGCGAGAGCCCCGGCAGGGCGCGCCGCGACGCCCGTTCAATCCCCCGATGAATGGGCGTCGAGCTGCGACGGAGTGATCCGGCCCGGTCGGCGGGGGGCGCCGATTGCTCGCGATCATCGGTCGCCTCGATGCGCGGGAGGCAATATGCGGTGCGACCCGCGCGCATCGCGGCGCCGTCCGGCAGTGCGCATCGCATGCCGCTACGATCGACGTCGATGCGCGCGACGGCGAGAGAAAATTCGCACGCTAGCGATTTGTGACCTCGGCCGCCGTCGCGGCGAGATGGGCGGGCGCGACGACGTTCCGGCCGAGCGTCTTCGCGCGATAAAGCGCGGCATCGGCGGCGGCGACGAGCGCTTGCGGCGTTTCGAACGGATTGCCGCTGCTTGCCGCATAGCCCGCGCTGACCGTCACGCAGCCGGGCTCCGTATCGGCGGCGAGGCGCAGGCGTTCGACGGCCTGCCGCGCTTGCTCCGCGATCGTCTGCGCGCCGTGTTCGTCCGTTCCGGGCAGCACGACGGCGAACTCCTCGCCTCCGTAGCGCGCGACGAAATCGGTCGGACGGTTCGCGACGCCGGACAGCGCGGCCGCGACGGCGGCGAGGCACGTGTCGCCTTGCAGATGACCGAACGTGTCGTTGTAGCGCTTGAAATGATCGACGTCGACCATCACGAGCGCGATCGGCAGATTGTGCCGATTCGCGTGGCGAAAGGTTTTTTCGAACTGCTCGTTGAAATAGCTGCGGTTGTACACCATCGTCAGCGCATCGTGCGACGCGGTTCGCACGAGCGATGCGTGCGCGTCGAAGAGCCGACGGTACAGCACGGTCACTTCCCATATGAGCACGCAAACCAGCACGCCCGGCGTGAACATGCTGAAGAGCCGCGCGACGTACCACCCGACGCTGAAGCGCGTGGTGCTCAACAGATTCAGGCTGGTGTCGGTGAAGCAAGCGAGCAGCACGACGACGAGCCAGACGTCGAGCGTCGTTCTCATGCGGCCGATGAACAGCGCGGCCGCGATCGAGCCGAGATTGATCGCCCAGACGACGCTCGCGGCGAGATTGGCGGCGAACAACGCGTTGTCGAGCGACGGATCGAACGGCCCGGGCAGATCGGCGTACAACGCGACAACGCCGAGCGCGATGCCGGATGCGGCCGGCACGCCGATCAACGCCGCCAGCCAGCGGCCGACGTGGCGCGTGCGGTCGAGCCGGTTCGCGAGCCGGTAGCGCGTCAGCAGCGCGATCACGACGAGCAGCGGGAAGCCCGCGTGCCAGAACATCCATATCCATGCCGCGCCGTAACGTCGCGCGCCGAGCAGGCCGGCCGGCGAGAAGACGCCCGGATACGCGAGCAGCTGGAGCGCCACCGTCGTCGCCGCGAACGCGTACGCGCCGGCGAGCGCACCGAGGACGGGGCGACGCATGACGGTGAACTGCGCGCCGAGAAGGAACGCGGCAATGATCGAAGTGGTGAACACCGTCAATGCGCACATCGGCAAGAACGGCGCGATCGCCGGCAGCCGCAGATTCGCGCTCGGCGCGGTGGCCGTGAGCGCGCCCAGCGTCATCAGCCCCATTGCTCCGGCCCCAAGCGTCTGCAAGCGAGACGGGCGTTGTATGAGAAAACCATCCATTGGATCTCCCGAACGCGAAAGCCGGCGCGTCCATCTGGTGGACGGCGAAACGAAGTGCGAAAAGCGGAACTGGAAGGCACCCCGTACGAATGAATTGAATGTTGACGACGCGGTCCGCCGCGACGTTGATTTACTTTAGTCCATTCGGGGTGCATCGTCATTCACGGTGGAGCCGCGCTGAAGCGGTGGGAGGGCAAGGGCATGCGATGGCTGTGCAGACACGCGCCGGTATCGCCGCCGTCGGTTCGCCGCATCGAATTTCGCGAACCGCCAGGGCCGAAAGCCGGCTTATCGCACGCGCTCGCTCGCGATGGGCCTGGTGTGATGAATCGCGTCGGGCATGCTCGTTTGAAGGTTTCGCGGCGCGCCGCGTGTCCGGCGCACGCTCGAATCCCGGCCCGGGGCGACCGATCGACGGGAATCCAAAACAATCCGGCGCGCCGACCGAGACGCTTGCCGACGGCGCTCGCCGATATGGCTCGCCGACGCGGCGATGGCTCGACGCGCGGGTTCCGCCCCGCTGCCGGCGTCAAGGGCAGGACCCCAAAACGGCGGATGAGCGAAATCGTCTTATCATTCGTGGATTGGGCGACGTTCGATCGAGATTGAAGAGAGACGTGCGCGACGTCTCAAACGTTCATTCGGTTTTTCTAGCGATGAGATTCGCCGTTTGCAAGCGCGGCCTCGAAGGCATGCGGAGCGCTCGCGACGGCACGTATCCGACGCAACGGCAACGGCAACGAAGGAGAACGCCATGACTCGACGCTTCGATGCAATCATCATCGGCACCGGTCAATCCGGCCCGCCGCTCGCCGCCCGGTTGTCCGGCGCGGGCATGAAGGTGGCGGTCGTCGAGCGGGCGCGCTTCGGCGGCACCTGCGTGAACACCGGCTGCATTCCCACGAAGACGCTGATCGCGAGCGCATACGCGGCGCATCTCGCGCGGCGCACGGACGAATACGGCGTCGCGATAGGCGGGCCGGTCACGGTCGACATGAAGAAAGTGAAGGCGCGCAAGGATCGGATCTCCGGGCGCTCGAACCACGGTGTCGAACAATGGGTGCGCGGCCTCGAGAACGGCACGGTCTATCAGGGGCACGCCCGTTTCGAGAGCGCGCGTTCGGTGCGCGTCGGCGACGAGCTGCTGGAAGCCGGCCGGATCTTCATCAACGTCGGCGGGCGGGCGCTGATTCCGCCGATGCCCGGACTCGAGCAGGTGCCCTATTTCACCAACTCGACGATGATGGACGTGGACTTCTTGCCCGAGCATCTGATCATCGTCGGCGGCAGCTACGTGGGGCTCGAGTTCGGTCAGATGTACCGCCGCTTCGGATCGCGCGTGACGATCGTCGAGAAAGGCGCGCGGCTGATCAGGCGCGAGGACGAGGACGTGTCGCAGGCGGTGCGGGACATTCTGGAGAGCGAAGGGATCGACGTACAGCTCGGTGCCGATTGCCTGAGCGTGCGGCGCGACGCGGGCAACGTGGTGGTCGGGCTCGATTGCGCGGCCGGCGCGCGAGAAGCGACGGGCTCGCATCTGCTGCTCGCCGTCGGGCGCGTGCCGAATACCGACGATCTCGGGCTGGAGAAGGCCGGCGTCGAAACCGACGCGCACGGCTACGTCAACGTGGACGAGCAGTTGCGCACCAACGTGGAAGGCATCTGGGCGCTGGGCGACTGCAACGGTCGAGGCGGATTCACGCATACGTCTTACAACGACTACGAGATCGTCGCGGCCAATCTGCTCGACGACGATCCGCGCAAGGTGTCGGATCGCATCCCTGCCTATGCGATGTTCATCGATCCGCCGCTCGCCCGCGTGGGAATGACGCAGGACGAGGCGGCGCGTTCGGGGCGCCGGTTGCTGGTCGGCACGCGGCCGATGACGCGCGTCGGACGCGCGGTGGAAAAAGGCGAGAGCCTCGGTTTCATGAAAGTGATCGTCGACGCGGAGAGCCGCGCGATTCTCGGCGCGTCGATTCTCGGCGTGACGGGCGATGAAGTCGTGCATTCGCTGCTCGACGTGATGTATGCGAAAGCGCCGTACACGACGATCAGCCGCGCGATGCACATTCATCCGACCGTGTCGGAGCTGGTGCCGACGCTGCTACAGGATTTGCGTCCGCTGGCGTAGAGAAGGGGAGGGGACGCGCGTGCGGGCGCGGCGCCGCACGCGATCGCGTAATCGGATGATCGCGCGATCTCGAGTGATCAAGCGTTCGGCCGCCGTTCGACGCCGATCGCTTCGCCATTTCCGGGTGCTGAAGCGAGATGTCGCGCACGGCGCGTGCGAACGCCGCCGTTCGGAAGTCGGAACCGGATTCGGCCGGGGCGCGCATGTCCGCTGCCGCGATCGAACGACGGACGAACCGGCGCGCGGCACGACGCGCCGCGCGAGCACGCGCCGGCGGCACGCCGGCCTCATTCAGGCATCCGTCGTACTGTCGCGCGCACCGCCGCCGCTCGCTCGGCCCGGAAGAATCAATGCGAGCTCCAGCCCTTGTAGCGCTTCGCGTTGTCGCGCGTGACGAGCGTCGGTTCGAGCAGGATCATCGCATTCGCGGGCTTGTGTCCGTTCATCACCCCATAGCCGACCGACACCGCCTTCTTCGCCATCGCGAACGGGTCCTGGCTCGACGACGCCTGCACCTGCGTGTCGCTCTGGAGTGCGGTTTCGATATCGGGTGCGCCGTCCACCGACGTGATCACGATGCCGGTGCGATGCAGTTGCTTCGCGGCGAGGTCGCTGCCGATCGCCTGCGGATCGTTGATCGCGAATACGCCGTCGACTTTCGGAAAGCGCGTCAGGTAGCCCTGCATTGCGTTCATTCCGCCTTCGCGCGAGCCCTTGCCGTCCTGGTCGCTCGACAGCAGCTTGAGGCCCGGATTCTTCGCGAGCACCGCCTTGCAGCCGTTCACGCGATCGATGACGGCCGACACTTGCGGGCCGTTCTCGATGATCACGTTGCCCTTGCCGTCGAGCTTCTTCGCGAGGTAGTCGCATGCGAGCTCGCCAGCCTTCACGTTGTTCGTCTGCACGGTCGCATCCGCGCCGGACGCCGCGACGTCGACCGCGATCACCGCGATGCCGGCCGCCTGCGCCCGGCGCACGGCGGGCTCGATCGCTTTCGGATCGGCGGCGTTCAGCAGGATCATATCGACGTGGGCCGAGATGAAGTTGTCGATCTGCGTGAACTGCTTGTTCAGGTCGTAGTCGGCGGAGACCGCGGTGACTTTCGCGTTCGGATTGAGCTCCTTCGCCTGCGCCTGCGCGCCTTTCACGACGGTGACGAAGTACGGATTGCCGAGCGAGCCGACGGTGATGCCGATCGACTTGAGCGGCTTGTCGCCCGCGTGCGCGGCGCACGCCGCGAACGCGAGCGCGCACGCGGCGCCGGTCTGAACGAGCTTGTGTTTGATCTCCGACATGTCGTTGTCTCCGTATGGTCCGTGATGGAGGGCGCGCACGAGGACCTGCGCGCGCGCCGCATGGCGTCTCGATGCGTCAGGTGCGGGCCGATTCGTGCTGGCGGTAGCGGTCGAGCGCGACCGCGCCGATGATCACGAGCCCCTTGATGATGTATTGCCAGATGTCGGACACGCCGAGCAGCACGAGGCCGTTCGACAGCACCGCGATGATCAGCGCGCCGATCAGCGTGCCGACGATCGAGCCGACGCCGCCGACGAAGCTCGTGCCGCCGAGGATCACCGCGGCGATCGCGTCGAGTTCGTACGACTGGCCCAGCTGCAAGCCGTTCGCCGCATAGAGCCGTGCGGCCGACATCAGCGCGCCCAGGCCGGCGAGCAGGCCCGAGCTAGCATAGACGAACAGCTCGATGCCGCGCACGTTGATGCCCGACAGCCGCGCGGCTTCCGGATTGCCGCCGACCGAGTAGATCCGCATGCCGAGCACCGTGCGGCGCAGGATGAACCACGAGATCGCGACGACGGCGAGCGCGATCACGATGAGCCACGGCACGCCGAGAATCGAGCCGTTGCCGATGAACGCGAACGGCAGTTGCGGATTGAAGATCGTCGTATCGTTGCCCATCAGGCGCGCGACGCCGCGCACGGCCGTCAGCGCACCGAGCGTGACGATGAAGGGCGGCAGGCGCAGGAACGAGATCAGCACGCCGTTGACGACGCCGAACGCGAGCCCCACGAGAAGCGCGGCGGGAATCCCGAGCCAGCCCCAGCCGGGAAGGTTCGACGCGATCAGCGACGCGACGGCGGCGGCCGCGAGCACCGAGCCGACCGACAGATCGATGCCGCCCGTTAGGATCACGAACGTCATGCCGGCGGCGAGCACGATGTTGATCGACGCCTGCTGCGTGACGATCGACAGGTTCTGCAGCGTGAAGAAGCCGTCGGTCATGAAGCCGAAGCCGACGCACAGGAGCACGAGAACGGGCAGCATGCCGGCCGTGCGCATCAGCGCCTGCATCCGCGCGCGGTGGTCGGCGGCGCGCCGCGGCGCGCGGTCCGGCGCCGCGCCGGCCGGCGCGGAGGCGATCTCGCTATGCTTCATCTGATGGGTCATGGCGATAACCTGAGGGTGAGAGGACAAGGCGACGGCGGCCGCTCAATGCGCGGCCGCCGTTTCGGTGCGTGAGCCGGTGGCGAGCGCGATGATCGCCTCCTGCGTGATCGGCGCACCCGTGTGTCCGCCGAGCTCGCCGGCAATCGTGCCTTCACGCATCACGAGCACGCGGTCGGCCACGCCGATGATCTCCGGCAGCTCGCTCGAGATCACGATCACGCCGACGCCTGCGCGCGCGAGATCGTTGATGATCCGGTAGATCTCCGATTTCGCGCCGATGTCGACGCCGCGCGTCGGTTCGTCGAGGATCAGCACGCGCGGCTTCGTCTCGAGCAACCGCGACAGCAGCACTTTTTGCTGGTTGCCGCCCGACAGCGCACCGACGTTGACGTTCGCGTGCGGCACGCGAATCGACAGCGCGGCGATCGCGTCGCGCGCGCGCTGCGCGCCGCGCGCGAGATCGAGCGCGCCGAGGCGCGCGTCTCGCCCGCAGACCGAGATGTTGATGTTGTCGCGCACGCTCATGTCGAGGAAGAGGCCCTGGCGCTTGCGATCCTCGGTCAGATAGACGAGCCCGGCGTCGATCGCGTCGCGCGGCGAATGCGCGCCGAAGCGCTTGCCGTCGAGCTTCACTTCGCCGCGCACGCGCGGCTCGGCACCGAACACGAGGCGCGCGAGCTCGGTGCGGCCCGCGCCGACAAGGCCCGCGATGCCGAGCACCTCGCCCGCGTGCAGATCGAGGCTGCAGCCGCGCACGCGGCCGCCGTCCGCGACGTCGCGCACCGACAGCAGCAGATTGCCGGGATCGTACGGCGCATGCGTTTTTTTGTAGAACCCCGAAATATCGCGGCCGACCATCATGCCGACGAGCCGCTCGGCCGACAGCGAATCGCGCTCGAGCGTGCCGACGTACGCGCCGTCGCGCAGCACCGACACGCGGTCGGAAAGCTCGTAGATCTCCGCCATCCGATGGCTGATGTAGATGATCGCGAGCCCTTCGGCGCGCAGTTGCCGAATCAGCCGGAACAGGTTCTCGGTCTCGCGCGACGACAGCGGCGTCGTCGGCTCGTCCATCACGAGAATGCGCGCCTTCGTGTGAACGGCGCGCGCGATCTCGACGAGCTGCTGCTCGGCGATCGACAGCGTGCCGACGAGCGTGTCCGGCCCGAAGTTCGCGCCGAGCCGTTCGAGCACGTCCCGGCAGCCGCGCGCCATCGCGGCGCGATCGATCGTGCCCCAGCGGTGGTTGCCGCGGCGCAGCTCGCGCCCGACGTAGATGTTCTCCGCGACGGTCAGATTCGGTGCGAGGCACAGCTCCTGGTAGATCACGGCGACGCCCGCATCGCGCGCGGCGAGCGGCCCGTCGACGGCGACGCGCGCGCCGTCGATCAGGATTTCGCCGCCGGGATCGGCCTGATACGCGCCCGACAGAATCTTGATGAGCGTCGATTTGCCGGCGCCGTTTTCGCCCATCAGCGAATGAATCTCGCCCGCATGCACGGCGAGGCTCACGTCGGCAAGCGCACGCACGGCGGGGAACGTCTTGCTGATGCCGCGCATCTCGAGCAGCGGGCGCGACGGTTCAGAACGCCGCATATCTGGCCTCCTGCGATTCCACGCCGGCGCCTCGGAGGATGCCGGCGCGCGGGGAGAAGTTGAAGAACATCGGCAGCGTCGCGGCACCGATCGCGCCGGCGTCCGGGCCGAACGAGCCGCGCACCAGCGCGGGTGTGCCGCGCGCTTCCGGCGCGAGCGCCGCTAGCGCGGCGTGCAGGCGCGCGATCAGCGTGCCGATCAAACCCGCGTCGATGTCGGCGTCGAGCACGACGACGGGTGATTCGAGCACGGCGAGCGCCGCGCGCAGCGCGGGCGCGAGCGCGTCGACGCAATCGTCGATCCATTCGTCGACGGCCTTCGCCCCGCGCGCGATGCAAGCTTCGAGATCCGCGCGGCTCTCGACTTTTTCGCCGCAGTAGCGCAGATGCCGGACGAGCCCGTTGAGCGACGCGCGCGTGATCAGGATGTCCCATGCGCCGCGCGGCTTCGGCACCGAAGGCAGGCGGCTCGGCGGCACCGGCATCATCGCGAAGTCGCCCGCGTTGCCGGTGACGCCGCGCAGGCAGTCGCCGTCGATCGCGATGCCGCCGCCGATCGCGGGGCCGAGGAACAGGTAGACGAAATCGTCGCGTTGCCGTCCGCAGCCGTAGAACAGCTCGGCGATCGCGGCGGCGTTGCCGTCGTTTTCGCTGAAGACGGGCAGCGCGATCGCGCGATCGAGCTCGCGCGCGAAATCGACTTCGGCCCACGCGCCGAACGCATCGGCGGGCAGGTCGATCTCGCGCAGCCAACTGCCGAGGTTGTATGGCTGCGCGACGCCGACGCCCGCGAGCCGCTCGCGCTCGTGCGGAGCAAGCAGCCGCTGCATCGCGGCGACGTCCTGCTTGACGATCTCGAGCACCGTGGCGGGCGGCGGGAGCAGCGTGTCGTGCGAGCGGCGGCCGATCACGTCGCCGGCGAAGTTGACGAGCGCCGTCTCGATGCGCATCCGGTCGAGGCGCACGCCGATCCCGAATGCGCCGCGCGGGTCGAGCCGGATCAGCGACGCGGGCTGGCCGCGCTGGCCTTCGGCGCGGCGGCCGGCGAACTCGATGAGCTTTGCTTCGGCAAGCGAAGCGATGATGCTGCCGACCGCGGTGCCCGTCAGATTGGCGAGCCGCGCGAGATCGGCCTTCGACGCGCTGCCCGCGCGCCGGAGCGCCCTCAGCAGAAGGCGCTCGTTGTAGCGGCGCACGTTGGCCGAGTTGCTGCCCTGGCCGATATGCGGACTCCTCATGATTTCTCCTCCGGGTTGGCACGGTTCGCCCGAGGTTAAATAAATCAGCTTGATTTATTTAACCTCGGGATGTCGGGCGTGTCTGCCTAGGGAAATCCCGAGGGTTGATGCGGGGAGGTCAGGAAATGGCGGCGAGCGATGATGGTTCGCCTTCAGTCGTGCGTTCGGGCGTGGTCGAGCGATGCGCGCGAGCGCGCGTGACCGCCGAGCGAATCGGCGATGCCTTGCTCGCATGCGCGGATGGCGTGTCGCCGGTGGTGCTGCGTTTGATTGGGTATCCGAAACGAATGAGCGAGCGAGCGCGTCGAATGAAGCCGTGCATGAGACCGCGAACGCGGCGGTATAGCCCGGCCTTTCGATTCGCGCGCCGAAAGGCGCTCGGCGCGCCAGCGCGAATGTGATCGTGCGGACTGCTGCGTGCGTTGCGTGCGTTGCGGCGCGCGATCGTTCGGCTGCCCGTCGATCCGGCGTGCAAGCCGGATCGGCGGGCAGCCCGTGCGCCGTCATGCGGCGTTCAGGCCGATCGCGTCGCCATCACGGCGAAGCCGACGCCGGCGGCCGCAGTGGCTGTGCGCCCGGCACGTCGGGCGCGCCGCGCTGCGCTTCGACGGGCGCCTGTGTCGCCGCCGGGTCCGGATTCCAGCTCGTTCCGCCCGGCTTGACCTTCGGTGGCGGCAGCGCCTTCGCGAGCGGGCGGCTCGGCGGCGCGGGCGGAGGCGGCGGCGCGGGCTGCGCCCGATCGGGCGCGGCCGCCGCCGAAGCGGGCATCGCGGCGGCCGCGGCCGCCGAATTCCGATTCGACAGTAGTCCGTAACGCCAGCCCGCCGCGGCCAAGCCCAGCAGCGCCGCCGCGGCGAGCGCCAGCCAGCTTGCGCGCGACATCACCAGTTCACCTGATCGTTCAGCGTCAGCGTGCCGCTCGCGGGCGTCTGCAGCTGGCGATTGCCGGACCAGTTCTCCCACGTCACGCTGCCGTCGGCGTTCTTGCGGTAGTACTTGTACTGGATCGCCTGAGCGGCCGGCATGTTGACGGTGTTGCTCCACACGGGGTAATTGGCCGGGTCGACGGGAATGCCGAGATCGGTATTCCAGTTGCCGAGCGCGGCGGCGTTGCCCGTCACGTACATTTGCTGGCCGGGCTGCGTGCCGGCGTTGACGTTGACCGACACCGACACCTGCCCGCTCTGCAGCGGCGCGACGCAGTTGTTGTAGCGCGCGCAGACGACCGACGGAATGTCGACGATGCGGCCCGCCTGGATGGACGCGAGCAGGCTGATGTACTCGCCCATCGCCCAGTTCAGCGGCGCCATCGACTTGGTCGGCTGGCCCGGCGCGTAGCCCGCGGGCGTCGTCACCGCCCAGCCGTCGGGCAGCGTCGTCGAATTCGACCACACCTGTTCCGGCAGGAAGCCTTCGGGCGTCGTCAGCTGCTTGAGCGTCGAGAAGTACGCGCTGCCCGCGTTGCCGCTGCCTTGGCGCGCGATCTCGTACATGCCGCGCTCGGCGGTGAAGATCGGCCACAGGCGGCCGGCGCCGGTGCCGTCGAAGTCGCTGCCGTCGTTGTGCTCGCCATAGCCGTCGAAGTTGTAGCGGAACCACGCGTTGGGCGACAGCGCCGGCGCGTTCGGCAGGCTCAGCGACTGGCCGAGCACGCTGTCGTAGACCGAGATCGTGTTCACGACGGTCGGATCGGTCGCGCGCTTGACGCCCATCCGGACAAGCTCGAAGAAGCCGCCGTCGACGACGCGCCGCGCGTCGTGGCTGCCGCCGCCGTTCTTGATCGTCAGCGTTTGCGTCGCGTCCGGGCCCGCGGTGGGCGCGAAGCTCGCGCGATCGGTGCCGGTGCCCGAGCGGCCCGCCGGGTTGATGCGGATGTAGTAGCTGCCGTTGCCGAACGAGCCCGTCGACGTGTACGTCCACGCCGCGACGTTCTCCTGCCAGTAGTCGGCCGCCGCGAGATAGCGCGCGGCGCTCGTCGTGTCGCCGTTCTGCGTCGCGATGTCGGCCGCCGTGACGAGGCCGGCGATCTCGGCCGCGATCGTCGACGGCGAGTAGCCGGAGTTCTCCTCCCAGCGCTCCTGATACGTCCACGGGCCGGTGTTGACGATGTAATCGGCGGTGAGCTTGATCTTCGACCACAACGGATTGAACACGCTCGGGCCGAGGCGCCACGCGAGGATGATCGGCATCGCCTGCTCGTCCATCTGCGTGCCTTGCCAGTACGGCCAGCCGCTCACCCACGCGTTCTGCGGGAAGCGCCCGGCGCGGCTGTAGCCCTGCGAGCAGCCGGACGCGTTGTATTCGGCGGTGCCGCAGTCGCTCGTCTGTTGCAGCGTGTTGAACAGATAGTTGACGACGCTCGTCGCGGTGGACGTGTCGCCCGCCGTCGTCAGCGCGTTCGCGAACTTGAACAGATCGCGCGGCCACACGAGGTGATAGCCGCCCGCGTTCGCATCGCCCTGTGTTTCGCCCCACGGCGTGCCGATGCCGGCGATCATCGCGCCGTTGCTCTTGTCATGCATCGTCTTGAGCGTCATCGCGGCGAGGTAGTACGCGTCGTCCGCGGCGCCGTTCTGCGACGACAGGCCCGCCGCGTAGTTGTGCCACGCGGTGTCGTACTGCTGCTGCTCGCCGGCGAGATCGCTGCCGAGCACGGTGTTCGCGTCGCCGAGCGCCTGGTCCTGCGTGCCGCCGAAGCCGAGCACGACGTCGAACGACACGCTCGTCGCGCTCGGATCGCCAAGATCGATCCAGCCCATCTGCGCGACGTTGCCGTTGGTGGCGGACGTGAACGTCCAGTCCATCGTCTTGTCGGCGGTGCCGCCGAGCAGGTCGGTCCAGCCGTCGCTCTGCCCGACGAAGCCGTTCGACGTCATGCCCACGCCGTTGACGACCTTCCACGGACGGCTCGTCACGAGCGCCGAGTAGCGGCTGTCGTGATTCGCGACGAGCGCGTTGCCGCCGGTGCCGGACACTGTCTGGGCGGTGTTGTTGCTGCCCGCGTTGTCGAGGTACGGTTTGGACAGCATGTAGAGATTGAAGTCGCCGACCTTGTGGCCGTTGAGCGCGGTGAACGTGACGCGCTGCACGATCGCGTTGTAGTTCGGATCGGCGAAGATGATCTTGCTGATCCGCCAGTTGTGCGAACTATTGCTGGTCGTCACTTGCCAGCTCATCGTGCGCGTGTCGGTTTGCGCGGCCGAGTAGGCCTGCAGCTTTTCTTCGTCGACGAAGGTCTTGCCGCTGTCGCCGACGAGGAACTGCAAGTCGACGGACTCGGGCGTGTCGAGTACCGGGTAGTAGACCTCCGAGAGGATGCCGCGATAGCCGGTGAAGTAGACCCGCGATGCGCCGCTGACCGCCGTGCCGAGGAACGATTTGGCCGACGGGCCTCGCACGGGCGTCGCGCCGGGTGAGCCGAATGCTTCGGTGGCCGAAACGGACGCGGGTAAAGCGGCCGCGCCCGTCAGCGCGGCCAGACTGCCAACCAGCACTGCCTGTTTGAATCCGAAGTGCTTTGCCGACATTTTTTTCGTCTCCGTTATGGATATTTGCGGTGTCGTTCTTTGTAGCAAAACAACACGCGCTGTATCTCACGCAGAGGCGAAAGAGTCAATATTGTCAATGTCTTGTAGTCGACTATGTACTGATACTACATCCGCTGAACTGTGCGGTAGCGCACACTGGTGGTGGCGCGACGCGCGGACGACGATCCGCGCCGGAGCATGTCGGTACTTTAGGAGGGCGGCGACGAAACCCAGGCCGACGGCAGTCCGGATTCGCCGCGCGCGCCGTGCGCTCGACGTCAATCGAGCGGCTTGCCCGCCTTGTCGTCCATCGAGCGTAGCGCGATCAACGTCAGCACGCCGCAGCCGATCGCGTACCACGCGGGCGCGTTCGCGTTGCCCGTCGCGGCGATCAGCCACGTGACGAAGAATTGCGCGAAGCCGCCGAAGATCGCGACGCCGACGCTGTAGACGAGCGCGCCGCCCGTCGCGCGAACCGCGCGCGGGAACAGTTCGCCGAGCATCGCGCTCATCGCGCCGACGTTGATCGCGTGCACGGCCGCGAGCGCCGCGATGATCGTCAGCAGCGAGACCGCGCCGGGCCAGCGGTTCAGCGCGACGAACGCCGGATAGATCGCGAGCATCAACGCGATGCGCGTCCACCAGACGATCCGGTTGCGTCCGTAGCGATCCGACAGATGGCCGCCGATCGGCGTCACGATCGCGAGAATCGCGCCGGCGACGCAGCCTGCCGTCATCGACAGCCAGCCCGGCAGATGCAGCACCTGCACGCCGTAGATCGCCATGTAGAACACGATGATGTAGTGGATCGACGTGCCGCCGATCGTGATGCCGAGGCCGGCGAGCACGGCTTTGCCGTGGTGGCGCAGCACGTCGGCGAGCGGCAGCGACGCGGCGCTTCCGTGCGCTGCGGATGCGGCGGCATGCGCCGCGGCCGGCGCTTCGTCGACTGTGCGCCGCAGCCAGTAGCCGAGCGGCACGAACAGCGTGCCGATGACGAACGGGACGCGCCATCCCCAGCTTTCGAGTTGCGCGGCGCTCAACGTCGACGTCAGCAGGACGCCCGTCAGCGCGCCGGCGAGCGCCGCGAGCCCCTGGCTCGAGAACTGGAACGATGCGTAGAAGCCGCGTTGCCCGGGCGGCGCCTGCTCGAGCAGCAGCGTGGTCGACGCGCCGACTTCGCCGCCCGACGCGAATCCTTGCAGCAGTCGCGCGGCGACGAGCAGCAGCGGCGCGGCGACGCCGATCTGCGCAAAGGTCGGCGCGACGGCGATCGTCGCGGTGCCGAGCGCCATGATGAGAAGCGTGGCGATCATCGCGCGCTTGCGGCCGACGCGGTCCGCGTAGATGCCGATCACGAGGCCGCCGAGCGGGCGCGTGAAGAACCCGACGCCGAAGCTCGCGACCGCGAGCATCAGTTGTCCGAACGACGAGTGAACCGGGAAGAACAGCTTGCCGATCAGGATCGCGAAGAAACTGTAGACGGTGAAGTCGTAGAATTCGAGCGCGTTGCCGACCGCGGCCGCGGCGATCAGGCGCCGCCTCTTCGCGGCGAGGCGTGCGTCGGCCGGCATGCCGGCGAAGTCGAGAGCGGTTGTTTCCATGTGATCCCCGAGGAGCGCGAGACGGCGTGGCGAGAAGGCGTCAGGCGGCGAGCCAGGCTTCGGTCAATCGAACCCAGTAGCTCGCGCCGATCGCGAGAATGTCGTCGTTGAAGTCGTAGCCGGGGTTGTGCACCATGCAGCCGCCCTTGCTGCCGACGCCGTTGCCGATGAACGCATAGCAGCCGGGGCGCGCTTCGAGCATGTACGCGAAATCCTCGCTGCCCATCAGCGGCGCGGCGTCCGCCTCGATCCGCTCCGCGCCGAGCATCCTGCGCGCGACGTCGACGGCGAACGCGGTGGGCTCGGGATGATTGACGAGCACCGGATAACCATAGTCGTACTGAACGTCTGCTGCGATGCCGAAGCTTTCCGCCTGGCCCTTCACGAGCGTCTCGATGCGATGCGCGAGCCGTTCGCGGACGTCGGCGTTCAGCGCGCGCACCGACAGCTTCATCACGACCGTCTCGGGGATGACGTTGAACGTCTCGCCCGCCTGTACGCTGCCCACGGTGATCACCGCTGCCTGCTGCGCATCGATTTCGCGTGCGACGATCGTCTGCAGCGCGACCATGATGCTGCCCGCCGCCGACATCGGGTCGCGCGCGAAATGCGGCATTGCGCCGTGGCCGCCCACGCCGCGCAGCGTGATCGTCACGCGGTCGGACGACGCCATCGCGGCGCCCGCGCGGAACGCCATGTCGCCCGCCGCGCGGCCGGGCATGTTGTGGATCGCGAAGATCGCGTCGCACGGAAAGCGCTCGAAGAGGCCCTCGTCCATCATCGCCTTCGCGCCGCCGAAGTTCTCTTCGGCGGGCTGGAAGATGAGGTTCAGCGTGCCGGAGAACCGGCGCGTCGCGGCGAGGTGGCGCGCCGCGCACAGCAGCATCGCGGTATGGCCGTCGTGCCCGCACGCATGCATTTTGTTCGCGTGGCGGCTCGCGTACGGCAGGCCCGTCGCTTCGGCGATCGGCAGCGCGTCCATGTCGGCGCGCAGGCCGAGCGTGCGCGCACCTTGTTTTTCGCGCAGCACGCCGACGACGCCCGTCTTGCCGAGCCCACGATGCACATCGTAGCCCCAGCCGGCGAGCAGCTCGGCGACCAGGTCGCTCGTCAGCGCTTCTTCGAACGCGAGCTCGGGGTGTGCGTGGATTCGGCGGCGCACATCGATCAGATCAGGCGCGATCGCGGCGATGCCGGGGATGACGGGATTCTTGGGTGTGTCGGAATGCATGCTGTTTCCTCGTGGGGCGTGAGTGCGCGCTTGTGCGGACATGTTGACGAAGCATATGAATTTTTTTTGCGCACCATAAGCTGATAAATTGCGTCGGTGCTCACCGCCGGTTGCCTCTAGGGAACACCCTGATTCGCCGCGGCGCAGCCGATGAACGGCCTCTTCGAACCGCGCGTTTCATATGAAATATCACCAGTTGAAAGCGTTCGTCGCCGTCGCCGACGAGGGCAGCATTCGCGCGGCCGCGCGCCGGCTGAACGTGTCGCCGGCCGCGTTGACGAAAGCGGTCAAGGAACTGGAGCTCGCGCTCGGCGTGTCGCTCGTCGTGCGTACGGCGCGCGGCGTGCAGCTCACCGGGTTCGGTCAGCAGCTTCAGGTGCGCGCGCGCCTCATCGTCGCCGAGATGCAGCGGGCGCGCGACGATATCGAACAGGCGCAAGGCGCGACGACAGGCGCGGTCGCGGCCGCCATCACGCCGGCCGCCGCGGTGACGATCCTGCCCGACGCGTTTCGCGCGTTTCGTCGGCGCTTCCCAGTTGCGCGCGTGAGCATTGTCGAAGGGTTTCCCGGCGTCGCGCTGCCGAAGCTGCACGACGGGTCGCTCGATTTCGCGGTGGCAGTGGTGGTGCCGGAACTGCTCGCGGCGGAATTCGATCACTCGGAGCTGTATGCGAGCCGGCACGTGATCGTCGCGCGCAAGGGGCATCCGCTTGCATCGGCGACGTCGCTCGCCGATCTCGTCGATGCGGACTGGCTGATGAATCCGTCGCCCGAGAGCTCGACGCAGTTGATGTTCAATTGCTTTACCGAGCACGGCTTGCCGGCGCCGATGCGCGTCGTCGAGTGCCCGAGCTATGCGATCGCGCACTGCCTTATTCAGGGCTCCGATCTGATTGCGTCGATGCCCGAGCAACTGCTCGATGTCGAATGGTCGCGCGGCCACGTCGCGGTGCTGCCGATACGCGAGGTGCTTCCGGCCGCGTCCGTGCAGTTGGTGACGCGCCGCGACAGCCCGCTGACGCCGGCGGCGGCGATGCTCGTCGATTGCATGCGCGACGCGGCGCGGCGGCATGGGTTGCGTTGACGTTTGAGACGCGCGGCGAGGTTCGCCTTGGGTGTCGTGTCGATCGATGGGCGCCGTTTTACGTCGTGCCGCTTGTTTTGCGGGCTGCGCGAACGATGCGTTCGTGGCTGATCGATCGACGTACCCGACCTATCCGCCCAGATCCATCCAGGCCTGTCACGTTTCATCGAGAACCGTCCGGACGCAACGGATGGGCGTGCCGCGTTTCTTGTCGATCGGGGCCGCTTCCGGGATCGCGGCCGCGTGCTTCGCGGCACGTGCCGCGCGTTACGCGAGCGTCGGATAACCGAGCGCGATCGCGTCGCGCGCGAATCGCTCGATTTCCGCGTATGCGTCGGGCGCGAGCCGCTCGAAGCCGCGCAGCCGTAACGCGCGCGCGCGCTCGGGGTCGAGCGCCGCCGCCGCATCGAGCGCGTCGCGCAGCGCGGCGACGCGTTCCCCGGCAAGCGTGCGCGACGCGATGAACGGCAGGCCCGGCGCGGACGCCGTCGCGCCGATGATTCGTACGCGACGCAGCAACGCCGGCAGCGCGTCGCGCACGTATGCGAGCGTCACGCAATCGATCGCGGCGAGATCCGCGTCGCCCGCATCGAGCGCGCGCAGCGCATCCAGATGCGAGCCGGTGCGAGCGACCGTCGAGAAGAAGCGCGCGTCGCGCGCGTGCGGCGCGACGGCGTGACGTAGCGCATTCATTCCGCTGTGCGAATCGTCTCCGTTGTACGCGGCGCGCAGGCCGCGGCATGCGGCGAGCGTCGTCGCGCCGCGCGCGTGCGCATCGGCCGATACGACGAGCATGCTTCGATAGCGTGCGCCGTCGCATCCGTCGGCGTCGAAGACGGGGGTCGCGATCAGATGAACCGCATCGGCGACGCCGAGCATCCGATACGGATAGCCGCACGTTTGCGACAGCAGCAGATCGCCGCGGCGCCACATCGGCAGCAATTCGCCGAAGGGTTCGCCGGAAGGCTCGCCGAGCAGCGCGACGCCGGCCGGGCTGCCCGCGCGCGCGAACGCGCGCAGCGCATCGCGCAGCGCATCGCGCAGCAGCGCGCGCCACAGCGCGGCGTGCCGCGGCGTCACGTTGTACATCGGCAGTCCGGCGATCCATCGGGTCATGCGGACATTCTACGGATTTCCAGGCCTCCGGCGGGCATGCATGCGTTTGCCCGAGCCGCGAATCGCGCGCCGCCTGGCGCACGCCGGCGGCGGAACCGTTTCGCCGCTTCTTTCTCGATTTCGCCACATCGATCGCGAGCCGCGCCGCATAAGCAAATGCGAATCCATTGGTTGGTCCGGCGGCCGCGATTGGTTACGGTGCACGTTCCGCCGCGCGTCGCGCGCGACGACGTCGCCGTCTGCGCGCCTGTCGACGTTCGGCCTTAGTCACCACCAAGAACATGGCCGAATATTTCGATGTAGATCATGCGCGCGAGATCCGGGCGCTCGGCGAACGTTTCGCCGCACGCACCGAATGGCCGACCTGGCTGTTGATCTTCGTCGTCTACGGCGGCTGGCTCGGCGTGCTGCTTTGCGTGCGCGCCGGATCGCTGCCGCTCGCGGCGGCGACGCCGCTGCTGATCGCGCTGTGCGCATGGCACATGTCGTTGCAGCACGAACTGCTGCACGGCCATCCGACGCGCTCCGCGCGCGTGAACAAGCTGCTCGGCTATCCGCCGCTGGCGGTCTGGTATCCGTACACGCTGTATCGCGACACGCATCTCGAGCATCATCGCGACGAAGATCTGACGGTGCCGGGCGTCGATCCCGAAAGCAACTACGTGCCGCGTGCGCAGTGGGCGCGGCTGCCGCGATGGCGGCGTGCGCTCTTGCGCGCGCGCAAGAGCTTCGTCGGGCGGCTTGTCGTCGGGCCGCCCGCGAGCGTCGCCGCGATGGGCGCACGCACGCTGCGCGCATGGTGCGGCGGCGACTGGCGCCATGCGCCGATGTGGGCCGCGCATGTCGCGTCGGTCGCGGCGCTGCTCGCCTGGCTGCAATCGTCGATCGGCGTGCCGTGGTGGTATTACCTGCTCGCGATCACGTGGCCCGCGCAGTCGCTCGCGATGATTCGTTCGTTGTACGAGCATCGCGCGGCCGCGCATCCGAAGGCGCGCATCGCGATCAACGAGGCGGGCCTCGCGATGCGCCTTCTGTTTCTGAACAACAACTACCATCTCGTTCATCACGATCTGCCGAAACTGCCGTGGTATCACCTGTCGCGCGCGTACCGGATGCGGCGCGAAGCGTATGCGCGCAAATGCGGCGGCTTCGTGATTCGCGGCGGCTATTGGGAACTGTTGAAGCGCCACGCGTGGCGCGAAACCGATTCGCCCGTGCATCCGTTCGCGCAAGACGGCGAGCCGGTGCCGGCGAAACGCGGCTCGCGCGTCGCGGTGATCGACGATTGCGTTCAGATCGGCGGTTGACGGGGGCTTGAAGAACGGCCGCGCGATGCGCCGATGCGCCGGCCGGCGAGCGGCGATGTCGGGCATGCTGTCGCGAGGGCGCTGACGCCGATCCGCGGCGACATCGGCCGAGGTCGACAGGTATCGGCCATATCGGCCGTCTCGCCTTGCCGGACGCGGCCGATGCGTCGACGTGGGTGGCGCACGCACGTTGTCCCCTTTTGCGCGGACGCGCGGCTCAATGAACGGCGGCGGCGCGATTCGCGTGTGCGTCGGCCGGCAGCCGATGATTCGTTCCCCCAAATTTCCTGCTTTCGCCTTTTACGCCCGCACCCGTGCGTGCCGAAAAACCGCCGCCCCGCCGCCGACGCCCCGCCGGATCACTTTGTTACATCTCTTACCGCGGTCGCCCCGAAAGGCAACAGTTGCCTTTCACCGTCCCGGTATACTCGGCGCTGCTTCAAACCCAAAACGAATCAAGACCTGTCAACTATGTCGAAGAAACTCATCCAGATCGTGGCTGTCGCGGCGCTGACCGCCGCGGCGTCGCTGCCGGCCTTCGCCGGCGACATGAACAACGCGCTCGGCGGCGCGCTCGGCGGCGTGGCCGGCGCGGCAGTCGGCGGCGCCGTGGGCGGCAGCACGGGGGCGGTGATCGGCGGCGCGGTCGGCGGCGGCGCCGGCGGCGCGGTCACGTCGAACCGCCGTGAGCGCACGGGCGCGATCATCGGCGGCGCGCTTGGCGGCGGCGCGGGCACCGCGGCCGGCAACGCGATGGGCGGCCGCTCCGGCGGCCTGGTCGGCGCGGCCGTCGGCGGCGGCGCGGGGGCCGCGCTCGGCGGCAACATCTCGCGCTCGAACTCGTACAACGACGACTACGATCGCGGCTATCGCCGCGGCGGCAAGCATCACGGCAAGCATCATCACCGTCACTGATCGTCGAAGCGGGCCCGATCGGCGTGACGCGATCCGGGCTTGCTCGCCGCGCGTCGGCGGCCCGCTTCGGCGTGCATCGGTCGATCTTCGGCGGCGGCGCGCGCGAAGGCGGTGCCGGGCGGTCGGCCGCGCGATGCGGTTCGCAGCGGCGGCGCGCGCCGGCCATCACGCGTTGTGAGCGCGTTGACGCCGCATGCATCGAAGCCGACGGCGACAACCGGCCGTCGCATCCCGATCCGGATCGGCGCGCCGCGCGCTGCGAGCGCCGTCGCGATTGGCGGCGTCGCATCGGCGCTACGTGATTCGCCGACACGGGATCATTGACGGGCCGACGATCGTCCGCGCGGCGATTCCGGCGCGTCGCGGTCGCCATTCCGCTGCGATGTGAATCGGAAGGCGCGGCCAGCGTTCTTTCCGGTCATCACGAAATTCCGTCAAACAATTCCGTCAAACGAAAAAGGACGATGCCGGGCTTCTTCTGCCGCCGCTTCGTCCGCGTTCGTCGATGCGCACGTCTGCCCGCTCAATCGAGCGCCTTGTCGTTCGGATTCGCGAACAGCTGCTTCATGTCCGCCGACAGCGGATAGTCGAGGTTCACGCCCTTCGGCGGAATCGGCCGATTGAACCATTTCACGTACAGCGCCTCGGCTTCTCCCGAGCGTTGCATCCGCGCGATCACGCGATCCGCGAGCTGCTTGAAGCCGGCATCGTCCTTGCGCAGCATGCAGCCATACGCTTCGGACACCGGAGAATTTCCGGTGATCACGTAGTCGCCCGGATTCGCTTCCTTCGCCTTCGCCCCATACAGAAGCGGCTCGTCCATGAAGAACGCGACGGCACGGCCGCTCTTGACGTTCAGGAACGCATCCGCGTGATCCTTCGCGCTGATGATCTGCATCGACATGCCTTTCTCCGCGTTCCATTGCCGCAACAGCCGCTCCTCGGTCGTGCCGGCGGTCGTCGCGACGGTCTTGCCGGCGAGGTCGGGGAAGTCCTTCACGCCGGACGTCTTCTTCGCGATCAATCGCATTCCGTATTGAAAGATGCTGTTCGAGAACGACACCTGGTTGGCCCGTTCCTTCGTGTGCGTGGTCGAGCCGCATTCCAGATCGACGGTGCCGTTCTGCACGAGAGGAATGCGGTTCTGCGACGTGATCGGAATCTCGCGCACCGTCAGGGTCGGCCGGTTCAGTTCCTTCTTGATTGCGTCGACGATCTTCAGCACGATTTCCTGCGAGTAGCCGATCGTGTGTTGCTGCTGGTCATAGTACGAGAACGGAACGGACGATTCGCGCACGCCGAGCGTGACGACGCCCGTATCGCGAATCTTCTTCAACGTGGGGCTGGCGTCGTCCGCGTGAGCGGCGGCGGCAAGCGCGCAGCCGACGGCGATCGAGAGCAGCGGGCGGAGGGTGTTCATCATCGAGGGCTCCTGACGGAACGGGTAGCGGGTGACAAGCCGGGTCGGGAAAGGCGAGCTCGGGAACGCGCTCGCGCGAATCGCGCGCGCCCGCGAGCCGCTTCTGCGTTACCCCGGATTGCGCACGTCGGCTGTCGGCGTCGTGCCGAAATCGTCGCTCAGCGCGTAATCGATCAGCTTGCGCGCGGCGTCCTCCGGCGTCGTGAGCGCGCCGCTCGATTTGAGCTGCTCGAACCGCTCGCGCGACGGAAACCGGTCGCTGCTGCTCGCGCGGATCGTCGCCTGCATGCCGGTGTCCACCACGCCCGGCGCGACGCTGCAGATCCGCAGCGCGCGATTCGCATCCAGCGCCACCGCTCGAGCGTGATGATCGAGCGCGGCCTTGGTCGCGCAGTAGACGCTCCAGCCCGCATATGCGTTGCGCGCCGCGCCGCTCGAGATGTGCACGATGCGGCGCTCGACCGCGTGCGGCGCGATTTTCGCGATCGCGCTCGCGAGCATCAGCGGCGTCGCGACGTTCAGGGCGACTGCACGCGCGATCGCCGCGGCGTCCTGCGTGTCGAGCGGGCCGATCGGCTCGACGGTGCCCGCGTTGTTGAACAGCAGCACGCGGCTCGCGCCGGCGACGAACTCGTCGAGCGCGCCGCCGCCGAGCCACGCCTCGATGCGCGCGGGGTCCGACAGATCGAGCTCGGCCTCGACGAACCGCGCGCCCGCGTGTTCGCCGAGCGACGGATGGCGGCTGCGCGACAGGCCGAGCACTGCGAAGTCCCGCTCGAGCAGTTGCGCGGCGAGGGCGGCGCCGAGCCCGCGCGTGTGGCCGGTGACGATGGCGCGAACGGCCGGCAAAGGAGAAGAGCGAGTGACCATGTCGATTCGGAAAATGACGAGAACAGGATGGGTGACGTGCGTATCGCGGCACGCAGCGGTGTGCGATCCGCGCGACCGGCGCGCGGTTGCCGATCGGAGCGCGTCGAGCGGCCGACCATTGCGGCCATCCCGACGAAAACCGGACGAAAACCGGACGGAAGCGGGACGAAAACCGGACGACAACGCGACGGCGGCCGGACGAGCGACGCGCAGCGCGGCGATCGAATGAGCCGGTATCGTAACGTCGGCACCAATTTGGCGCAAACGCCGCCTCGTCGATCCGGTTTACCGCGAGATCGCTCGCCTTCGATCAAAGCGCGAGCAATGTCCAATGAATTTCGTCACGACATGATTGCATGCTAGCCTTGATCCGGATTCGGCAATGAAATGCCGAATGCGAAACGAAAACGATTCGACGAACCGGACGATGCCGCGATGCAAGCCGTCGAATAACGGCCGGCAGTTGCCGGATTTTCCCGAGCCATCTTCGATACCTACGCCCGATGGAAACGATCACGCAAGAGTTCGTCCGGCAATTCAGCCGAGAATGGATCGACGCATGGAATTCGCATGACCTCGACCGAATCCTGTCGCACTACGCCGACGATTTCGACATGTCGTCGCCGATGATCGCGCAGATCGCCGGCGAGCCCAGCGGGCGCCTGCGCGGAAAGGCAGCGGTGCGCGCGTACTGGTCGAAGGCGCTGCAGATGATTCCGGATCTGCATTTCGAATGGATAGCGACGCTCGCCGGCGTCGACAGCATTGCGATTCATTACCGCGGCGCGAAAGGGCGGCTCGCGCTCGAGGTTTTTCACTTCGGGGCGGATCGGCGAGTCGTGAAAGCGTTCGCTCACTATGCCGGCTGAGCGGGCAGCGCAATATCGGCGCGGCTGCATTTTCTACCGCTGCCGATTCGATATTGACGACAGTTTTACCGAATGGAGCGACAGCGCATCGCTCTAGACTCCTTAACAAATTCAATTGAATGCCGGATTCGTCGGCGGGCGACGCATCGAACGAATGGCGTCGATGCGAAATCATTCGCCGTCCGGCGGCTGACCGTCGAAACGACGACAAGCAAGCGGTGGGGCGCGATGCGCGCGCCGACACGGCTGCCCGTGCCGCGCGGCGGCGCGAAGCCGATCGCGATGCGGCGGAAGTTGCGTGGTGACCAATCAACCGAGGGCTGCGACGGTTCGTTCGTCGTACTCACCTATGTCATACCCGGCGACCTATATTTTGTTTGTCGATGGGGCAGATCAGGGAGAGCATCACTCATGGTCAAGAAACGACTCCGCGCCGCATGCGTCGGCACCGTCATCGGGCTCGCGGCGCACGCAACGCACGCGCAATACACGACGGACTGGCTGGCGAACACCTACGGAACCATCGCGTCGCACGTCGGCAACAACGCGCGGTCGATGTGGGTGTCGCCCGAAGGCGTCGTCTATACGGCTTCCTTCTGGGACGAGAACGAGGGCGGCGTCGCGATCTACCAGAACGGCAAGAGTCTCGGCTCGATCGGCTCGCACGCCGAGTTCCAGGGCGGCGCGATCACGGGCAACGCGACGTCGATCTTCGCGGCGCTGCAGTACGGCACCCCGCAGGGCAGCGGATCGGTCGGGCGCTACAACCGGACGACGCTTGCGCGCGATCTCGTGATTAACGTCAGCGTGTGGAACGCCGTGAGCCGCGCCGACGTGATCACCGGTCTCGCAACGGCGGGCACGCTGCTCTACGCAAGCGACTTCTTCGGCAATCGCGTGCGCGTCTTCACCACGGACGGCGTCTGGCAGCGCGACATCAGCATCGCGAATCCCGGCGCGCTCGCGCTCGACGATGCCGGAAACCTGTGGGTCGCGCAGAAGAACGCGGCGAAGATCGTCGAGTACGGCCCGGCCGGCGCGTTGATGAACACGATCCAGATGCCGACGGCGTCGCGGCCGTCGTCGCTGTATTACGACGCGTCGAAGCGGCAGTTGATGGTCGGCGATCAGGGCCCGGACATGAACGTCAAGCTGTACGCGATCAACGGGACGCCGAGGCAAACCGGCACGTTCGGCGTGCAGGGCGGCTACCTCGATACGACGACCGGCATCAAGGGGCAGGTCGGCGACAAGCGCTTCACGCGCGTGGTCGGCATCGGCAAGGACTCCTCCGGCACGCTGTACGTGCTCAACAATCCGTGGGGCGGCGGCTGGGATCTCGGGCGCAACGGCGCCACCGACATTCATGCCTACGATACCTTCGGCAACGTGCGGTGGAAGCTGCAGGCATTGAACTTCGAGGCGATCGGCGCGCCGGACCCGACGACGGACGGCGCATTGTTCTACAGCGGAATGAACGTCTACGCCGGCACGGCGGGCGGCACTTTCGTCGCGAACACGGTCGATCCGTTCACGTATCCGTCCGATCCGCGCCTCGACATGAACGATTACCAGCGCGGCCAGCACTTCGGCCAGCTCGTCGGCGTCGGCGGCAGCAAGATCCTCGTCGCGTCGGGGCAGAATCCGGGGAACTTCAACTTCTATCACTTCAACGCGGCGAGCGGCTACATCGCGATTCCCGACGCGTCGCTGCCGGGCAAGGCGTTCAACACGACGCTGCAGGTGACGGCCGGATTCTCGATCGACAACAAGGGCGACGTGTGGGCCGGCCTCAACGGAACGAACGCGATCTCGCACTATCCGCTGACGGGCTTCGACTCGAGCGGCAAGCCGACGTGGGGCGCGCCGGCGTCGATTCCGGCGCCGGCAAGCATCCAGCCGACGGCGCGCATCCTCTACATGTCCGACAGCGATACGATGATCCTCGCGCAGGGCATCGCGGGGAGCTGGGACTGGACCGCGATGAACGGGCGGATCGAGGTGTATCACGGCTGGAATGCGGGCAACGTCGCACAGCCGAATCCGGTCATCACGCTCACGAGCCCGAATCCGAAGTCGATCGCGGCGGCCGGCAAGTACCTGTTCGTCGGCTACGTGCACACCGTGCCGAACGTAGACGTGTTCGATCTCAACACGGGCCAGCTCGTCACCACGCTGATCAACTCGAACACGGGCGTGATGGACGTCGGCAACGACGTCGATTCGATGTACGGCATCAGGGCGTATCTGCGGTCGACGGGCGAATACGTGATCACGAAGGACAACTACAACGGATCGAGCATCGTCGTCTATCGCTGGCGGCCGTGACGGCGAGCGGCCCGCCGGATCGAAACGGACGGAAGCCGGGCGGCGTGCGATGCCGGCACGTCGCCGTCCGGCTTGCGGGCGCGGCGTCGCGCGAGCGTGCGAAGTAAAAGCGCCGTGTTGCACGATGTTTCGCATCGTTTAGTAAATCTGATAAAAACATTACATCACCCTTCATTTCATTGACGAAGAAACTTCCCGTGTCCTAGTCTTCCAGCACAGTCGAGATTCACGATTGGCCGTCGACGCGTCGTCGATCGTGCCGCTCGAAAACGAAGCACAAGAACTGGAGACAATCATGAATCGATTCGTCAGGCTGGGCGTCGCGATGGCCGTTGCTTGCGCGCTCGCGGCTTGTGGAGGGGATGACGGCGGCCCCGCCGCGACGGCGTCCTCGCTGGCCGCGACGGGTGCGAACGGCGCTGCGGCAAACGCGGTGCAAACGGATGACGCCGTTCGCGCCGTCTCGCTGACCCAATACGTCGACCCGCTGATCGGCACGCTCGCGAGCAATTCGCCGAACCCGGTGCCGGCCGGGCAGGCGGGCAGCGTGGTGCCGGCGGCGGGCCTGCCGTCGGGCATGGTTCAGTGGGCGCCCGATACGAACACGACGCCCGCGCCCGCCGGCAGCAAGGAGCCGGGTTCGCCCGCCGGCTACTACTACGACCTGAACTCGATTCAGGGCTTCAGCGTCACGCACATGAGCGGCGCGGGCTGCGCGGGCAACAACGGCGAATTCCCGGTGATGCCGACCACCGACGCGACGAAGCTCGCGCCGACATTCAGCCATGCGAACGAAACCGCGAAGCCCGGCTATTACTCGGTGCTGCTCGATTCGCAGATCAAGGTCGAGCTGACGGCGACGCTGCGCACCGGCTTCGGCCGCTTCGCGTATCCCGCCGGCAAGCCCGCGATCCTCGTGCTCGACGCGACGCGCACGAACACGAAGGCGTCGACGAGCGGCGCGATCACGCGCGTGTCGTCGAGCGCGATCTCCGGCAGCACGGTGGGCGGCGGCTTCTGCGGCAACTCGGTGCCGGTGCCCGTGTACTTCTATGCGACGTTCGACCGGCCGTTCGCGTCGACGTCGTCGATCTCGCGCGGCGTGGCGAAGCTCGCGTTCGATTCGGGCGCGACCGTGCAGATGAAGATCGGGATCTCGTACGTGAGCGTCGACAACGCGAAGGCGAATCTCGACGCCGAGAACAAGACGTGGGATTTCGACGGCGTGCGCGCGCTCGCCGATGCGGCGTGGAACGAGCGGCTAGGCGCGATCCGCGTGTCGAGCACCGATGCCGACGCGCTGAAGAAGTTCTACACCGCGTTCTATCATGCGCTGTGGGCGCCGAGCGTGTTCAGCGACGTCAACGGCCAGTACGTCGGTTTCGACAAGCAGGTGCACGCGGTTGCGAATGGCCAGGCCGCTCAGTACTCGAGCTTCTCCGGCTGGGACATCTATCGCTCGCTGATCCAACTGAAGGCCGTGCTGTTCCCGCGCGAGACGAGCGACATGATCCAGTCGCTCGTCAACGATGCGGACCAGTGCGGCGCGATTCCGCACTGGGTGAACGACAACGTCGAGGACGGCGTGATGCCGGGCGACGCGGGCTCGCTGATGGTGTCGAGCGCGTATGCATTCGGCGCGCGCAACTTCGACGCGCGCGGCGCGCTCGCGCACATGATCAGGATGGCGAACATTCCCGGCACCGCATGCGCGGGCGTGACGACCAACGGCGGGCGCGCGAGCTATCTGCAGACGGGCTACATCACGAGCGGCGAGTGGGGCATCGCATCGTCGACGCTCGAATACACGAGCAGCGATTTCGCGATCTCGCGCTTCGCGGGCGCGCTCGGCGACACGGCGACGCAGAAGATGCTGCTCGGGCGCTCGGCGTATTGGCAGAACCTGCTGAACGCGTCGTCGAATCCGCCGCTCGTCGCCGCGCGTCAGGCGAACGGCGCGTGGATCGCCGAAACGCCGGGCAGCACCGACAATTACGTCGAGGGCAACGCGGAGCAATACACGTGGATGGTGCCGTACGATCCCGCGGGCCTTTTCGCGCAGCTCGGCGGCAATCAGGCGGTCGTGCCGCGGCTCGACAAGTTCTTCACGGTGCTCAATGCCGGGATGAGCCTGCCGAACTTCTACATGGGCAACGAGCCGACGTTCGAAGTGCCGTGGCTGTACAACTGGGCGGGCGCGCCGTCCGGCACGCAGCGCATCGTTCAGCAGATCATGCAGACGGCGTTCAGCACGCAGCCCGACGGCCTGCCCGGCAACGACGATCTTGGCGCGGTGTCCGGCTGGTACGTGTGGGCCGCGCTCGGTCTGTATCCGCAGATTCCGGGCGTCGCGGGCTTTGCGATCGGCAGTCCGCAATTCCACGCGATCGACGTGCAGCTCGGCAGCGGCAAGACACTGAAGATTCGCGCGCCGGGCGCGCCGTCTTCGAATTACGTACAGAGCGTCAGCGTGAACGGCCGCGCGCAAGCGAGCCCGTGGATCGCGCTCGACGCGCTCGAAGGCGGCGCGGTCATGCACTTCAAGATGGGCGACGGGCCGTCGCAATGGGGCGCGGGCGAGGCGCCGCCGTCGTTCGGCGTGCCGGTTGCGCGCGACGTGGCGGACAGCTTCAACAACCGCGGCATCAGCACGGACGGCGCGGCGAACGCCGACGGCCAGGGCGCCGATTTCGACGGCAGCCTGTTCAGTTACTCGGCGGCCGCGCTCGCCCAAGCGGGCGTGCGGCCCGGCGCGCCGTTCACGTACGGCGGGGCGAGCTTCGTGTTCGGCGGCGGCGCGTCTTCGCTCGACAACGCGGTGACGGTGGGGCAGACCGTGATGCTGCCGCCGGGCTCCGCAGGCACGAGCGTCGTCGTGCTGGGTGCGTCGAACAACGGCCCGAGCACGGGCGTCGCGCAGTTGCACTTCGCGGACGGGACGAGCGCGCAGGTCACGCTGTCGTTCGACGACTGGACGCTGAACGGCGGCAGCACGAGCGCGAGGTCGGCGATCGCCGTGACGTCCGCTTATCGCAACGCCGGCAACGGGCAGAAAGACAACGTGAAGACTTACGTTTTCGCGCAGAAAATCCCGCTGCCGGCCGGCAAGGTCGTGACGAGCGTCACGCTGCCGCGGCAGGTGAGCGCGGGCAAGATGCACGTGTTCGGCATCGGCGTGGCGGCTTGACATAGGCGCGCGCCATGCCGATGCGTGGCACGCGCTCGATGCATTCTAGGCGGGCCGGTCGCGGCCCGTGACGTGCGGCGGCGCGTCTTCGCGGACTGCGCCGCCGCATGCCGCTTCGATGAGCGGCGAATTGTCTATTGCGCTTGGCGAAGAATCGCCACGATCAACGCGCGTTATCTCCTCATTGTTCCCTCCTGGTTTCACGATCGAATATGTCGGGCGGCAATCCGGTGCGTTGCACCGACTGAATTTCAATGAAAGTCTCGGCGTTTTAGTTTTACGATCGACTGATCAAATAATCTACAAAAGATAATCCAATCGGGTCCGTCATAAAAACAAAACACTCGATTTGATTGCGATCCGCGAACACTTCCTCGACGCTCGCGGAATCGTTTCATGTGCCCTTCTTTTGGAAATTTCATTCCTTTGATCAATCGGCTTATCGGCGCGGATATATCGAATTATTCGCGTACTGCCCGGCTGCATTTTAAATTTAATCGTAAGAAAATTCTCCGAACAGTCATTTCGATTAATGCGTATTTATCGGATTTAATGCGAAAAATAGAATCTGCCTCGCCATCAACTCATTTGATCAGCGAGGTCGAAATTCATGAGAAACGACCGGAACCACGAGATCGCTCTGGCGATCCTGGGCGAAATTCTCGAGATTCACCGGCGGTATCCGGAATACACGACGGATTCGGACATCCGTCACGAAATCGAACAGATCCACGCGGTTCAGCTTCCCAGAATCCGGACGTTCGTCGACGCGGCGCGGCCGGTTCGCTTCGTCCTGCCGGCGTTTCCGTCGAAATCGCCGAATCCGAACAAGGTGCTGGGGCGGCTGCCGGACATGGCGGAGAAGCTCTCGCTGTCGTTCCTGAACGATCTGTGCGAGCGGATTCGTCGCTTCTACGCACCCGGCGCGACATTGACGATCTGCTCGGACGGCCGCGTGTTCGGCGATCTGATTCGCGTCGACGATCGCGACATCACCGCGTACCAGGGCGCGCTGACGCGGATCATCGCGGATCTGCGCGCGGATCATCTGTCGACGTACAACCTCGAGAACTTCGAGGCGTTTGCGGATCGCACGTCGAATTTCGACGACATGCGGCGGCTGCTCGTCGACGAATTCGCCGACCCGATCGATGCGATCAAGCGAAAGCTGACGGGCGAAGAGGAGGGCACGCTGCTGTATCGAGCGATCACGCGCTTCATGTTCGAGGACGGCTTCACGCCCGACTATCGCGGCTCGAAAGCCGCGCTGCAGAAAGACTCGAAGACGCGCGCGCTCGGCGTGATCCAGCGTAGCTGGGCGTGGGGCGCGCTCCTCGCCACGCAGTTTCCGGATGCGATTCGGCTGTCGATCCATCCGCAGCCGGCCGCGAGCCCGAAGATCGGCGTCCACATGATGCCGACGCGCGACAACTGGCTGACGCCGTGGCACGGCGTTGCCGTCGACGCCGGCGATCAGTTCGTGCTGATGAAGCGCAGCGACGTCGAGCGGCTCGGCGGCCGCGTCGTGATGCGCGACGCTCGACCGAGTCACTACGAAATCGAACGTTCGCGGATTGCCTGCGGCGACCTGCTTGCGCTTGCCGTCGCGCGCGGCGAACACGCGTCGGCCGATGCCGGCGACAACCTGATCATTTCGGAGGCCGTATGAGCGACTTTTTCATGCAGCGGTCGGTATCGCTCGAACCGCTCACGGGCGATGCCGGCGCGCCCTGTTCGTTCGGCGTGCTGGTGAAGCCGCGCCATGCGCACGTTCACGTCGGCGAGCTGTCGATCGAGTGGCTGCGCGCGCTGGTGCGCGGCCAGCAGCTCGTCGTGCTGCGCGGCTTCGACAGTTTCGTCGACGCGGCAAGCATGACGCGCTATTGCGCGACGCTCGGCGAAATCATGATGTGGCCGTTCGGCGCCGTGCTCGAGCTGATCGAACAGGCGAATCCCGCCGATCACGTGTTCGCGAGCAGCTACGTGCCGCTGCATTGGGACGGCATGTATCTGGAGACCGTGCCGGAATTCCAGGTGTTCCAGTGCGTGCAGGCGATCGGCGAAGCGGACGGCGGGCGCACGACGTTTTCGAGCACGACGCAGGCGCTGCGCGTCGCGACGCCCGAGATGCGCGCGCTCTGGCAGCGCGCGCACGGCCGCTATCGGCGCACGGTGGAGCTCTACAGCAACACGGTCGAGGCGCCGATCGTCGAGAAGCATCCGCGCCGCGAGTTTCCGGTCTTGCGCTTCTGCGAGCCGCCGATCGAAGGCGACAGCACGTTCATCAACCCATCGAGCTACGCGTTCGGCGGCATCGCCGAAGACGAGAAGGGGGCGCTGCTCGGCAGCCTGAGGCGCGCGCTCTACGATCCGCGCGCGCATTACGCGCATCGCTGGCAAACGGGCGACGTCGTGCTCACCGACAACTTCACGCTGCTGCACGGCCGCGAGAGCTTCACGAGCCGCACCGGCCGCCATTTGCGCCGCGTGCACATCCACGGCGATCCGCCGCTGCGCAATCCGCATCTGTCGAAGCAGCCGCAGCGCGCGGCGGCCGCCGATGCGGCAGCCTGACCAACTCGTCGACGGAGAGACGACCATGACGTTGATGACCGGAAACGATTATCTCGACAGCCTGCGCGACGGGCGCAACGTGTATCTCGGCGGCGAACGGATCGCCGACGTCACGTCGCACCGCGCGTTTCGCAACGCGGCGCGCAGCATCGCTTCGCTGTACGACGCGCTGCACGGCGAGCATCGCGAGCGGCTGACCGCGCCCGATCGGCACGGGCAGATCACGCACCGCTTCTTCAAGCCGAGCTATTCGGTCGACGATCTGCTGTCGGCGCAGGACGCGATCGAGCTGTGGTCGAAGATGACCTACGGCTTCATGGGCCGCACGCCCGATTACAAGGCGGCGTTCATGTCGGGGCTCGAGGCGGGCGCCGGCTATTACGGTGATTTTCGCCAGAACGCGGCCGACTGGTACAAGCGCTTCTCGGGCAGCGGCCTGTATCTGAATCACGCGATCATCAATCCGCCGCTCGATCGCAGCAAGGCGATTCACGACATGCGCGACGTGTTCGTGCACGTCGTCGACGAGACCGATCAAGGCATCGTGGTGAGCGGCGTGAAGATGCTCGCGACCGCCGGCGCGCTGACCAACGCGACGTTCGTCGCGCCCGTCGCGTCGGCGCTGCTCGAGCCCGGCAAGGCGGACGACTTCGCCGTCGTGTTCTTCGCGCGAATGGACAACCCGGGCCTGAGCCTGATGTGCCGGCCGTCGTACGAGGCCGCCGCGACGAGCCCGTTCGACGCGCCGCTGTCGAGCCGCTTCGACGAGAACGACGCCGTGCTGATCTTCGATCGCGCGTTGATCCCGTGGGAAGACGTGCTCGTCTATCGCGACGTGAAGCGCGCGACCGGCTTCTACGCGGCGTCGGGCTTCGCGAATCTCTACAACTTCCAATCCGGCATCCGGCTCGCGGTGAAGCTGGAGCTGATGATCGGGCTGTTGTCGCTCGGCACGCAGGCGAACGGCACGCAGCAGTTCCGCGGGATTCAGGCGGCGCTCGGCGAGCTGATTTCGCTCCGGCATCTGCTGAAGGCGATCACGTCCGCGATGGCGCACGATCCGGATCGCACGCAGGCGGGCGTCGTCGTGCCGAAGCTCCAGTACGCGTCGGCGCTGCGCATCCAGGTGCCGCAGATCTGGAAGCGCGTGCGCGAGCTGATGGAAACCGCGCTCGGCGGCTCGCCGCTCGTCACCGTGTCAGGCGCGGCGGACTTGCTCGATCCGCAGGTGAAGGGGCTGATCGATGCGTACTACCGCGGCGCGGCGCTCGAGCCGGAGCAGCGGATCAAGCTCTTCAAGCTGATCTGGGACGCGACGGGCAGCGAGTTCGGCTCGCGTCATTCGGTCTACGAAACGCATTACTCCGGCAATTTCGACCAGATACGCCTCGACTCGCTGACGTGGGCGACCCGGTTCGGCCAGCTCGCCGATTGCGAAGCGTTCGCGCAGCGCTGCATGGACGACTACGACGCGTCGGGCTGGTCGCGCGGCCCGTGGCTGCACGACTGAATCGCCCCGTCGATCCCTATCGTTTCAACTCAAAGGAGCAGCTATGTGCGGTATCACTGGATGGGTCGACTTCGGCCGCGATCTGCGCAACGAAGCGCGGATCGTCGACGAGATGACCGATACGCTCGCGCGCCGCGGGCCGGACGCGCGCGGCGTGTGGCTCGACAAGCACGTTGCGCTGGGGCACCGGCGCTTGTCGATCATCGATCTCGAGCGCGGCACGCAGCCGATGCTCAGCCCCGAGCGCGGCCCGCGCGATCTGCCGCGTGCGGCGATCTCGTATGCGGGCGAAACCTACAATTTTCGCGAGCTGCGCGCCGAGCTGGGCGCGCTCGGCCACCGGTTCGGCACGCATTGCGACACCGAGGTCGTGTTGCGCGCGTATCTCGAATGGGGCGCGGCGTTCGTCGATCGCCTCAACGGGATGTATTCGATCGCGATCTGGGACACCGCGCGCGACGAGCTGCTGCTCGTTCGCGACCGGCTCGGCGTGAAGCCGCTGTTCTACTACCCGACGGCGGACGGCGTGATCTTCGGTTCGGAGCCGAAGGCGATTCTCGCGCATCCCGACGTGCGTGCGCGCACGTCGTCCGAAGGGCTGTGCGATGCGCTGCTGTTCCTGCGCACGCCGGGGCAGGTGCCGTTCACCGGCATGCGCGAGCTGAAGCCCGGTCATCTGCTGCGCGTGCGGCGCGGCGGCATCGTCGAAGAGCGTTACTGGGCGCTCGAGGCGCGCCCGCACACCGACGACCTGCCGACGACGATCGCGACGATCCGCTCGCTGCTCGACGACATCGTGTCGCGCCAGATGATCTCCGACGTGCCGCTGTGCGCGCTGCTGTCGGGCGGCGTCGATTCGAGCACCGTCGCCGCGCTCGCGCAGAAGCAGCGGCGCGCGAACGGCGGCGGCGCGTTGTCGACGTTCTGCGTCGACTTCACGGGCCACACGCGGAACTTCCAGGCCGACCCGATTCGCCCGACCGCCGATGCGCCGTTTGCGCTCGAAGTGGCGCGACACATCGGCAGCGACCATCACACGATCGAGCTGAACCAGGATGGGCTGCTCGATCCCCAGGTGCGCGAAACGGTGCTGCGCGCGTGGGATCTGCCGTTCAACTTCGCCGATCTCGACGTGTCGCTGTATCGGCTGTTCGCGCAGGTGCGCAAGCACGCGAGCGTCGCGCTGTCGGGCGAGGCGGCCGACGAAATCTTCGGCGGCTACCTGTGGTTCTCCGATCCGGGCGCGCGTCGCGCCGAGACGTTCCCGTGGCTCAAGCTCGGCGCGCATCGCGGGCTCGATCCGCGCGCGCTGTTCCATCGACGGTTCATCGACGATCTGAAGCTCGGCGAATACGAAGCGGACCTGTACCGCGCGGCGCTCGCCGAAGTGCCGCGCCTCGACGGCGAAAACGCGGAGGACCGCCGCACGCGCGAGCTGCACTACCTGACGCTCACGCGCTGGCTGCCGGTGCTGCTCGACAAGAAGGACCGGATGGGAATGGCGAGCGGCCTCGAAGGGCGCGTGCCGTTTTGTGACCACCGGCTCGTCGAGTACGTGTTCAACATCCCGTGGTTGATGAAAACGTTCAACGGCCAGGAGAAGGCGCTGCTGCGCGCGGCCGCCGCCGATCTGCTGCCCGAATCGGTGCTGAACCGCAAGAAGGCGGCGTATCCGTCGATTCAGGCGCCGGGCTACGACCGCGGCCTCATCGACCGCCTGAACCGGGCGATCGACGCCGGCCGCGCGCCGCTCAAGCCGTTCATCGACGCCGACGCGCTGCGCAATCTGACCGCGAGGACCGCGGCCGGAAGCCTTTCGGAATTCGAACGAATCCTGCTCGAATCGAGCAGCCGGCTCAACCACTGGCTCGATCTCTATCGGGTCGAAATCGACGGCGTGACGGCCGGTTGAGTCGTCGACGAACATTTCATTTGGAGAGCGTATCAATGCAAGCAATCGAGATTCGCGAGACGGGCGGCCCGGACGTCCTCGACTACGTGACGCGCGCCGAGCGCGATCCCGGCGAGGGCGAGGTGCTCGTCGAGCTCGCCGCGGCGGGCGTGAACTTCATCGACCTGTATCGCCGCGAGGGCCGATATCCGATGCCGCTGCCCGGCACGCCGGGCGAAGAGGGCGCGGGGCGCGTGCTGGCGGTCGGCCCGAACGTCAAGCGGTTCAAGCCGGGCGAGCGCGTCGCATGGACGACCGTGATGGGCAGCTATGCGACGCGCGTGATCGTGCCCGAGGACAAGGCGATCGTCGTGCCGGACGGGATCGATCTGCGGACGGCCGCCGCCGCGCTCGTGCAAGGGATGACCGCGCACTATCTCGTCCACGATTCGTACCGCGCACGCGAAGGCGACGTCGTGCTCGTCCACGCGGCGGCGGGCGGCGTCGGGCTGCTTCTGACGCAGTGGCTGAAGCGGCGCGGCGCGCGGGTGATCGGCACGGTGTCGACCGAAGAGAAGGCGGCGCTTGCGCGCAGCAACGGCGCGGACGACGTGATCCTGCGTCACGCGCGCGACGATCTCGCCGCCGAAGTGCGCCGGCTGACGGACGGCAAGGGCGTGCACGCGGTGTACGACGGCATCGGCGCCGCGACGTTCGACGCGAGCCTCGCGAGCCTCAGGACGCGCGGCACGCTCGTGATCTTCGGCGGCGCGAGCGGCCCTGTGCCGCCCGTCGACGTGATGCGGCTGCTGTGGGGCGGCTCGCTCACGCTGACGCGCCCGTATCTCGAGCACTTCCGCGCGACCGTCGACGAATTCCTGTGGCGCGCGGGCGAAGTGTTCGACGGCATCCTGAACGATACGCTGAAGATCCGGATCGGCGGCACTTATCCGCTTGCCGAAGCGCGTCGCGCGCACGCGGATCTCGCGGCGCGCAAGACGACCGGCAAGCTCCTGCTCGTGCCGTGACGCCGTTTCGTTTCGCCCGCTCACTCACTCATTCATTCATTCATTGAACAGGATGCCTATCTATGGGAAAGATCATCGGCGCCGGCCTGATCTCGCACGCGCCCGTCGTGATGATGTCGGAGGCGACGCGGCTTCGCGAGAACGGCGGCCGCGATTTCACGCTCGCAACGGGCCTGATGCGGTTGCGGCGCGACGTGTTCGATGCCGACGACTACGATACCGTGCTCGTCTTCGACAGCCACTGGCGAACGACGACCGAGGCGGTCGTCACATCGCACGCGCGGCGCGAGGGCCGCTTCACGTCGGACGAGATGCCGAACGCGATCCGGCAGTTGCCTTACGATCTCGCCGGCGATCCCGAGCTCGCGCACGCGATCGCCGAACTGGCGCCGCGGCGCGCGTCGTGGATCGCCGCGGTCGACGATCCGTGTTTGCCGATTCATTACGCGACGCTCAATCCGTGGACCTACCTCGGCCGGCCCGACAGGCGCTGGCTTTCCGTCTCCGTGTGCCAGACCGCGACCGCCGGCGATTTTCTGCGAATGGGCGAGATCGTCGCGGAAGCGATCGGGCGGCTCGAGCGCAACGTGTTGCTGGTCGCGTCGGGCGGACTGTCGCACGTGTTCTGGCCGCTCGCCGAGCTGCGCAACCGGATGGCGGGTGCCGCATCGAACATCGTGACGCCTGCGGCGCGCGCAGCCGACGAGCGGCGGATCGCGTGGCTCGAAGAAGGGCGGCACGACCGGGTGATCGACGCGATGCCGGAATTCCTGCGTTTCAATCCGGAAGCGAACTTCGGCCACTATCTGATGATGGCGGGCGCGATCGGCGCGCGCGCGTGCGTGGCGCGGGGGCGACGCTTCGGCGAGTACGAGAACGGGATCGGCACCGGTCACGTTCACTTGTGGTTCAGCCCGGCAGACGGCAGTTGGACGCAGACTGCGGCAACGCAGCGCGCTCGGAAAGCGGCGAGCGCATGAACGTCGCGGCGCCCGTGCGCGCGAAGCGCCCGGCGCCGTGATCCTTCGATGCGCCGACGCCACGCTAGGCGGAGATCGGTGCCCGCCGCTCGGGCGCGCGGGCACCGACCGGCCGGGCCCGCGCCTGCGCGCGCCCGACGCCCGACGCCCGACGCCCGACGCCCGGCAAGCGGCAAGCGGCAAGCGGCAAGCGGGCGAACATCGTCGCAAGCGCCGTGTCGCGCGAAGCGGCCGTTCGGGCTCGCCGTTAGACCGGAATCGCGCCCGTGTACGTCTGCTCGCCGGGCAAGCGGGCCAGATACGCCTGGACCGCGCCGAGGAACAGACGCTCGCGAACCGATGCGTGCCGCGGTGACGTGCGAAACGCATAGATGCCGCCTTTGGGCATCGTCCATGTTGGCAGCAGCCGATGCAGACGTCCTTCCCGCAAGTCTTCGGCCACCAGATAGTCGGGAAACGCGGTGATGCCCGCGCCCGCGAGCGCCATCTGATGCGCGAGCAGCACGCTCTTCACCTTCAGGCGGCCGTTCGTCTGAATCCGGACCGAGCGGCCGCCGTTGCCGAACACCGAATAGCTGAGATTCGCGAGCCCGCCGTGCCCGATCCAGTGCGAACCGGGCAGATCGTCGGGATGCCGGGGCACCGCGTGCCTGCGCGAATACTCGGTAGATGCGACGAGCACTTGGTCGAACGCGCCGAGCATCTTCATCCGGAAACCTTTCTTCTTCGGCCACCCCGTTTCGAACGCGAGATCGATGCGTTCGCCGACCAGGTCGATTTCAGCATCGTTGCAGACGATCTCGAGCTCGATCTGCGGATGCTGGTGAATGAAGGTTGCCGCGATCGAGCTCAGATGCGCGGTGGAAAAGCCGCTCGGCGCAGCGACGCGCAGCAGGCCGGTCGATTCGTGGCGCAGGCACCGGATGCTGCCGATCACGTCGTGAAGGCCGCTCACGAACTCCTGGGAGGCCGAATACAGTTTGTTGCCGGCGTCGGTCGGCGCGATCCTGCGGGTGCTGCGCATCACGAGCTGCGTGTCGATCTCGGCTTCGAGACGACTCAGGTATTCGCTGACCAGCGACTTCGACATGCTCAAGCACTCCGCTGCCGCGGTGAAACTACCCTTCTCGACAATCGTCATGAAAACGCGCAGGTGATTCAAATTTCTTATCCCCACCTCGGACATATATCCCACCTCAAGAACGGTCAAGTTTCGAAATGCCGGGCGGCGCCCGCCGTGTCGCGGACGGGGCGCCGATGTCGCGCGTGCGCTGCATCGCAATACGGCGACATGAACCCGGCGCTGGATCTGGAAGATGGTTGTTCCGCCGCATGCGGGGCGTGTCGTCGGGGAGTATCGTGGGCGAGCGCGACGTCGGGCAGGCAAGGCGGCGCGCACGGCCGCGCGCGATCCGCGCGTCGCGAATCGCGGCTGTCGACGTGCGGGCCGGCGCCGACGGCTCGGCGCGAGTCGGGCGACCGGCGCCGCCGACGCGGCGGCGGGCTGCGAACGTCAAGTTCGTCCTCCTTTGCATGCTCGATCCACGAAAGACGGGCCGGACGAGCCGACATTCATCGCGGCCCGTGTTCTTCATGTGCGGCAATCGGTTCATCGGCAATGCGATGCGGCAGCAATCCGGTCCCGCGGAATCCATGCTCCCTCGCATACGCTTTACAACCATCTCCGTCAGTATTCCATAGCCAACTTAAGACCTTAATAAAATAATGGTAAATAATTTTATATGAGACGATTGTCTCGTCGAGAGGGCGTCGATATCTCGTGCAGAGCTGCACGTAGGCGGCGGTTGAATCCATTCATTATTTCGGCCTCATTCGATGTGTTTACGGTGCTTATGGCGCATAGCGCGCTTGCATGGATCGCACGTGAAGCCGGCGGAGGATTCGGACGTGGTTGCCGATCGAGTTCCGGGCCGGCGGAATCGGGCTGGAGCGGCATTTCGACCGGCGACGCGGCGGCCGTGCCGACGCGGGATACCGCTACGGCGCACGGTGAGAGGCAGTGAATCCTGACGGAAAATGCGCGAATTCGGATGGATTCGGCGGAATCGAGAATATTCGGACAAGTGCCGCATCGTCGATTTTTATGCGATGGGGATGCCGGTATTTTTAGGAATTAAGTTACCTGAAGGTTACTTGTCTCGCCGATCGAATATTCAAGATGAGTTACCTTCCGGTTACTAATAACTCGAATGCGAGATTTGCTCGATGATCTTTCGTGACGCTTATCGACGGCGATTCGGTGTAATCGCTTATTGACGGGCGCGATAAGCGGCTCGAAATGGCTGATCGTAGTCAGTAGTCAGTAGTCAGCAGCTAGCAGTCAGCGGCTCGTGGCATGCGGCACGCGGCACACGACCGCACAGCCACGGAGTTGCGCAGCCGGTGCGCGAACGTCATGGATTCGCGCGATGCCCTGCCGCACGGCGTACCCATGCGGCAAAACGGCGGCATGGCGCGCGCACGTCTCATGATGTGCTCATCCGCAACCGCAACCGCAACCGCATCTGCCGGCGTTCGCGTTCGCATCCGCATCCGCGTCGACCGTCACGCGGACAGAAAGAACTCGCGAAGATGCCGATTGAACGTGCTCGGCCGCGCGAGATTCATGCCGTGGGACGCGCCCGCGATCGTGGCCCGCGACGCGTTTGGCATCCATCGGCTCAGCGCGTCGACGTTCGCGTGAAAGTGAGCCGGGCTCTTCTCGCCGTCGATCAGCAGCGCCGGACACGCGACGCCGCGCGCCGTTTCCGCCGCATACGCGGGCAGCGGATCGCGCAACTGCATGGCGAGCGTATGCGCGTTGTCGGTCGCCATCGTGCGGAAGACGCGCGTGCTCTTTCGCCAGGTGCCGGGACGGCTGACCGAATCGACGAACAGCTCGAGCCCGGCGTCGGTCTCGCCTTGCGCGATCAGCGCCACCGCGCGCGATCGCAGGCGCTTCGTGTCGAGCGACGCCTTTGCGTCCTCGGCGGCCGGGCCGGCGAGCGATCCGCCGGGGTCCGCGAGCGTGAGTGAACGGACGAGCGACGGAAAGCGGGCCGCGACGTGAAATGCGACGCAGCCGCCGCGCGAATGGCCGACGAGATGCACGGCGCCGATGTCGAGACGTTCGATGAACGCGCCGACTTGGTCGGCGTGCGTGCTCCAGCTGAACGGCGGCAGCGATGCCGCGTGCGGCGCGGGCCAATAGTGCGTGAGGCTCGGCGCGATGCAGTCGAAATGCGCGGCGAGGCCGCTCGATTGGGCATGCCAGAAACGGAAATCGCACAGCGAGCCGTGGACGAACAGCACGGCCGGGCCGTTGCCGGTTCGTACGTAGGGCATGCGGATGCCGCCGGAGATTTCCAGCGTCGTTGCGGTGTCGGGGGAGGAAAGGTGATTCACGGTCGATGTAGCGGCGCAATGTCGCACGCAATGATAAGCGCAGCGGGGCGGCCGACGCCATCGGTCGGACGCCCCGGGCGCCGCGTCGTGGCGATGCGGCGCCGGACGCCCGTCGGACCGTGGCGCGCGCGCGGAATTTTGCAGCCGAATACCGGCCGTTGTGTGGCCGCAAGGTCGAACCGAAGGCGGCGTGCCGTGTCGTCGTGTCGTCATGTCGTCGAAGACATGCCGATGATTCGTTGCGGACGACCCGTGCCGGCGAAGGCACGGCGTTGGCCGGGGAACTGTCGGGCGGCGACGTCGCGTGACGCGGCGGTTGTCGATGCCGTGATCGACGCGCCGGCTCGCTTGGTTCGCTGTGCGCGGCGTGCGGCGCGCCACGGGCGACCTGCGTCGGCAGCGATCCGCGATTGACGAAGGCCGATGCGGATTTCCCGTGATCTGACCAAAATTGACAGACGTTTCGCGATGAATCGTCTAACTTTTACGACGGAGAGGCTATTCGACGTCCGGCCTTCTCCGATCTCAAGAAACTGCAGCAATCGGCCCATGTTGTGTTGTTGATCGACCCGTTGCCTTGCCGGGCGGCGGGTCGTCTTTTCCGATCGTTCGCATCGGAAGCGGTTGCCGCGCCCGCCGGATCGAACGGCGCGCGGATCGAATGGCCCGCGGATCGGAAGCGGCGCGCGGCCAGCGGATGTCGATCGGCCTTCGCTTCTTCGGTCATTCATGCCGCGGCGTCGTCGGCCGCGCGTCGTTGAAATACGATCGGAATGCGAAATGCCCGGAACGCGCGTGTTCGCACCCGCATTCTCCGGAGCGCGTTTTCGCCGCGCGCCGCGCGACACATGAAACGCGACACATGAAACGCGACGCGCGACACGCGTGCAAACCCCTCCCTTCGCCGCCGATCCCATTGCCTAAAATCAAGTTACGCGCGAGACGGTTCCGATCGTATTGGCGCGAAGGCGTCTGGCGGCGTCGCTCGCGCGTTCGAATCCCGACATGTTTCAATCGTAAGGTGAATCGTCATGGCGACTTATGTGGTTCTTGCAAACTTCACGGACCAAGGCATCCGCACGGTGAAGGACAGCCCGAAGCGGGCCGGTCAGGTGGCGGAGATGGCGAAGAGTTTCGGATGCGAAATGAAGGAGGTCTACTGGACGCTCGGCGCGTTCGATATCGTCGCGGTCGTCGAGGCGGCCGACGAGCAAAGTCTCACCACGTTCGGCTTCGCACTCGGTTCGGCGGGCAACGTCCGCACGCAGACGCTGCGCGCGTTCACGAAGAACGAAATCGGCGCGATCATCGGCAGATTGCCGTAACGCACGCGTCGCGCGCCGGCGTCGGCCGGTCGAGCGCGGGCTGGTCCGAACGCGGGCCGAAGGCGGATTGCAGGCAGAGGAAAGGGCTGAAGCAAGGAGAAAGCCCATGTCGAATACGCAAGGCGACGCAGGATCGCCGTTCGCGGCGTCCGTCGAAGCGGGCAGCTACCGCATCGCGCGGCCGGCCGGCGTGAGCGACGTGATCGAACTGGTGCGTACGCACGGCATCCAGATCGTCGATCTCAAGTTCACCGATCTGCCGGGCCTCTGGCAGCATTTCTCGATCACGCTTCCGGAACTCCACGCGGATCTGTTCAGCGCGGGAATCGGTTTCGACGGCTCGTCGATCCGCGGCTTCCAGGAGATTCACGAATCCGACATGCTGCTGCGTCCCGATCCGACGACCGCGTTCGTCGATCCGGTATGCGAGGCGCCGACGCTGTCGATTCTTTGCGACGTGATCGATCCGGCGACGCACGGGCCGTATTCGCGCGATCCGCGCTACGTCGCGAAAAAAGCGGAAGCGCATTTGCGTGCGACGGGCGTGGCGACGGCCTGCTACGTCGGCCCGGAGCTCGAATTCTTCATTTTCGATTCGATCCGCTACGGCCAGGATCAGCACAGCGGCTACTACCACGTCGAATCGGCCGAGGGCGATTGGGCGACGGGCCGAGACGAGGGCGCTTACGGCGGCGGCAACCTCGGCTACAAGGAGCGCTACAAGGAAGGCTATTTTCCGACGCCGCCGAACGACACGCTGCAGGACATCCGCTCGGAAATCGCGCTGACGCTGCAGCGCGCGGGCGTGCAGGTCGAAGTGCATCATCACGAAGTCGCGACGGCCGGCCAGAACGAAATCGACATGCGTTTCGCGACGCTCACGCGCATGGCCGACAACGTGATGATCTACAAATACGTGTGCAAGAACGTCGCGCGCCGGCACGGCAAGGTCGCGACGTTCATGCCGAAGCCGCTGTTCGCGGACAACGCGAGCGGCATGCATTGCCATCAGAGCCTGTGGGCCGACGAACGCAATCTGTTCTACGACGCGCACGGCTGGGCGATGACGTCGCAGCTGTGCCGCTGGTACATCGGCGGACTGCTCGAGCATGCGCCGGCGCTGATGGCGTTCTGCGCGCCGACGACGAATTCGTACAAGCGCCTCGTGCCGGGCTACGAAGCGCCCGTCAATCTCGCGATGTCGCAGCGCAACCGCTCGGCCGCCGCGCGGATTCCGATGGTGTCGGACGCGCCCGCCGCGCGGCGCGTCGAGTTTCGCTGCCCCGATCCGTCGGCGAACGCGTATCTCGCGTTCGCGGCGATGCTGATGGCCGGGCTCGACGGCATCGAGAACAGGATCGATCCGGGCCCGCCGCTCGATACGAACATCTACGAGCTGCCGCGCGAGGAAGCGGCGAAGGTCCGGCAGGTGCCGGGCTCGCTCGACGCGTCGCTCGCCGCGCTCGAAGCCGACAACGCGTTCCTGCGCAAGGGCGACGTGTTCACCGACGACGTGATCCGCACGTGGATCGACTACAAGCGCAGGCGCGAGCTCGATGCGATCCGGCTGCGTCCGCATCCTTGGGAGTTCTATCTGTACTTCGACGTCTAGAAGAACGAGGAGGCCCGTGATGACCACGGTCGGCAGCTTCGACATCGATTACACGCAATACCTCGGCCCCGACGGCGAGCCGGTCCAGCCGTTGCCCGCGTTCGCGCAGGACGCGGCCGCGTTGCTGCCGCTCTATCGCGCGATGGTGCTCACGCGCGCGTTCGACACGAAAGCGATCGCGCTGCAGCGCACCGGCAAGATCGGCACGTTTGCGTCGTCGGTCGGGCAGGAGGCGATCGGCGTGGGCGTCGCGAGCGCGATGCGGGCCGACGACGTGCTGTTTCCGTCGTACCGCGATCATGCCGCGCAGTTCATGCGCGGCGTCACGATGACGGAGAGCCTGCTCTATTGGGGCGGCGACGAGCGCGGCAGCGATTTCGCGGCCGCGCGCCTGGATTTTCCGAACTGCGTGCCGATCGGCACGCAGGTGTGCCATGCGGCGGGCGCCGCGTATGCGTTCATGCTGCGCGGCGAAGCGCGCGTCGCGGTGGCGATACTCGGCGACGGCGGCACGTCGAAGGGCGATTTCTACGAGGCGATGAACATCGCGGGCGCGTGGCGCGCGCCGCTCGTCATCGTCGTCAACAACAACCAGTGGGCGATCTCGATGCCGCGCGCGCGGCAGACGGCCGCGCGCACGCTCGCGCAGAAGGCGATCGCCGCGGGCATCGAAGGGCGGCAGATCGACGGCAACGACATCGTCGCGGTGCGCCAGATCGCGGGCGACGCGATCGAGCGCGCGCGGCGCGGCGGCGGCCCGACGCTCGTCGAAGCGCTCAGCTACCGCCTCGGCGATCACACGACGGCGGACGACGCGACGCGCTACCGCGACGCCGAAACCGTCGGCAAGCAATGGGAGTTCGAGCCGTTGCTGCGCCTGCGCAAATACCTGATGCATCGGAACGTGTGGGACAAGGCGCAGGACGAGCAGCTCGGCAAGGCGTGCTACGCGCAGGTCGAAGAAGCGGTGCAGGCGTATCTCGCCGTGCCGCAGCCGGATGCGTCGGCGATGTTCGACCATCTGTACGCGAGCCTGCCGCAGGCGATGCGGGAGCAGCTCGCGACGGCGCTCGCGTTCGCGCCGGCCGCGGGGAATCATCATGGCTGATCTGAATCTCGTCGAAGCGGTCAATCTGGCGCTCGCTTACGAGCTCGCGCACGATCCGTCGGTCGTGCTGCTCGGCGAGGACATTGGCGCGAACGGCGGCGTGTTTCGCGCGACCGTCGACTTGCAGGCGCGCTTCGGCGCGCAGCGCGTGATCGACACGCCGCTCGCGGAGACGGCGATCGCGGGCGCGGCGATCGGCATGGCGGCGATGGGGCTCAAGCCCGTCGCGGAAATCCAGTTCACCGGCTTCGTCTATCCGGCGATCGATCACGTGCTCAATCATGCGTCGCGGCTGCGCCACCGCACGCGCGGCCGGCTGTCGTGCCCGCTCGTGATCCGCGCGCCGTGCGGCGCCGGCATTCACGCGCCGGAGCATCATTCGGAAAGCCCCGAGGCGATGTTCGCGCACATTCCGGGGCTGCGCGTGGTGATTCCATCGACGCCCGCGCGCGCTTACGGGCTGCTGCTCGCGGCGATCCGCGATCCGGACCCGGTGATGTTCTTCGAGCCGTCGCGCCTGTATCGCCTGTTCAGGCAGCCGATCGAAGACAACGGCGACGCGCTGCCGCTCGACACGTGCTTCACGCTGCGCGACGGCTCCGACGTCACGCTCGTCAGCTGGGGCGCGATGCTGCAGGACGTGCTGGCGGCCGCCGACCAGCTCGCGCAAGAGGGCGTGACGGCCGAAGTGATCGACGTCGCGACGCTCAAGCCGCTCGATGCCGACACGATCGTCGCGTCGGTTTCGAAGACGGGACGCTGCGTGATCGTTCATGAAGCGCCGCGCACGGCCGGCTTCGGCGCGGAGATCGCCGCGCTCGTCGCAGAGCGTTGCCTGTATTCGCTGCTCGCGCCCGTGCAGCGCGTGACGGGCTACGACGTCGTCGTGCCGCTGTTCCGGCTCGAAAGCCAGTACGTGCCGAGCGTCGCGCGCATCGTCGACGCGGTCGGAAAGACGCTGGAGGCGCTGTAAAGACATGAAGATCTTCAAATTGCCCGACCTCGGCGAAGGCTTGCAGGAAGCCGAGATCGTCGAATGGCACGTGAAGGCCGGCGACACGATCGAGGCCGACCGGCCGCTCGTGTCCGTCGAGACCGCGAAGGCGATCGTCGAGATTCCGTCGCCGCAAGCGGGCCGAATCGCGAAGCTGTTCGGGCAGCCGGGCGACATCGTTCATCTCGGCGCGCCGCTCGTCGCGTTCGAGGGCGAAGCCGACGAAGCCGATGCGGGCACGGTCGTCGGCCACATGACGGTCGGCGAGCACGTGGTGCACGAGACGCCCGCGGCGCTCGGCGCGGGCCCGGGCGGGCGCGCGGCCGGCGCGATCAAGGCGATTCCCGCCGTGCGCGCGCTCGCGCGCAAGCTCGACGTCGATCTGGCGATGGTGACGCCGTCGGGCGCGGACGGCGTGATCACCGCGGCGGACGTGCAGCGCGTCGCGAAAGTGCTCGCCGAGCTCGGGCCGCCCGAGGTGCTGCGCGGCGTGCGGCGAGCGATGGCGCAGAACATGGCGCGCGCGCAGAGCGAAGTCGCGGCGGCGACCGTGATCGACGACGCCGACATCCACGCGTGGCCCGCGGGCGCGGACGTGACGATGCGCCTGATTCGCGCGCTCGTCGCCGGCTGCCGCGCGGAGCCCGGGCTCAACGCGTGGTTCGACGGGCAGGCGGGGCGCCGCCACGTGGTCGCGAAGATCGACGTCGGCATCGCGGTCGATCTGCCGGACGGCCTGTTCGTGCCGGTGCTGCGCGACGTCGCGCATCGCGACGCCGCCGATCTGCGCCGCGGGCTAGACCGGATGCGCGCCGACATCCGCGCGCGCAAGATTCCGCCCGACGAGCTGCGCGGCAACACGATCACGCTGTCGAACTTCGGAATGATCGCCGGCAAGTACGCGGCGCCCGTGGTCGTGCCGCCGACCGTCGCGATTCTCGGCGCGGGGCGCGTGCACGACGCGGTCGTGGCGGCGAACGGCGTGCCCGCCGTGCATCGCATTCTTCCGCTCAGCCTCACGTTCGATCATCGGGTGGTCACGGGCGGCGAGGCGGCGCGCTTTCTCGCGGCGGCGATCGCGGATCTGCAATCGCCGCAATAGGTCGATGGCTCGCGCGGCTGCGCGATACGCACGACGCGCGCGATGCATGTGATGCATGCGACGCGCACGATCGTTGCTCGACGTCGTCCGCGCATGACGAATTTCCCGAGCGCGGCGGTTGCCGCGCCGCCGCCGCGAATGTGCTCCTCGCCGCCCGGATGGCCGGTGCGCGAGCTCGGATCAACTGTGTCGCAAGTCTTGCCTTCATCGAAACTTCGTCATCCTTTGCATGAGGAAGCGATACCGCCGCGCATTGCCGTTTTCGGGTTGCTCGTCGGTCAACGTCTCATTCAAAAGGGGCATTGAAACGCATCGGAATCCGCGATGCGCCCGCATTGCCGCCGGACTGCGCGGGCCTCTCGACGCCCCCGTACCCCGTGACCCGGGAAGACTGGATCGAAGCGTCGAATGTCGATCAGGACTTCTTGCCGTTCGCGTGCGGCGTCGCGCATCCCGGCGCCGAACCGAACGGCGTCAGACCGATGCCGCGATGTGCTCGCGCAGCCACATGTGCGCGGAGTCGCGATGGGAGCGTTCGTGCCACAGCATCGCCATCTGGAAGCCGGGCACGTCGACGGGCGGCTCGACCACCCGCAGCGCGCGGTTGTCGCGGACGAGCCGCGAAGGCATCATCGCGACGAGATCGCTGCTCGCGACGACCGACATCATGAACAGAAAGTGCGGCACGGACAGCACGACGCGCCGCGTGAGGCCGGCTTTCGCGAGCGCATGGTCGGTGACGCCCTGAAAGCCGCCGCCGTCCGGCGACACGATTACGTGATCGAGCCGGCAGAATTGCGCGAGCGTCGGCCGCCGTTTCAGGCGCGGATGGCCGGCGCGCCCGGCGAGCACGTACCGTTCGGTGAAGAGCGCGCGATGGCGCAGGTTGCCCGGCGCGCATTCGGTGATGTGGAAGGCGAGATCGATGTCGCCTTGCTCCGCCTGCTTCGCGATCCGCGACGGCACCTTCTCGACGACGGCGAGACTGTATTACCCCGGCTTCGACGTGCTGCCGCCGGTCGTCGTCTATCGGACGAGCCGCACCGACGAGGCGCGATTCGAGACGATCTGCGATTCGCTCGGGCAGCGCCTCGACGATTTCTGGAAAACCGCGCCGATACCTTATCGCGCGCAGAATGCCGGCGAGTACGAAATTCCGCGGCTCACGCTGCGGGACGACGTCGCGCCGGAGCGGTCGGGATTCGCCGCGCATATCGCGTAGCGGGGCGGCGGCGTGCGAGAAGATGCGAGGCGATGCGTCGCCCGGCGTGATGCATCGTGCATCGCGTGCGACGTGTCACGTGTCACGTGTCACGTGTCACGTGTCACGCGTCGCACATCGCGCATCGCGCATCGCGTGCCGTGCGTCGCCGCGCGAAGCTCGCACTTGAGCGCCATGCGCCCATCGCCGTGCGCGCGCGTTCCCGCATGCGCGCCGAGCGGGTTCAAAACCGCCGCGCGAGCACGTCGGCATCCACCGATCGAATGTCGGTATGGCCGCACAGCGCCATCGTCGTGTCGAGCTCGCGCGCGATGATGTCGAGGCTGCGAAACACGCCCTCCTCGCCCAGCGCCGCGACGCCGTAGAGAAACGCGCGCCCGATCATCGTGCCGCGCGCGCCGAGCGCGACCGCCTTCAGTACGTCCTGCCCCGTGCGAACGCCGCCGTCGAGCCAGACTTCGACGCGCCGGCCGGCCGCATCGGCGATGGCGGGCAGCGCTTCGACCGACGATATCGCGCCGTCGAGCTGACGGCCGCCGTGATTCGACACGACGATCGCGTCCGCGCCCGCTTCGGCCGCGAGGAGCGCGTCGCGCGGATCGAGCACGCCCTTGACGATCAGCTTGCCGCTCCACCGTTGCCGGACCCATGCGACGTCGCGCCAGCCGATCGCCGGATCGAACTGTTCGCGGGTCCACGATTCGAGCGACGACATGTCGGTCACGCCCTTCACGTGCCCGAAGATGTTGCCGAAATGGCGGCGGCGCGTGCGGGCCATGCCGATGCACCAGCGCGGCTTGCTCGCCATGTTCAGCAGGTTCGCCAGCGTGATGCGCGGCGGCGTCGACAAGCCGTTTTTCACGTCCTTGTGCCGCTGGCCGCCGATCGGCAGATCCATCGTCATCACGAGCGCGGGGCAGCCCGCCGCCTTCGCGCGCTCGATCAGCCGCTCGATGAAGTCGCGCTCGCGCATCATGTAGAGCTGGAACCAGAACGGCCCGGGCGCATGCGTGGCGATGTCCTCGATCGAGCAGATGCTCATCGTCGACAGCGTGAACGGCACGCCGAACCGCTGCGCGGCGCGCGCCGCGAGAATCTCGCCGTCGGCGCGCATCATGCCGACGAGCCCGGTCGGCGCGAGCGCGACCGGCATCGCGACGTCCTGCCCGGCCATCGTCGTGCGCAGGCTGCGTTGCGAGATGTCGACGCCGACCCGCTGACGCAGCCTGACGTGCTGGAAGTCCGCTTCGTTCGCGCGATACGTCGTTTCCGTGTAGGAGCCCGTGTCGACGTAGTCGTAGAACATCCGCGGGATGCGTTTTTTCGCGAGAACGCGAAGATCTTCGATGCAGGTGATCGGGACGGACATGGGCGGCTCCGAGAGGGTGGCGACGATGCTAACGCCGCGCCCGGCGTCGCGCCCGGAAATATCTTCAGGCGCGGCGCGAAAGAAATTCCGCGCCGTCGTGCGCCGCGCGCTCGCAGACGCTCGCGAGCCAGGCCACGAACGCGTCGGCGGCGGCGCGTGACGCGTGCGGCATCACGTAATACGGGGCGGCCGGCCGCGCGATGCGCGGAAACGGCGGGACGAGCGCACCCGACGCGAGCCAGTGGCGCGCGAGCGCGGGGCTGCCGAGCGCGACGCCCTGGCCGCTGACCGCCGCCTCGAGCAGGAGCCCGAGATCCATCAGCTTCGGGCCGTTCGCGGGCTCCGGCCAGTCGAGGCCGGCGACGCGGAACCACGGCGTCCACGGTTCGAGCGGCGTGCAGAGGAGCGGCAGCGCGGCGAGATCCGCGGGCGCGCGCAACGGTGCGTGCCGTTCGAGCAGCGACGGCGCGGCAAGCGGCGTCAGCGAATCGACCATCAGCACGGTCGCGCCCGACACAATCGGGCCGCCGCCGCGAATCCAGAGATCGGCGCCCGTCGGCGGACCGTCGGGAAAGGGGCTCGCGAGCATCACTTCGAGCTCCACGCCCGGGTGCGCAAGCGTGAATTCGTCCAGACGCGGAACCATGACCTGTCGCGCGAACGTCGGCGGCGCGCAGATCCGCAGCCGTTCCGCGTTGCCTGCGCCGCGCCGGTGCAGCGGCACCGCGGCGAGCAGATGCAGCGGCGCATGAACCTGATGCAGATATTCGCTGCCGGCCGACGTCAGCGCCAGCGCCTTGCCGCTGCGCACGAGCAGCTGCACGCCGAGCAACTGTTCGAGCGCCGCGACGCGCTTGGCGACCGCGCTTCCCGTCACGCACAGCTCCTCGGCCGCGCGCTCGAACGAGCCGTGGCGCGCGGCGGCCACGAAGGCGAGCAGGCCGTCGAGGGACGGGAGGCGGAGGTCGCGGAGGTCGGAGGCGTTCATCCGGCGATTCTAATCGACCGGTTTCGCGGCGGTTGCGCGGACGACGCCCGGCCAGCGGCGCGCCGTCGCGCGGCGCGCCTCGCTCGGCCGCGTCGTCATGCGGCCGCCACCCGACCGCCACCCGACCGCCACCCGACCGCCACCCGACCGCCACCCGACCGCTACCCGGCCGCTACCCGACCGCTACCCGACCGCTACCCGACCGCTACCCGACCACCATCTCGGCCGCGAGACTTCCCGCCCACCTGCCGGTAATCGATCATGCAAGACGCGACGATCCGCGCCTTCATTCGAGATCGGCACGTGCGCCGCCGCGCGACGAGCGGACTTACGAGCTCACGGCCCACGCTTGCGGCGCGGCGGCGCGCAGATTCCGCCGATATCGGCCGAGCCCGGCGATGCCGGCGAGCGACACGAGCGACAGCAGCGAGAAGTACAGCGCGAGCGGCAGCCATTCGCCCTGATAGCGCTGCGCGATCATCGCGCCGACGAGCGGCGTCGTGCCGCCCGCGACGAGCGCGCACAGCTGGTACGCGATCGAGATGCCCGAATAGCGCACGCGCGTCGGGAACGCGGGCGTCATGAAGCCCGCGATCACCGCGTAGACCGCCGACAGCGCGACGACCGCGAACGCGATGCCCGCGACGATCGCGACCGGATCGTGCGTGCGGACGAGGACGAACATCGGATACGGCGACAGCATCGACAGCAGCGCCGCGCAGATCAGAAACCGCGTTTCGCCGAAGCGTTGCGCGAGCAGCGCCGAGACGGGCTGCGACAACAGCTGGATGATCGTGACGATGAACAGGCAATCGAGAATGAACGATTTCGACATCCCGAGATACGTCGTCGCGTACGAGATCATGAACGTGTTGGTGAAGAAGAAGCCGGCGGAGCCGATCGTCGTCGCGGCGGCGGCGAGCACGATCGGATGCCACGCGGTGCGCAGCGCGTCGGCGACCGGATAGCGGGCGATCGCACCGCTGTCGCGCACGCGCTCGAACTCCGGCGATTCGTTGACGCCGAGCCGGATCGCGACGCCGACGAGCAGCAGCACGAAGCTCGCGAGGAACGGCAGACGCCAGCCCCACGACACGAAGCTGTCGTGATCGAGCGACGTGACGAACCGGAACGCGAGCAGCGACAGGATCAGCCCGGCCGGACTGCCCATCTGCGGGAACGACGCGAACAACGTCCTGCGCTCGGCGCTCGCATGCTCGCTCGCCATCAGCACCGCGCCGCCCCATTCGCCGCCGACCGCGATCCCCTGCAGGATGCGCAGCAGCACGAGCAGCGCCGGCGCCCAGACGCCGATCGTCGCGTAGCCGGGCAGCAGGCCGATGCCGGTCGTCGCGATGCCCATCAGGAACATCGTCAGGACGAGCATCTTCTTGCGGCCGATCCGGTCGCCGAGATGGCCGAACACCGCGCCGCTCAGCGGCCGCGCGACGAAGCCGACGAAGAACGTCGCGAACGACGCCATCGTGCTGGCGAAATGATTGCCGCTCGGGAAGAACACGTCGCCGAGCACGAGCGCGGCGGCGGTCGCGTACGTGTAGTAATCGTAGAACTCGACGGCCGTGCCGATGAAGGCGGCCGTCGCGGCGCGCACGGGCTGATGCGTGCGCAGAGTCGGGGTAGGCATGGGCGGTCCTGTCAGGGTGATGACGGCGTGACGGTGGCGGAGGCGCGGGCGAGGCGGCGGACGAGCGAGCGATCCGCCCGCTCGTCCGCCGCCGGACGGCCTTCGTTCGATTCTGTTCTCCAATCCGAAGCATGGGTGACGCTCACGCACCGCTCGCGCATCGGCAGCCGCTTGCGCGAACCGGCACGCGGCGCGGCGGCGCGCCCGCGGCCTCGATGGTGTTCGAGCACGCGCGTCGTGCCGCTCGCGTTTAGCGAATCCGATTCGTTCGCCTGCATCGGCATCGACGCCGCCGCCGAATCGATCGCGACCGGCCGTGCGTCGCGTGCCGTGCGCGCAGAGACTGACCGAATCGGGTCGCTCCCGGGTAGCTCCAGGCGATCGGAGGTGGAAAAAAAGCGCCGGCGGCGAGCCGGCGCTTCGAATCGCGACACTTCACGCAGCGCGCTACGTCGGCCGGCGCGCGAGGTGGACGCCCGCGAGCATGCAGCGCACCGAGCCGCCCGCCGTCTCGATCGTCGGCACGTCGAGCGGCAGCAGCCGCGCCGAGCGTTCGATCAGCCCGCGCTGGCGCGGCGTGAGGCAATCGAGCGCGCGGCGCGACAGCGCGAGCACGCGCGCGTCGCGCGCGGACAGCTCGAGCGCGTTGCCGGCGAACTCGGCGATCTGCTCGTTCTCGAGCGCGATCACCGTCCGGCCCGTTTCGGCGATGCGGCGGCGCACTTCGTCGCGGCGGTTCGGGTCGCTGATCAGATCGAGGCCCACCAACGCGAACTCGGTCGCGATGCTCATCATCACGTTCGTGTGATAGACCGGGCGGCCGTCGGCGTCGGCGGTGTCGAAGCACATGGGCTCGAAATTGAAATGCGTGCAGAAGCGTTCGAGCGCGACGGGATCGGCGCGGCGCGAGCGCGCGGTGTACGCGACGCGCGCGACGTGGTCGAGCACCATCGCGCCCGTGCCTTCGAGAAAGACGTCGTCGTGCTCGAGGCCGGAAAAATCGATCACGTCCTGCACGCGGTATTCGCGCTTGAGCATCTCGATGACGTCCGCGCGCCGCTCGCGCCGGCGATTCGCGTTGCAGATCGGATATAGCGCGACGTGGCCGCCCGGATGCGTCGAGAACCAGTTGTTCGGGAACACGGAATCCGGCGTGTTGCCGTCGCCGTGATCGTCGAAGACGTGCACGCGGACGCCCGCCTCCGACAGCCGGCCCGCGGCCGCGGCGACTTCGTCGCGCGCGGCGGCCGCGACGGCCTGCGCGCGCGCGTCGTCGCCGGCCGGGGGCGTGCGTTGAAACGCGTTGTCGGCGGCCGTGTCCGGATTCGGAAAGAAACGGTGCGGCCGGATCATGACGACGGCCGCAGCCGCCTGAATCGACTGAAGACTCATGGAGTGCGACGAGAAAACGAGAAGGGCGCGGCGCGCCGAACGCCTCAGCGCGAGAACGCTTCCGCTCGAACGAACGCCGGCGTCGCGCGGGGCGCGACGCCAGCCGGCGCGCCGATCAGCGCGTACAGGTTTTTCGGATCGTCGGCGGGCGGGATCAGCGAGATCGGCGTGCCGGCGTCGTGCCGCAGCGCGAGCGCGTGCAGATGGCGCAGCGCCGAATAGTCCTCGAGCGCGAAGCCGACCGAATCGAAGATCGTGACTTGCGACGCGCTGTCCCGCCCGGCCGCCTCCTGGCGCAGCACGCGCCACAGTTCGGTCACCGGAAAATCGGCCGGCATCTGCTGGATGTCGCCTTCGATGCGCGTCTGCGGCTCGTATTCGACGAACACGCGGCCCATGCGCAGCACGTCCGCGTGCAGCTCGGTCTTGCCCGGGCAATCTCCGCCGACCGCGTTCAGATGCATGCCGGGCTCGATCATGTCCGGCGTGACGATCGTCGCGTACGCCTTGTCGGCGGTGACGGTCGTCACGATGTCGGCGCCGCGCGCCGCGCCGGCCGTCGACGCGGCGGGGATCACGCGCAGCCCCGGATACGCGGACAGGTTGCGCACGAGCTTGTCGGTCGCGTGCGGATCGATGTCGTACGCGCGGATCTCGTCGATGCCGAGCAGCGTGTGAAACGCGATCGCCTGGAACTCGCTCTGCGCGCCGTTGCCGATCAGCGCCATCGTCCTCGCGTCGTCGCGTGCGAGCGCGCGCGCCGCGAGCACCGACGTCGCGGCCGTGCGCAGCGCGGTGATCAGCGTGAGCTCGGCGAGCAGCACCGGGTAGCCGGTGTCGACTTCGGCGAGCGCGCCGAACGCCATCACCGTGTGCATGCCGCGGCCGGCGTTGACCGGATGGCCGTTCACATACTTGAACGCGAACAGCTTCGCATCGGCGACGGGCATCAGCTCGATCACGCCGTCGCGCGAATGGCAGGCGACGCGCGGGGATTTGTCGAAGTCGTTCCAGCGCAGATAATCGGCGCGCAGCGTGTCGACGAGTTCGCCGACGAAGCGCGCAACGCCGACGCGCGCGATCAGCCGGCTCGTGTCGGGAACGTCGAGGAAGCGTGTCATGAGGTGTCGTCTCCCGTGTTGGCCGCGGCCCTCGTCGGGCCGCTCGTTCAATTGATTATTTCGAAGTCCTCGGCCAACAGATAGCGAGCAAAAGTGACAGAATGCTCGATAATTTCGGCGTTCTGCTTGCCTCGAGATGACAAAATGCGCAGTCGGCGGCTTTCGCGCCGCCGCCCGGTGCCGCACTTTCATTGATTGCTCGGAGAGACTCCCCATGATCAGCCTCGACGACGTCGACCGACAACTCATCGCGCTGCTGCGCGACAACGCGCGCACGCCGGTCGTGACGCTCGCGAAGCAGTTGCGCGTCGCGCGCGCGACCGTGCAGAACCGCATCGCGCGGCTCGAGAAGCACGGCGTGATCGTCGGTTATACGGTGCGGCTGAAGCCCGCCGCGGAGAAGCATCGAATTCGCGCGCTGATGTCGATCGCCGTGCAGGGCAATCGCGCGGCGGACGTCGTCAAGGTGCTGCGCGGGAATCCGAACGTCGCGACGATCCACAGCACCAACGGGCGGTGGGATCTCGTCGCCGAGCTCCATGCCGATTCGCTGGAGAATTTCGATCGCGTGCTGGGCGTGATTCGCCTGGTCGACGGGATCGCCAATACGGAGACGAGCATCCTGCTGTCGACGCACAAGGCGTGAACGGCGGGTTCGTGTTTCGCGATGCGTGGCTCGCGCTTCACGTGGGTTCGTGCGCGACGTTCGATGCGTCGCGCATCGGGCCTGAAGAAGCGCGATGCGCGCGGTCGCGCCTGTCGCATCGGGCATCGGGGATTCGACATGCGACATCCGACATCCGACATCCGACATCCGACATGCGACATCCGACATCCGACATCCGACATCCGACATCCGACATCCGACATCCGACCGAAGGCGTTCGTCAGGACATCGGATCATTGAGCGAGACGCGCGCGTTCACACCGGCGATCGTGGTTCCCGATCCGTGCGCCGCCGCTCCTTCGTCCCCCCGCCCGTCGGCGACGGTCGACGCGCCGCGTAATCGTTCGATTCGCTTCGCAGCCAGGCGACGAACGATTGCACGCGCGGATCGTCCGGCCGCGCATGGATCAGCTTGTATTGCGCGGGCGCGGGCACGCAGCGTCCGAGCACGTGGACGAGCCGCCCGCGCGCGATCTCGTCGTCGACGAGCGCCTGCCGGCACACCGCGACGCCTTGCCCCGCAAGCGCCGCGCCGATCGCGAGGCTCGCGAGGTTGAATTCCGGCCCGCGCAGCTCGCCTGCGTATTCCGGCACGACGGCGGCGAGCCACGTGCGCCATTCGACGTACTTCGGCGCATCGGGCCACGCCGACGCATCGTGCAGCGGCACGATGCTCGACACCCATTCGGCCGTTGCCTCCGGTGGATGCCGGTCGAGATACGCGGGCGCGGCGACCGCGACGAGACGCTCGTCGAACAGCGGCTCGACATGGAGCGCGTCGTAATCGAACGGGTCCCAGCGGATCGCGACGTCGATGTCGCCTGCGGCCATCGTCTCGCGATCGATCGCGTGAAACTCCGCTTTCAGCCGCACCGACGTCTGCGGATGCAGCCGATGAAACTCGGTGAGCCTCGGCATCAGCCATTGCAGCGCGAACGACGGCAGGCAGCTCACCTGCAGGTGCGCATCCGGCGCGCTCAACTGGCGCAGCGTGCGGCCGAGCGACGCGAACGCCGCCAAAGTCGCTTCGTGCAGCACGCCGCCCTTCGGCGTGAGCGCGAGCCCGCGCGCCTGGCGCACGAACAGCGGATAGCCGAGACGCGCTTCGAGCTGGCGGATCTGCTGGCTGATCGCGCTTTGCGTCAGGTGCAGCGCGTCGGCGGCTTTCGTGAAGCTGCCGAGCCGGCCGGCCGCCTCGAAGCAGCGCAGCGCGCCGAGCAGCGGCGTGTCGAGCTTCGTATTCATTAGTGTGGCTTATGCTCCCGCAAGAATTGATCGCTTCATCGGCTGATCGTCGGAACGTACGATGACGGCCTGTTCATCGCATTCTATTTCAGGCCATGCACGACAGCCGACAATTTCCGCTCGATCCGAATCTATTAGCCAGACTTCAGTCTGGCTCGCCGATGCTGTGGCTCAATCCGCATCAGGGCGCGCCGCTGCCGGACATCGCGCCGACCGCCGCCGATCTCGCCGACGCCGACGCGCGCCTGCGCCGCTGCGGCGGCTTGCTGGCCGCGCTGTTTCCCGAGCTGCGGCCGTCGGGCGGGCGGATCGCGTCGCCGTTGCAGCGGGCCGATCGGTTGCAGCGCGCCGGTCACACGGACGCGGGCGCGTGGTTCGTCAAGCGGGACGACGCGCTGCCGGTAGCCGGCTCGATCAAGGCGCGCGGCGGTTTTCACGAGGTGCTCGCGCTCGCCGAATCGATCGCGGATCGGCACGGCCTGCTCGATGCGCACGCCGACCGGCGCGTGCTCGCGAGCGGCGACGCGCGGGCGCTGTTCGCACGCTACACCGTGATGGTCGGCAGCACCGGCAATCTCGGCTTGAGCATCGGGATGCTCGCGTCGGCGCTCGGGTTTCGGAGCGTCGTGCACATGTCGGCGGACGCGAAGGCGTGGAAGAAGGCGCGCCTGCACACGCGCGGCGTGGACGTCGTCGAGCACGCGGGCGACTATGCGAAAGCGGTCGATGCCGGACGCCGGCAGGCCGCCGGCATGCCGCACTGCCATTTCGTCGACGACGAAGGATCGCGGATGCTGTTTCTCGGCTACGCGACGGCTGCCGCCGAACTCGCCGGGCAGCTCGCGCGCGCCGGCCGGACAGTCGACGCGCGTCACCCGCTGTTCGTCCACATTCCGTGCGGCGTCGGCGGCGCGCCGGGCGGCATCGCGTACGGGCTCAAGGCGCTGTACGGCGAGCACGTGCATTGCTTTCTCGCCGAGCCCGCCGCGTCGCCGTGCGTGCTCGTGCAGCTCGCGAGCGGCGGCGCGCGTTCGATATCCGTCTACGACATCGGCCTCGACAATCGCACCGAGGCGGACGGGCTGGCGGTCGCGCAGGCGTCGCACCTCGCCGGCCCGCTGCTGCGCGCGCAGGCCGCGGGCGTGTTCACGGTCGACGATCGGCGGCTGTTCGCCGGCCTGCTCGACGCGAACGAGCGGCTCGGCATCGATCTCGAGCCGTCGGCGGCGGCGGCGTTCGGCGGCCCGGCGTGGATCGCGGCGTCGCAGGCGGGGCGCGACTACCTGCGCGGCCGGGGCATCGCGCCGAACGAGGCGACGCACGTGATCTGGGCGACGGGCGGCTCGCTCGTTCCGGCCGACGCGCATCGGCGCTTTCAGGCGCGGGCGCGCGCGCAGCGGCGAGCGGATGCCGCTCGCGCGTGAGCGGGCGGCTGCTTCGCCGCTTCGGCCGGCGGTTGGGGGCGCAGCGCGCGCGGCGGGCGTCGTTTCGCATGCCGCGCGGCGCACGACAACCGATAGGCGCGCGGCGTTTCGGTGCTCGTCGCGCCGCAAATCGGGCAATCGCGCGGGCGTGCTACGCGATGTCGCGCTGTGTATCGAGTGACGCATCGAATCGCGCATCTGCATAGCGGATCGCGCATCGAGTCACGCTTCGAGCTGCGCCTGACGAATCAGCCAGGTCACCATCGTCGCGATGTCGTCCGGGCGCCGCGGCTCGTTCGGATAGACGACGTAATAGCCGATCGACAGCGGCAGCGCGAAATCGAACAGCCGGCGCAGCCTTCCCGCGTCGATGTCGCGGCCGACGAGCTGATCGCTGACGAGCGCGACGCCTTGCCCCGCGATCGCGGCGTCGATCGCGAGCGACGATTGATTGAAGCGCGGGCCCTTGCCCGGATCGAGCGCGACGCGCTCGGGCAGCGCGGCGAGAAACTCGGGCCACAGATCGTGCGCGTCGTGCAGCAGCACCTGCCCGGCGAGATCGCGCGGGCTCGCGAGCGCGCCGGGCGAGTTCAGCAGCGCCGGGCTGCAAACCGCGTAGATGTCGACCGGAAACAGAAAGCGCGTGGCGAGCCCCTTGCCGAAAGGCGGCTTGCCGTAGCGAATCGCGACATCGACGCCGTCGTTCTGGAACGTCGCGAACCGCGAATCGGCGATCACGCGGATGTCGATGTCGGGATGCTCGTCGCCGAAGCTCGCGAGCCGCGGGATCAGCCAGCGCGACGCGAACGACGGCGTCGTGCTGATCGTGAGGCTCGAGCGGCGCTTGACGAGCCGGTCGGTCGCGTCGCCGATCAGGTTCAGCGCGCGCCGCACGTCGGTGCAGTACGCGAGGCCGTCTGCCGTCAACGCGAGGCCGCGCGGCAGGCGTTCGAACAGCTTCACGCCGAGGACGTCTTCGAGGTGGCGCACCTGTTGCGCGACGGCGCCCTGCGTGACGCCGATCTCGTCGGCCGCCGCACGGAAATTCAGGTGCCGCGCGGATACCTCGAACGCGCGGAGCGCATTCAGCGGCGGCAGTCGGCCGGGGATTCGGATCGTCATGCTTTGCCAGTAGAAAAATTATCGTCAGATGCAAGAAATGATGATTCGACACGACGAATCGCCGCGCCTAAATTAGCACGTCGACAGGAGCAATGCGGGCGATGCGGCCCGCACATCATCCGAAGGAGATTGTCGTGACAGTAGAAAAAATCGCATTGATCACGGCGGCGGGCAAGGGCATGGGCGCCGCGATCGCGCGCGAGCTCGCGTCGGCCGGCTACCGCGTCGCGCTGATGTCGCCGTCGGGCAGCGCGATCGCGCTCGCCGGCGAGCTGGGCGGCTTCGGCATCCAGGGCTCCGTGACGGACGAGGCCGACATCGAGCGGCTCGTGCGCGAGACGCTCGCGCGCTACGGCCGCATCGACGCGGTCGTGAACAACACCGGCCATCCGCCGAAGGGCGACTTGCTGTCGATCGCGGATGCGAGCTGGCACGACGCGCTCGATCTGATCCTGCTGAACGTCGCCCGACTGATGCGCCGCGTGACGCCGATTTTTCAGGCGCAGGGCGGCGGCGCGGCCGTCAACCTGTCGAGCTTCGCGGCCGTCGCGCCGGAACAGCCGATGCCGGTGTCGTCGGTGCTGCGCGCGGCGCTCGGCGCATGGACGCGGCTGTACGCGCAGCGCTACGCGGCCGAGAACATCCGGATGAACGCGGTGCTGCCGGGCTTCGTCGACAGTTGGCCCGAGACGCCCGAGATCGTCGCGCGCATTCCCGCGGGGCGCTTCGGCAAGACGCAGGAGATTGCGAAGACCGTCGCGTTCCTGCTGTCGGACGGCGCGGGGTATATCACGGGGCAGAGCATTCGCGTCGACGGCGGGATCGTGCGGGCGGTGTGACGCGGCTCGCCGCAGCCGCCGAGCCGCGGCCATGATCGCGATCGGCTCGATCAGGCCGCCTTCGCCGGTTCGCGCGCCGCGTTCCGTCCGGCGATGCGCGGGCGCGTCACGCGGCGTTCGCTTGCGCCGGCGCGAGCGGGCGGCCGTGATAATCCGGCAGCGCGAGCGTGCTCGCTTCGTCGCGTTCGATGATGTCGTCGATGTCCGAGAACGGCGCGCCGTTGCTGCGGCGGTCGACTTCGTCGATCAACCGGTCGGGCAGATCGAGCCGGTCGCCGAGCACGATGTTCGACGTGTACGTTCGCCGGTCGTGCTCGTAGATCGACAGCGCTTCGTAGACGTCCGGCGTTTCGGCCAGACGCTTGCCGAGGCTGTGAGCGTCGAGAATCGCCTGCCCGGCGCCGTTGGAGCCGACGGGCACCATCGGGTGCGCGGCGTCGCCGATCAGCGTGACGCGTCCGCTCTGCCAGCGGGGCAGCGGGTCCCGATCCGCCATCGGCATCGCGATGATCGGGCACGCCGCGCGTTCGAGCAGATTCGGCGCGTCGAGCCAGTCGAACGTTCTCGACGCGAAGAAGCGGATGAAATCCCTGTCGTTTCCCGGTGCGGCGTTCGAGCCGTCGCGGTAGACGGCCTCGTCCAGCTCGGCGACCCAGTTGATCAGTTGATCGCCCCGCGCGTTGACCTGGTTGCGGATCGGATAGATCACGAGCTTGCCGTGCGACGGGACGCCGACCCGGACCATGCTCGCGCCGGTGAGAAAAGGCGGCGCGATCGTGACGCCGCGCCACATGAGCACGCCGTTGCCTTCGGCTTGCGGGCCGTCCGGATAGAGCGAACGATACACATTCGAGTGAACGCCGTCGGCGCCGATCAGCGCGTTGCATTCCACGTTCACGATGCCCGCGTTGGTCGACGCGCTGGAGAAAATCGCCTTTACGGACCGTTCGTTTTGCGCGAGGGAGATAAACGAATGGCCGGTAACGAGAAAATCCGGGCCGAGCCGTTCGGTTGCGGCCTTCAGCAAAACGAGTTGAAGTATTCCTCGGTGAATCGAAAGTTGCGGAAAATCATGACCACCATATTTTCCGAGCGGAAGTGAATGAATGCGCTGGCCGTGCCGCGTGAAAAACACCATCTCTTTCGTCGTTACCGACTGGCGGGCGAGCGTTTCGAGCAGCCCGAGCTCGTGAAGCACTTGCGTCGCATAAGGCTGGATGTTGATTCCCACACCCACCGGCTCGATGCGCGGCGCGGCCTCGAATACCTTGACCGATAGGCCCCGCGCGTGCAGCGAGAGCGCCAGCGTCAATCCCGCAATCCCCGCGCCGACTATGACGATCTTTTTCATGGCAGTTAAATGAACCGCGTGCGTATTTTAAGAGATATTCAATAATATTCATCCGAGGCAGCGGGCCGGAAATTATCATGCGTCCACCTTGAAATCAAGGGGGCGTTGTTGCCGTATTTTTTATTGTCGATCTGATTGTGTTCGATGGTGAAATTGATGATTTTTACTTCACCGAATGCGTTGGTGACTTTATTCGGAAAACGGACATCCGGACCGGCGGCGCGTCGACGCGAATCGTCGCGCGTCGCCCCGATCGGCCGGCGCGAGAGGCCGGTGCGGCGCGCGCCTTGACGCGTGCGGGCGCGCGACCCAAACTGGCTTCGATCGACGGACGGGCGGAGCGTTTTCATCCGTGTCGGCCCGTCGCCGCGATTCGCCCCGTCACTCGCGCCCGCCCGCTGCGATGTCCGATTTCGTTCGATTGATCCGATTATTTTGCGTCGCCTGCGCGGGCCTCGTCGTCCACTGCGCGAACGCGTCGCCGATCGACGCCGATGCGGGCGCCGCCGACGCCGCGCCCGCCACCGTCGTCAGCGACGTCCACGTGTTCGTCGTCCAGCGCGACGGCTCCGTCGACGAGGAAGACGATTCGACGCTGCGCGCGAACACCGCGAGCGGCATCGACGACGTCGCGCAGCGCTACGTGTGGTTCAACAAGGACATCGACCGCGTCGAGCTGTTGAAGGCCGAGACGATCGACGGCGCCGGCGTCGCGCATCCGGTCGGCCCGGAGGCGATTCGCGACGTCGAGGAGCCGCGCTCCGCCGGCGCGCCGTTCTTCGAGAACGGCGTGTTGCGCTCGGTGATCTTTCCGGGCGTCGACGCGCACGCGCGCACGCGCCTCGTGTTTCGCAAGTCGCGCACGAAGCCGCGCGATCCGGGGTTCTTCGGCTATTTCGTCGCGCCGTCGCGGATGCCCGTCGACGCGCAGCGCCTCATCTTCGACCTGCCCGCCGACATGCCGCTCTACGCGGACGCGCGCGGCTACGTCGCGCGAGCGCCGGTGACGGAGAACGGCCGCACGCGCTACGCATTCGATTATCGGCACGGCCCTTATCCGCGCATCGAGAGCGGCTCGGTCGGCTATGCGACGTACGGCGATCGGCTGATGGTATCGACGCTGCGCGATTTCGCGTCGTTCGCGGAGCGCTATCGCGTCGCGGCCGTCGACGCGACCGCGGCCGATCCCGCCGTCGCGCGGCTCGCCGAATCGATCGTCGCGAGCGCGGGGGCGTCCGAGCCGCGCGCGAAGGCGCGGGCGATCTACGACTGGGTGCGCATGAACGTGCGCTACGTCGCGCTCTTTCTCGGCGAGACCGCGGCCGCGCCGCACAAGGTGACGGACATCCTGCGCAACCGCTACGGCGACTGCAAGGATCACGTCGCGCTGTTCGGCGCGCTGCTCGCGGCGCTCGGCATACGCAGCGAGCCGGCGCTGCTGAATCTCGGCCCCGTCTACACGCTGCCCGCCGTGCCCGGCTACGGCGGCAGCGCGATCAATCACGCGATCACGTGGCTGCCCGATCTCGGGCTCTTCGCCGACACGACGGTCGGCGGCGTCGAGTTCGGCTATCTGCCGCCCGTCGTGATGGATCGGCCGGCGCTCCTCGTCGACGACGGCGTGCTGTCGCGCACGAGCGCGACGCAGCCGCGCGCGCGCGATGCGCGCCTGCGGATCGACGTCGCGCCGGGCGGGACCGCGCGCTATCAGTATTACGTCGAGGATGCGGGCTGGACGGCGGAGCTCGAGCGCGGCGTGTTCAGGCAGGCGGCGCGCGAGCGCGTGCGGCAGCTCGCGATCGATCGGCTGCGACAGAGCGGCTTACGCGGCACCGCGCAGCTCGGCGCGAGCGAGCGCGATGCGACGGGCGGGCCGTTCTCGACGTCGATGACGGGCACGCTCGAGCACTTCATGTGGCCCGACGGCACGACCGCGCTGCCGGCGCTGTCGAGCCTGTCGGGCGGCATCGCGACGCAGGTGCAGGGCTGGCTCGACGAGCCCGTGCGCACGCAGCCGTGGTTGTGCATCGGCGGCGACTTCGACGAGACCGCGCAGATCGCGCTGCCCGACGACGCGAGCGTGACCGATCTGCCGGCCGACGCGACAGTGCGGGACCGCTTCGTCGATTACGAATCGCACTATGTGCTCGATGCGCCCGCGCGCGTCGTGCAGATCACGCGGCGCCTGCGCGCGCGCTTCGCGCATCAGGTGTGCTCGCCGGAAGATTTCGATGCGGCGCGCGCGTCGCTCGAGCGCATCGAGCGCGATGCGCTCGCGCAGATCGTCGTGCGCGCGAAGGCGCGCGACTGACTGCTTCGGATACCTTCGGAATTCGCCGTGTCGACGAAGGCGAATCAGTTTCTGCCGCGCCCGCGATAGCTTTCCACTTCCGCATCGTACGCGGCCAGAAACGCCTTGCCGAACACGGACGCGAAATCGTCTTCGATCGCGAACAGCGTGTCGCGGTGCGTCGTCGCATAGCGGTCCCACAGACGCGCCTTGTACAGCGCGGGCAGGCGCTTCTCGTACCACTGCGGCGCGACGGCGCGCTCGCGCAGGCGCTGCGGCGAGAAGCGCGTCAACAGGTCCATCAACGCGGCGCGCATGCCGGCCACCATGCCGATCTGGTGCGCGTGCAGATCCTGGAACGCGTCGGACACCGCGCTTTGCGGCGACATGAACCCCGGCAGCGGCAGCCCGAACATCTGGCGCAGCACCGCGCTGCCGTCCGGCAGCAGCTTCAGCGGATTGTTCTCGCGATCGAGCAGCATCGTCATGTCGGCCTTCACTTCGCGTTTCAGGATGCTGCGCGACGACAGCAGCTCGACCGTGCCGTTCGCGAAGAGCGCGAGCAGTTGCCCCGCGATGAACAGCTGCTCAGCGGACCAGCGATGCGATTCGGCCGCGGTGTCGAGGCCCGCGCCCTCGAAGAACGCCTGCAGCAAGTTCTCGGGCGTCGCGGGCTTTGCGGGCGTCGATGCGCGCGCGCGCGCGGGCATGCCGGCCGCGTCGGCGGAATTCGCGGCGCGCGCGTGCGGCGTCGAATCCGGCTGCGCCGCGGTCGCGGCGGGCTGCACGCGGACGTGATGCGTCCATTCGGGCGCGTGATCCGATTGCGCGGCGGGCGGCGGCGCGTGACGATGGCCGTCCCGCGCGCCGCCCGCCGGCGCGTCCAGGCCGGCTTGCGGCTGCGCGAACAGGTCGAGCGGATCGGTCGACAGTTGATGTAGCTCGCGCGGCGCGGCGCAGGCCGACGCATCCGGGCGCCGCGCCGCGCCGGGGCGCTCGGCGGCCGTGGCCGGCCGCGCGCCGGACTCGTCGCCGCCGGCGGGCGTCCTGCCGAGCCCGAAGCGGTCGTGCAGCAGGCCCCACAGTTTGTTGCCCGCGCCTTTCGCGTCCATGCGCGATGCGGGCGGAGCGCCCGCCGCCGATGACGCTTCGATGGTCCGCTCGATCGCGGCATCGTCGGGCTCCGCGCGCAGCAGATATGGCCCGATCCGGATGATGTCGCCCATGTTGAGGCGCTGCGCCTGCGCATAGCCGATCGGCACGCGGTTCACCTCGATCGTCGACACGCTGCCCAGGTTCTTCAGCAGGCACGCGTCGTCGCCCACTTGCAGCAACGCCTGAAGGCGCGAGATCTGGCGCGTGTCGTCGCGCAGCACGAGATGATTGTCGCTGTCCCGGCCGATGGTGCCGCCCGGCGGATGAAACACGACGGCGTTGCGGTCGTCGGTGCCGACCGGCTCGCCCGCGTGTTCGATAACGATCAGTTGCATGTCGATACGTCGTTCAGTGGATGAAGCGTTCGCCTGGAAACCGATTTGTTCAGGACGACGCATGTTTGCGACGCGCGGCCTCGAACGCCGGCCCCCAGATCGGATGCCCCTTTTCGGCAGGGGACAGATCGAAGCGCGGATTGATGTCGAGGATTCTCGAGAACTCGGCGCGGCATTGCGTGACGCGCCTCTTCAAGCAATAGCTGAACGCGAGCAGCTTGTGCGCGGTGACTTGCGTGTTGGCGTCGGCGCCGTCGATCTCGCGCGCGTGCGCGCCGAGCAGCGAAATCGTGCGCCCGTAGTCGCCCGCGTCGTAGGCGGCGCGCGCGCCGTCGACCGTGGCCTGCGCAGCGGTCTGAATCGGGGAAGCCGGGGAATTCGGGGAATTCGTGCCGCAACCGCCAATCCCCGCCAAGAAAAAGCCAAGGAAAATATAAAGCGACGATCGGCCTTTCATTCTTGAATTGACGGTTTTAAGTGAATGGGAAAGGGTGGCGCGCCGTGCTGTTGGATTCTAGTTCCGATAATTGGAAATGGACCGGCTGTTACTTTTTGTTTCATCTTGAAACAATAAGTCTGATTAAAGTCCGCTTCCCGGCCGGGCCATGCCTTGTGAAGCGCGAAAGTTGAACCTATAGTTCGATGTGCTTTTTGTTTTCGTCGGTTGTTTGGCCGTGCTCATCCCAGTGCGTAAAAGCCCGCCGCCCATCCGGCGGCATAAAGGGCTCGGCACGAAATAGGCTCCGCGCAGGGCCGTCCGCGCCAGGCGGCGGCGAGGTGCGTCGCGTCTACCCGGCTGGCGTTCGCGAACTTGGAACGGGCGGCCGCAACGAATCAGTCCCGTGAATGATGTCAGGCATTGTCAGGAAGTAATTCAGCTACTCGAATTTCCAGGAATTTCAATTCTCCAGGATTTATTGGTGATTTGACCCGGCTTTCTATTCGATGAAATTTCCGGGTGAAACATCAGTGAAAGGAAATGGAAATTATTAATTAATCGACCTAAAAAAGATCGTCACTTGTTTTTAATTCGGTCCGGATTCCGCTTGGGGAAGCCGGCGGGCATCTTGTTGCGATGCGAGAAATGACACATAAAATGCGACGGCGATCAGGCGGCTACATCGTATTGGGATGCGTGCTGCTGCTTTCGGGATGCGGGGCGACCGAGCGTTCCGTTGCGGTGCCGTATTCGATCACGCTCGACGTCGCGCCCGACGTCAATCCGGACATCAATCGCAAGCCGTCGCCGATCGTGCTGAAGGTGTTCCAGCTGAAGACGGCGTCCGCGTTCGAGACCGCCGATTTCTTCTCGCTGCAGGACAAGCCGGAGAGCGCGCTCGGCCCGGATCTGCTCGGCATCGACCGGATCATCCTGCGGCCGGGCGACGCGCGCACGCTCCACTATCGCGGCAACGTCGACGCGAGCGCGCTCGGCATCGTCGCCGAGTATCGCGTGCTCGAGAAGAACCGCTGGCGGCTCACCGTGCCGCTGCCGCGCGCGAAGCAACTGAACCTGTACCGATTCTGGCAAACCTCGCCGAGCGAAATGAAGCTGTCGATCGCGGTCAAGAACGGCGGCATCGGCATCGGCCTCGGCGGCGATTCGCGAGTACGCCAATGAACGAGCCGGCATTGTCCGCGACCCCTGCTGCGGCGCTGCGCCAGCGCGTGATCTGGACCGAGGGCATGTTCCTGCGTCCGCAGCATTTCCAGCAGCTCGAGCGGCATTGGGAGCGCTACGTCGGCATGCGCTGCCTGCCGCTGCAGGGCTTCTACTGGGGCTTCGATGATTTGCAGCTCGACCGCGAGCTGCTCGCGCTCGGCAAGGTCGCGTTGCACGCCGCGTCCGGCGTGATGCGCGACGGCACGCCGTTCGATCTCGCGCATCCCGACGATCGGCCCGAGCCGCTCGACGTGCCCGCCGACGCGAAGGATCAGCTCGTCGTGCTCGCGCTGCCGCTGTGGCGCGGCGGCGCGCAGGAGGTGTCGTTCGGCGCGGATGCCGACGGCAACGGCGACGCGGGCTTCGCGCGCTACGTCGTGCGCGAATACGAAGTCGCCGACGCGAACGAGGTCGCGCTCGGCCCGGCGCTCTTGCAGACCGGGCGCCTGAACGTGCGCCTGATGCTCGAATCGGAGCTGACGGGCGATTGGGAAGCGCTCGGCGTCGCGCGCGTCGTCGAGCGGCGCACCGACGGGCGCCTCGTCGTCGACGACGGCTACATTGCGCCGCGGCTCGTCGCGCAGCGCGATCCGGTGCTGCTGCGCCACACGCGCGAGCTGCACGGGCTGCTGACGCAGCGCAGCGAGGCGCTCGCCGAGCGCCTGTCGGAGCCGGGGCGCGGCGGCGTGTCCGAAGTAGCCGACTTCCTGCTGCTGCAGCTCGTCAACCGCTATCTGGCGCTCACGTGGCACGCGCAGCAGGACGTCGCCGCGCATCCGGAGACGCTGTTCTGCGACTGGCTGAAGCTCGCGTGCGATCTGAGCACGTTCACCGCGGCGGGCCGGCGGCCGCAGACGCTCGCGATCTATCGGCACGACGATCTGCGCACGAGCTTCGGCGAGCTGATGGCCGAGCTGCGGCGCTCGCTGTCGACGGTGCTCGAGCAGAACGCGATCCAGATCGAGCTGCGCGACGCGGGCAACGGGATGAAGATCGCGACGATCGCCGATCCGGCGCTGCGCGACACCGCGGGCTTCGTGCTCGCGGTGCGCGCCGACGTGCCGGCCGACAGCCTGCGCGCGCGCTTCCCGGCGCAGGCGAAGCTCGGGCCCGTCGAGCGGATTCGCGATCTCGTGCAATTGCAGCTGCCGGGCATCGCGATGCGGCAATTGCCGGTCGCGCCCCGGCAGATTCCGTATCACGCGGGCCACACGTATTTCGAGATCGACAAGGGCGGCGAGATGTGGAAGCAGCTCGAACGCTCCGGCGGCCTCGCATTTCATTTCGCCGGCGAATTTCCGGGACTCTCGATGGAGTTCTGGGCGATTCGCGGGTGAGGGCGGGATGGCGCGATGAACTCTTCTTCCGATTCGTTCTCGGCCGGCACGGGCGGGTTCGTGCCGCCGAACCCCGGCGGCGTGCATCCGGGCGCCGCGTCGGCGGCCGCGGGCGCGGCGCAGCCGAGGCCGGGCCGCTGGGCGGCGAGCGGCACGAATCCGCTCGTCGCGGCGGCGAATCCGCTGCTCAACCTCGTGCCGCAGATCCGCTCGACGGTTCATCATCCGAATCCCGCGTGGCTGCGCGAGCATCTCGTCGTCGAGATCCGGCAGTTCGAGGAGCGCGCGCAGCAGGCGGGCGTCGCGTCCGAGGCGATCATCGGCGCGCGCTACTGCCTGTGCACCGCGCTCGACGAGGCGGCCGCGCTGACGCCGTGGGGCGGCAGCGTGTGGTCGTCGCACAGTCTGCTCGTGTCGTTCCATAACGAGACGTGGGGCGGCGAGAAGTTCTTTCATCTGCTCGAACGGCTGTCGCAGCAGCCGCGTCAGCATCTGGATCTGCTCGAGCTGCTCTACTTCTGTCTCGCGCTCGGCTTCGAGGGGCGCTATCGCGTGCTCGACAACGGTCGCGCGCAGCTCGACTCCGTGCGCCGCCAGCTCGCGCAGACGATCCGCTCGGTGCGCGGCGAATTCGAGCCGGCGCTGTCGCCGCACTGGCGCGACGTCGTCACGCGCGAAGTCACGCGGCGCTTCGTGGTGCCGCTGTGGGTGTGCGCGGCGCTCGCGCTGCTCGCGGGCTTCGCGGTGTTCGCGGGCCTGCGCATCGCGCTCGCCGGGCATTCGGATCGGCTGTTCGCGTCGATCGACGCGCTGCACGTGCCGAAGCTGCAGCCGGCGCAGCCCGCGGCGCGTCCGGCGCCCGCGCCGCGCGTCGCGAAGTTCCTCGAGCCGGAGATCGTCGCGGGCCTCGTGACCGTGCGCGACGAGGCCGATCGCAGCGTGATCGTGCTGCGCGGCGACGGCCTGTTCGAATCGGGCTCGACGTCGGTGATCGATCGCTACGCGCCGGTGCTGATGCGCGTGGCCGACGCGCTGAACAAGGTGCCGGGCAGCGTGCGCGTGAGCGGCTACACCGACGACACGCCCGTGCACACCGCGCGCTTCGCGTCGAACTGGGACTTGTCGCGCGAGCGCGCGGAGGCGGTCCGCAGCCTGATCGCCGCGCGCCTGGACCGCGCGGAGCGGATCACGGCCGAAGGGCGCGGCACGCTCGATCCCGTCGCGCCGAACGATTCGCCCGCGAACCGCGCGCGCAACCGGCGCGTCGAGATCACGCTGATGCTCGCGCCCGGCAGCGACGCGGCGCGCGCAACGAAGGAGACGCCCTGAGCATGAGCCACGCTGTCGCACGCATCGTTCGCCCGCTGCCTTCGCGGGAAATCTGGACGTTCGCCGGCCTCGTCGTGCTGGCGTGCTTCATCTGGCTCGCGGGGCCGCTCGTCGCGTTCGCCGATGTCCACCCGTTCGAGAGCGGCTGGGTGCGCGCCGTCACGATCGCGGTGCTGTTCGTCGCGTGGGGCGCGCGGATTGCGTGGCGCAACTGGCGCGCGGGTCAACTGAACGCGCAGCTGCTGAACCAGTTGCGCGAGGCGGCGTCGCGGCCCGCCGCGGCGGGCGATCCGGCGCGGGCCCAACTCGAGGAACTGCGCAGCCGTTTCGACGAGGCCGCGACGCTCCTGAAGAAAGTCCGCTTCGACACCGCGGACGCCGCGCGCAAGGGCCTGCCGCAGTGGCTCGAGCGGATGTCGCGCCAGTATCTGTATCAATTGCCTTGGTACGTGTTCATCGGCGCGCCGGGCTCGGGCAAGACGACGGCGCTCGTCAATTCGGGGCTCAGCTTTCCGCTCGCCGAGCAGTTCGGGCGCGCGGCGATTCGCGGCGTCGGCGGCACGCGGCATTGCGACTGGTGGTTCACGAACGACGCGGTGTTGATCGACACCGCCGGCCGTTACACGACGCACGAGAGCAACCGCGCGCTCGACGAGGCCGAATGGAAGGGCTTCGTCGATCTGCTGAAGAAGTACCGCGCGCGCCAGCCGCTGAACGGCGCGATGCTGACGATCAGCGTCGCGGATCTGCTCGGCGCGTCGGAGGCGGAGCGCACGCAGCACGCGATGGTGCTGCGCAAGCGCCTGCTCGAGCTGCGCGCGCAGCTCGGCATCCGCTTTCCGGTGTATCTGCTCGTGACGAAAGCGGATCTGCTCGCCGGCTTCGCCGAATATTTCGGCGGCTTCGGCCGCGCCGAATGCGCGCAGGTGTGGGGCTTCACGTTCCCGCTCGCCGAGAGCGAAGCGCCGGGCTTCGATCTGCGCGCGGCGTTCGATCGCGAATACCGGCTGCTGCACAAGCGCCTGAACGACGGGCTGCCCGAGCTGCTCGCGTCGCAGACCGACGCGCGCCAGCGCGAGATGACGTATCTGTTGCCGCAGCAGATCGCCGATCTGCAGGACATGCTCGGCCAGTTCGTCGCCGAGGTGTTCTCCGTGTCGAGCTTCGAGCCGATGCCGATGCTGCGCGGCGTCTATCTGACGAGCGGCACGCAGGAAGGCACCGCGTTCGACCGCGTGATGAGCGGGATCAAGCGCTTCCTGAAGATCGAGGGCGTGCCGCCCGCCGCGCAGGCGGGCTCGAGCGGGCGCAGCTTCTTTCTGAGGTCGCTGCTGCAGGACCACATCTTCCGCGAGGCCGCGCTCGCCGGCAGCAACCTGCGCTGGCATCAGCGGCGACGCGTGCTGCAGATCGTCGGCTATGCGGCGATCGTGCTGCTGTGCGCGGCGGTGCTGTTCGGGTGGCTGCGCAGCTATTCGCGCAATCGCGACTATCTCGACCAGGTCGCCGCGCGCGTGCCCGCGGTCGACGCGCAGATCGGCCGCGTGAAGTTCACGGGCGCGGCCGATATCGTCCAGCTGCTGCCGGTGCTCGACGAGCTGAGCGGCCTGCCGAACGCGGGCGGCGTCGACTTGCGGCATCCGCCGCTCGCGTATCGCTGGGGCCTTTTTCAGGGCGAGAAGATCGAGGAGGCGAGCGACGCCGTCTACCGGCGCGCGCTCGACGACGTGCTGCTGCCGATCGCCGCGAGCCGGATGGAGGCGGCGCTGCGCGACGCGCAGCCGGACGAGATCGAATACGCGTACGCGGCGCTGAAGGCGTATCTGATGCTCTACGACAGCGCGCATTACGATCCCGCGTTCGTGCAGGCCGTCGTCGATCTCGAAATGGAGCGCTCGCTGCCCGCCGATTTCTCGTCCGCGCAACGCAGCGCGCTGCGCGCGCATCTCGACGCGCTGTTCGGCGATCGCGTCGCGGTGTCGCCGTTTCCGATGAACGAGCGGCTCGTGGCCGATGTCCGCGAGCGGCTGCGGCAAGCGCCGTTCTCGCAGCGGCTGTACCGGCAGCTCGCGCGCACGCTGCGGCCGAGCACCGCGTCGTACGACTTCAGCGTCGCGCGCGCGGTCGGGCCGGACGCGTCGCTCGTCTATCGGCGGCAGAGCGGCAAGAGCCTCGCCGACGGCGTGCCGGGCTTCTACACGCGCAACGGCTACCGGAACGTGTTCGCGCCGCGCCTGCCCGGCGCGATCGATGCGTACGGGCGCGAGGAGGTGTGGGTGCTGAACCTCGGCGCATCCGAGATTCCGAATCCGGCCGACGCCGCCGCGTGGGCGCGCGACATCCGCCAGCTCTATCTGAACGACTACATCAAGACCTGGGACGACTATCTGGCCGACATCCGCCTGCAGCGCACGGTGACGCTCACGCAGAGCATCCAGGTGGCGCGCACGCTCTCGTCGGCTGATTCGCCGCTCACGCGGCTGATGGTGGCGCTCGCGCGCGACACGCCGCTCGGCGATGCGCCGGGCGGCGCGCGCAACCTCGCGTCGCGCGCGCAGGACAAGGTCGACGAGGCGCGCAGCTCGCTCGCGCAGATCTTCGCGGGCCAGCCGGGCGCGGACGCGGGCGCGGCGGCCGCGGCGCCCGCGAGCCCCGAGCAGGTCGTCGACAGCCACTTCGCGGGGCTGCGCACGTTCGCGCCGGGCAGCGGCGATCAGGCGGCGTCGTTCGACGCGGTGCTGAAGGCGATCGACGCGCTGTACACGTACCTGAGCGCGACCGACGACGCGCTGCGCAGCGGCGCGACGCCGCCGCCGTCGGATGCGCCCGCGCGGCTGCGCGCGCAGGCGGGCCGGCTGCCGACGCCGTTTCGCGAGGTGCTCGACGATTTGTCGAACGTCGCGAACGGCAGCGTCGCGAGCGTCGAGCAGCGCAACGTCGCGCAGCGCGCGGGCGCGAACGTCGGCGACTTCTGCCGGCAGGCGATCGCCGGGCGCTATCCGTTCGCGCGCGGCGCGGCGCGCGACGTCGCGCCGTCCGATTTCGCGCAGCTGTTCGCGGCGGGCGGCCTGATGGACGACTTCTTCCAGAAGAACCTGCAATCGCTCGTCGACACGGCCGCGCATCCGTGGCGCTTCAACAACCGCAACGCCGACGCGGACCCGTCGGCGGCCGCGATGCTCGGCGCGTTCGAGAAAGCTGCGGTGATCCGCGACGTCTACTTCGGAGGCGGCGCGCGGACCGCGCAGATCAAGGTCGAGATCGTGCCGCTTGAAATGGACCCGTCGATTTCGGAGATGGTGCTCGATATCGACGGCCAGATCGTCCGCTACGCGCACGGCCCGCAGGTGCCGACCGCGGTGCAGTGGCCCGGCACGCGCGGCAGCAATCAGGTGCGGCTGCAGGTGACCGAGCAGTCGGGCGCGGCGGGCGGCTTCACGACCGAGGGGCCGTGGGCGCTGCATCGGCTGTTCGATCGCGCGGGCGTGTCGGGCGGGCGGGCGCCCGAGCAGATGGTCGCGAGATTTTCGGTCGACGGCAAGCCGATCGTGCTGCAGGTGACGGCGAGCAGCGTCCGCAATCCATTCCGGTTGCCGCAGATGGAGTCCTTTACATGTCCTCCGAAGCAATGAGCACGACGCCGACGCCGCTCGCCCGCGACGGCGAGCCGCCCGCCTGGTACGGAAAGATTCCGGGCGCGGGCGACTTCGTCAACCACCGGCTGCCGCACGAGCTCGCCGGCTGGTGGGAGCGCTGGCTCCAGCAGGGAATGGCGGCGATGCGCCAGCGCGGCGCTGACGAAATCGAGCGCTACTACACGGTTGCGCCGGTCTGGAACTTTCTGATTCCGGCGGGCGCGGGCGCGCAATGCGTGCAGCCCGGCTGCCTCGCGCCGAGCTGCGATCGCGTCGGCCGCTACTACCCGGTGATCGCGACGCTGCCGATGCGCACCGCCGATTACTGGGGCGGGCTGCCCGATGTCGCCGACGCGTTTTACTGGCAGGTCGGCAGCGCGCTGCTCGATGCGATCAGGCACTCGCGCGCGCCGGTGCAGCTCGAGCAGACGCTCGCGCGGGTGCGGCTCGTGCCGGGCGTCGTGCAGCCGGCGCTGTTCGGCGGCGCGGGCGGCGGGCGAGGCGCAAGCGGTTGGAGGGGCTGGAACGGTGAACGCGGCGAGGCCGGTGAGCGTGGGGAAATCGGCGGAGCCGGCGAGATCGGTGGGACCGGCGAGATCGGTGGAGCGGGAGAGATCGGTGGGGCAGGCGAAAGCGGCGACGAGGACGACAGCTCGTTCGCCCAACCGCTGCCGGGCCCGCCCGCGGCGCCCGCGTGGCCCGGGCTTTCACAGTACTTCGATCCGCATGGCTCGACGAGCTTCTGGTGGACCAATCGCGCCGACGGATCGCCGCTGCGCACGCACGCGCACACGGGCGCGCCGGACAGCCGCTTGTTCCTGCGGCTGTTCGGCGGCGTCCAGCACGGCGTGTAACGAAGGCGCGCAACGAAGACACACAACGAAGACGCACAACGAAGACACACAACGAAGGCGAACAGCTAAGTCGAACGACTAAGGCGCGCAGTGAAGAAGGCGCGCAACGGCGGCGGATGGAACGGCGCGCGCGATGCCGCGCGCCATCACGCGACGGACCGGCTCGCGGCGTCGGCCCGAGGCGGCCGCGGTTCGCGGAATCGAGAGGTGGCACATGACGGATGCATTTTCGAGAGACAACGAGCAGGAAACCGTGACGCGCAGCGCGGCCGCCGAATTCGCGGTGCGCCCGCTGCCGCTCGGCCATCGTCTCGGCGAATTGCAGCTGGACGAAGTGCTCGGCGTCGGCGGCTTCGGCATCGTCTATCGCGCGTTCGACCGCACGCTGCGGCGCGCGGTCGCGATCAAGGAATACATGCCGTCGATGCTCGCGACGCGCGGCGGCGACTACACGGTGTCGCTGCGCTCCGAGCGCTTCGCGCAGGCGTTCGACGCGGGCCGCAGCGCGTTCCTCAACGAGGCGCGGCTGCTTGCGCAGTTCGATCATCCGGGGCTCGTCAAGGTTCTGCATTTCTGGGAGAGCCACGGCACCGCGTACATGGTGATGCCGTTCTACGAAGGGCGCACGCTCAAGCAACTGCTCGACGGCGGCGCGCAGATGGGCGAGACGCAGCTGCGCAACATCGTCGCCGCGCTGCTCGGCGCGCTCGACACGCTGCATCGCGCGCAGTGCTTTCATCGCGACATCGCGCTCGACAACATCCTGATCCGCCCCGACGGCAATCCGATCCTGCTCGACTTCGGCGCGGCGCGCAAACGGATCGGCGATCTCGTCGACGACAGCGCGATGATGATCAAGCCGGGCTACGCGCCGATCGAGCAATACACCGACGACCCGGCGTTCGGCCAGGGGCCGTGGACCGATCTGTACGCGCTCGGCGCGGTGATGCACGCGATGGTTGCGGGCGAACTGCCGCCCGCGGCGGTCGTGCGCAGCATCAAGGACACCTACCGGCCGCTCGCGGCGCGCGAGCTGACGGCGCGCGAGCCTTACAGCCCGGCGTTTCTCGCGGCGATCGACCATGCGCTGCAACTGAAGATCGCCGACCGGCCGGAGTCGGTCGCGGAATTCGCGGCGGAGCTCGGGCTGCGCGAATTCGATCGGCCGCCTTATGTGTCGCCGATGCCGGCGACGCCGACGCAAGCGCAGCCGCGTGAGCCCGAGGGCGATCGGGACGCGGGCGCGGCGCGTTCCGGCGCGGAGCAGGCGGCGGCGTCCGGTTCGTCCGGCGCGGGGCGAAGCGACAACGCGGATGCGGCGGCGACGGCGGCGTGGCCCGACGGCGAGCGCGCGCGGCAGTCGAGCCCGCATCGGCAGGCAGACGCCGGTTCGGCCGCCGCCGCGCAGGGCGGCGTCGAGCCGGGCGCGTCGGCGGCCGAGCCGCAGCATCGGCAGGCCGATGACGAACGGGCGACGTCGGCGCGTTCCGGCGCGGAACAAGCGCAATTGCAATCGTATCGACAAGCGGGCGAGCGCGGCGCGGCGGCCGCGAAACCGGATGAGGCGGCGGCCACGCCGTCGCCGCCGCCGCCGCGACGTCCGACGGACGATCGCGATGCCTCGCGCTCGCAGTCCGGCGTCGAGCGCGCGGCGCCGCAGCCGCCGCCGCGCGGGCATGCGAGCGAGCAGGATTCGCTGCCGGCGCGGCCGGTCGCGGGCGACGCGTCGCGGCAGTCCGCATCGGCGTCGAGCGACGGCATGCCGCCGTCCGGGGCCGACGGGCGGCGCACATCCGAAATGCCGCTTGCGCGCGACGCGACCGGGGCGCGCGAGAACGCGGGGGCGGGCGCGATGCCGGCGGCCGGAACGGGGCATGCGGCAGGCGCTTCGAGGGCGGCCGCATCGCCCTCCGGCGCATCCGCTTTCGCCGCATCTGCGTCGGGTGCGTTTGCGTCTGCCGCATCCACGCCGGGCGTATCCACGCCGGGCACATCCGCTGCGGCGCGCCCGGCCGCGCTGCGCGGCGACCCGCGCAACCGGCTGCGCGACCGGAGGACGATTGCCTACGCGGGCGGCGCGCTCGCGGCGGTGCTGGCGATCGGCATCGGCGTTGCGTCTCTGCTGAAGCCGTCCGGCCCCGCCGAGACCGCCGCGACGAACGTGAGCGGGCCCCCGTCTCCGGCCGCGACGAATGCGAGCGCGCCGCCGCCACCGGCCGCGACGACGGCAGCGACGGCAACGCCCGCGCCCGGCGACACGCCCGCATCAGCGTCCGTGCTCGCGCAGCGCGAGCCGCCGCCTGCGCTGGCACCGCCGCCCGCAGCCGCACTCGCCGACACGACCGCGCCCACGCCCGCGCCCGCTCCGACGGTCGCGACGACGGTCACGAGCGAGGCCGCGCTTCAGCCTTCGCAGACGACCTCGCCAGGCGCGCAGCCCGCGTCGCCGCAGATCGCGAAGAACGACGCCGGCGGCGCGCCCGCGCAGCACGCGCCTGCCGCGAACCTCGCGCCGAAAGGCAGCCTCGATGCGACGGAGACGGTGATCGCGAATTCGCCGGCGAGCGGCGTCGCGCCGCCCCCGGCGACGTCCGTCGCCGCGGAGGCCGCCGCCGCGGCCGATCAGCGCCCGCCGGATATGCAGGAGACGATCCCCGTGCGATTCCACGTGCGCCCGTGGGGCGACGTCTACGTGAGTGGCGTGAGGCGCGGCGCGAGCCCGCCGCTGCGCGCGCTGTCGCTCGCGCCGGGCGTCTATCAGATCGAGATCCGCAACGGCACGCTGCCGCCGCTGCGGCGCACGGTGAAGATCGATCCGGGCAGCAAACCGATCAACATCGACTATGCGTTCGAATGACGTCGACATGGCGGCGCGCGTCGCCGGCGCCGGTTCAACCACGGGAAGGCCCATGCGGAGTTCAGACCTGATCGAATCGTTGCTCGCCGGCGTCGCGCCCGATGCGCCGTGCGGCGCGAATCTCGAATACGAGCAGGATTTCCTGCGGCTGCAGGAGAGCGCGACGCCGCGCCCCGAGCAGCAGTACGGCGACACCGTGATCCCGGCCGAGGCGCCGGACTGGGGCGCGGTCGAGCGTCTCGCGCTCGAGCTGTCGGCGCGCACGAAGGATCTGCGCGTCGCCGCGCATCTCGCGCGCAGCTGGACCGAGCTGCGCGGCATTCCCGGCTACGCGGACGGCCTCGCGTTCGTCGCGGGCATGCTCGAACGATGGTGGGACGACGTGCATCCGCGTCTCGACGCCGATGGCGATCGCGATCCGACGCTGCGGATGAACGCGCTCGCCGAAGTCGCGGGCGCGCACGATTGCGCGCGCGCCGCGCGCCGGCAGGCGCTGTTCGACGGCGGGCCGAGCGTGCGCGACGCGGAGCGCGTGTTCGACGCCCGCGACGCCCACGACAGCGGCGCGGAGCACCCCTATCCGGGCGGACGCGAGCGCTTGATCGCCGATTTGACGCGCGCGCGCGACGGCGCGGAGCCGACGCTCCGCGCGGCGTTCGACGCGCTCGACGCGCTCGATGCGATTCGCGCGCACGCCGTGTCGCGGCTCGGCGGCGAATGGGCGCCCGACGCGAGCGACTTCGAGAAGGCGCTGCGCCGGATCGTGCGCGACGCGCTGCCGCCGCCCGCCGCGCCGCGGGCGGACGATGCGGCGGGCGCGTCGGCGGCGGCGGGGGGCGCGGCCATCGCGGCAAACGGCGGCGCGGCGGCGGCCGGCGCATCGGCCGCGGCCGCCGCCGCGCACGGTCGCGCCTGGCGCGACGCCGAAGTGACGAGCCGCGACGACGTGCAGCTCGGCCTCGAAAAGATGTGCCGCTACTTCGAGCTGCACGAGCCGAGCCACCCGGCGCCGATCCTGCTGCGCCGCGCGCAGCGGCTGCTGTCGCTCGACTTCTACGAAATCATCCGGGATCTCGCTCCGGAGAGCCTGCCGAAGCTCGACTTGCTGAGCGGACAGCGCAGCGAATGATGCGGGGCGCCGCCGGGGACGGCGGCGGACATGATCGACGCAACCTGATGCGAAGGAGCAGACGATGACGAGCAAGTACAAGGCCTCGGCCAGCGGACAGAAATTCATTGCGCGCAACCGCGCGCCTCGCGTGCAGATCGAGTACGACGTCGAAACCTACGGCGCCGAGCGCAAGGTTCAGCTGCCGTTCGTGATGGGCGTGATCGCCGACCTCGCGGGCAAGCGGGCCGAGCCGCTGCCGGATCTGCCGGAGCGCAAGTTCCTCGAGGTCGACGTCGACAACTTCGACGAGCGGATGAAATTGATCGCGCCGCGCGTCGCGTTCCAGGTGCCGAACACGCTGTCGGGCGACGGGATGATGAGCGTCGACATGACGTTCGAGAGCATCGACGACTTCTCGCCCGCCGCGATCGCGCGCAACGTCGACGCACTCAGGCGCCTGCTCGAAGCGCGCACCGAGCTGTCGAACCTGCTGTCGTACATGGACGGCAAGCACGGCGCCGAGCAACTGATCGAGAACGCGATCAACGATCCGGAACTGCTGAAGTCGCTCGTGCGTCAGCCGCTCGCGGCGAGCGCCGCCGGCGGCGCGCAGGCGGTGACGGACGCCGCGAACGCCGCAGACGCCGCAGACGATTCGGAGATTCGCCATGAATGAACACGCTCAAACCCGGGCCGACGCGCGCGAGGCCGCGCAGCCCGTCGTCGCGCGCGACGAGTTCGCCGCGCTGCTGCAGAAGGAATTCAAGCCGAAGACCGCCGAGGCGCGCGAATCGGTGGAGCGCGCGGTGCGCACGCTCGCGCAGCAGGCGCTCGAGCACACGGTCGGCATGACGACCGACGCGTACGGCAGCGTCAAGCAGATCATCGCCGAGATCGATCGCAAGCTCTCCGAACAGATCAACCTGATCCTGCATCATCAGGAGTTCCAGACGCTCGAGGGCGCGTGGCGCGGGCTGCACTATCTCGTCACGAACACCGAGACCGACGAGCTGCTGAAGATCAAGGCGCTGCCCGCGTCGCGCAACGAGCTCGCGCGCACGCTGAAGCGCTACAAGGGCGTTGCGTGGGATCAGAGCCCGCTGTTTCGCAAGGTCTACGAAGAGGAGTACGGACAGTTCGGCGGCGAGCCGTTCGGCTGCCTCGTCGGCGATTTCTATTTCAACCACAGCCCGCCGGACGTCGAGATGCTCGGCGAGCTGTCGAAGATCGCGGCGGCCGCGCACGCGCCGCTCATCGCGGGCGCGTCGCCCGAGCTGATGCAGATGGATTCGTGGCAGGAGCTGGCCAATCCGCGCGACCTGACGAAGATCTTCCAGAACACCGAGTACGCGGCGTGGCGCAGCCTGCGCCAGTCCGAGGATTCGCGCTACGTCGGGCTCGCGATGCCGCGCTTCCTCGCGCGGCTGCCTTACGGCGCGCGCACGAATCCCGTCGACGAATTCGACTTCGAGGAAGACACCGACGCCGCGAGCCACGACCGCTACACATGGGCGAATTCCGCGTACGCGATGGCGGCGAACATCAACCGCTCGTTCAAGCTGTACGGCTGGTGCTCGTCGATTCGCGGCGTCGAATCGGGCGGCGCGGTGGAAGGGCTGCCGTGCCATACGTTCCCGACCGACGACGGTGGCGTCGACCAGAAGTGCCCGACCGAGATCGCGATCAGCGACCGCCGCGAGGCCGAGCTCGCGAAGAACGGCTTCATGCCGTTCGTTCACCGGAAGAATTCGGATTTCGCGGCGTTCATCGGCGCGCAGTCGCTGTATCAGCCGGACGAGTATCACGATCCCGACGCGACCGCGAATGCGCGGCTGTCCGGCCGCCTGCCCTACCTGTTCGCGTGCTGCCGCTTCGCGCATTACCTGAAGTGCATCGTGCGCGACAAGATCGGCTCGTTCCGCGAGCGCGACGACATGGAGCGCTGGCTCAACGACTGGATCATGAACTACGTCGACGGCGATCCGGCGAACTCGTCGCAGGAGACGAAGGCGCGCAAGCCGCTCGCGGCCGCGCAGGTCGTCGTCGAGGAGATCGAGGACAACCCGGGCTATTACGCATCGAAATTCTTCCTGCGGCCGCATTACCAGCTGGAAGGGCTCACCGTGTCGCTGCGGCTCATCTCGAAGCTGCCGTCGGCGAAGGCGGCGGGCGAATGAGCGTCAACCGACTGAGTTTCGACTGACATCCCTCAATCAACCAAGACGGAGAAATCGATGGGCGTCGCAATGTTTATGAAAGTGGACGGCGTCACCGGCGAATCGGCCGACGCACAGCACAAGGGCTGGACCGACATCCAGTCGTTCTCGTGGGGCGCGAGCCAGCCGGGCGCGATGGCGAGCGGCAGCGGCGGCAACGCGGGCAAGGCGAGCTTCAACGATCTCGTCGTCGCCGCCTACATGGACAAGGGCGCAACGGCGATCATCAAGAACTGCGCGAACGGCAAGCACCTGTCGACCGTCGAGATCTCGGCGTGCAAGACGGGCGGCACGCAGATCGAATTCATGCGCGTGACGTTGCAGGAAGTGCTCGTCACGTCGGCGCAGATCGCGGGCGTCGATCCGGGCGACGCGGCCGACCGGCTGATGATGCAGTACGGCTTCCAGGCCGCGAAGGTCAAGAAGCAGTACTGGCAGCAGAACGACAACGGCGGCAAGGGCGCCGAGGTGTCGGTCGGCTGGAACATCAAGGAAAACACCGAGATGTGACGGCGCGAGGCGGACCGATCATGGACGACGACGTGCGATCCCGGGACGGCCGGGAGGGCGGCATGCGCGCCGCGCGCGACCGGCTGCAGCCCGCGCTGCTCGACCGGCTGACCGACGCCGAACCGCAGCGGCGCAGCGAGCCGCCGGATGCGCAGGCGATCGGCGGCGAGCGCCTGCGCGCGGCGGTGCTGCGCGATCTGTCGTGGCTGCTCAATACGCGCAACGGCGAGGACGGCTTCGTCGACTGGTCGGCGTTCGCGCACGCGCAGGCGTCGGTGCTCAACTACGGGATGCGGCCGCTCGTCGGCAAGCCGATGTCGGGCGTCGAGCGGATGTCGGTCGAGGCGTCGATCCGCGATGCGATCGTGCGCTTCGAGCCGCGCATCGCGCCCGACAGCGTCGAGGTGCGCAGCGTGCTCGACGCGCCGGGCGGTGCGGCGGGCGAGCGCCGGCACAACGTGCTGATGTTCGAGATCAAGGGCACGCTGTGGTCGGTGCCGCATCCGGTCGAATTCGTGCTGCGCTCCGATCTCGATCTGGAGACGGGCGCGATGTCGCTGCAATCGGCGGCGGGAGGCTGATGCGATGGACACGCGCCTGCTCGAGTACTACAACCGCGAACTCGCCTATCTGCGCGAGCTCGGCGGCGAATTCGCGCAGCAGTTTCCGAAAGTGGCCGCGCGCTTGCGGATGCACGAATCGGGGCCGCCCGATCCGTATGTCGAGCGGCTGCTCGAAGGCTTCAGCTTCCTCACAGCGCGCGTGCAGCTGAAGATGGACGCGGAGTTTCCGCGCTTCACGCAGGCGCTGCTCGACGCCGTTTATCCGGGCTACGTCGCGCCGCTTCCGTCGATGGCGATCGTGCAGTTCACGCCGATGATGAACGAGGGCAGCCTCGCGCAAGGCTGCCGGCTGCCGGCGGGCACCGCGCTGCGCGCGCGGCCCGCCGCGTCCGAGCAGACCGCGTGCGAGTTCCGCACCGCGCACGATCTGACGCTCTGGCCGCTCGAGCTGACCGCGGCGGCCGTGACGGGCGCGCCCGCGTATCTGCCGCGCTCGGCGACGGCCGCGCGCCGCGACGTGCGCGGCGCGCTGCGGATCAGGCTGAAGGCGCGCGGCGGCGCGAGTCTCGCGCAGTTGCCGATCGACCGGCTGATGTTCCATCTCGCCGGCCCCGAGCGCGACGCGCTGCACCTGCTCGAACTGATCGCCGGGCACACGATCGGCGTCGTCTGCCACGATACGGGCCAGCCGCCGCGCTGGCTGCACGTGCTCGGCGCGCACGCGCTCGTCCATCAGGGCTTCGATGCCGATCAGGCGCTGCTGCCCGACGACGGCCGCGGCTTCCAGGGCTATCGGCTGCTGCGCGAGTATTTCGCGTTCCCCGCGCGCTTCCTGTTCTTCAGCATCGAGGGGCTGCGGCCGGCGCTCGCGCGCGCGACGGGCGACGAGTTCGAGCTGACGCTGTTGCTCGACCGGCACGACGCGGCGCTCGAGAACCGCGTCGACGCGCGGCATCTCGCGCTCAATTGCACGCCGGCCGTGAACCTGTTCGCGCGCCGCGCGGATCGCATCCTGATCCGTCCGGGCGTGCGCGAGCATCACGTCGTCGTCGATCGCAGCCGGCCGCTCGACTACGAGGTCTATGCGGTGCAGCGCCTCGCGAGCGAGCAGCGCGACGACGGGCAGGCGCGCGAGTTCCGGCCGTTCCACGCATCGTTCGCGGGCGACGACGGCAACTACGGCGCGTATTACACGGTGCGCCGCGAGCCGCGCCTCGTGTCCGCGCAGGCGCGCGCGAACGGCACGCGCACGGGCTACGTCGGCAGCGAGACGTACGTGTCGCTCGTCGACAGCGATTGCGCGCCGTACGACGAATCGATCCGCTATCTGTCCGTCGACACGCAGTGCACGAACCGCGACCTCGCGCTGCTGCTGCCGGCGGGCGACGCGAACACGTTCACGCTGCGCGTGTCGGCGCCCGTGGAGCGAATCGCCGCGATTCGCGGGCCGTCGCGGCCGCGAGCGCCGATCGCCGACGCGCAGAGCGCATGGCGGCTCGTCAGCCATCTGGGCCTCGCGCGCCATACGCTGACCGACGTCGACGACGAAGAAGGCGCGCGCGTGCTGCGCGAGCTGCTCGGCCTGCACGCGGACCCGGCCGACGCCGCGATGCGCCGGCAGATCGACGGCGTGCATCGCGTCGCGTTCACGCCGGTGTTCCGCAGGCTGCCCGCCGCGGGGCCGCTGATGTTCGGGCGCGGCGTGCAGGTCGACGTGACGGTCGACGATCACGCGTTCTCCGGCGACAGCCCGTACTTGCTCGGCGCGGTGATCGAGCAGTTCTTCGCGCGGCACGTGTCGATCAATTCGTTCGCCGAATGCGTGCTGAGCAGCGCGCAGCGCGGCAGGCTCGCGCAATGGCCGGCGCGCGTCGGCAGGCGGCCCGCGATATGACGACGAACCTGAAACCGGATTCGCCCGCGGCGCACGCGCATGAGCGCGCGGGCGCGAAGCCGGACGCGAGCCCGAACCGGAGTTCGAGCCCGAGCGCGCATCCGAATCTGGTTCCGAATGCAAGCGCGAGCGCCGCCGCGCGCCGCGACGCATGGTGGCGCCGCCTGCGCGTCGCGCCGCACGGCTACGACCTGTTCCAGGCGCTGCGCTGGCTCGACGCGCTGTCGCCGGAGCACGCGCCGTCCGGCTACGCGGCGCGGCCGCGCGACGAGCCGATGCGGCTCGGCCAGGCGCCGTCGCTCGCGTTCGCGGCGGCGATGCTCGCGGGCGTGCGCGACGACGGCCCGCGCCCGCGCATCGCGATTCAAGGCTTCGGGCTGTTCGGGCCGAACGGGCCGCTGCCGTCGCATCTGACCGAATACGCGCACGAGCGCGCGACGCAACACGACGATCCGACGTTCGCCGCGTTCGCCGACGTCTTTCATCATCGGCTGATCCTGCTGTTCTACCGCGCATGGGCCGACGCGCAGCCGACCGTCAGTCTCGACCGGCCGGCGCGCGCGCGGTTCGACGCCTACGTCGCGAGCCTGATCGGGCCGCGCGATGCGCCGGGCGCGGCGGACGCGCTCGCGCCGCACGCGAAGTATTTCCAGGCAGGCCACCTGGTGCGGCACACGCGCAATCCGGAAGGGCTCGTGCAGATCCTGCGGCGCTACTTCGGCGTGCGGGCGCGGATCGTCGAGCACGTGCCGCACTGGGTGATGCTCGATCGCGCGCAGCGCTGCGCGATCCGCGCGACGCGGCCGACGCAGCGGCTCGGCGGCGCCGTGCTCGGCTGTGCGGTGCGCGACGCGCAGTCGCGCTTGCGGATCGTGCTCGGCCCGCTGACGCTCGACGAATACCGGCGGTTCCTGCCGGGCGGCGCGCATGCACGGCAGCTCGCGCAATGGGTGCGCGAATACGTCGGCGTCGAATTCGGCTGGGACGTGCAGCTCGAGCTCGCACACGACGAAGTGCCGGCGCTCTCGCTCGGCAGCCGCCACGCGCTCGGCCGCACCGCGTGGCTCGGCGAGCGGCTCGATCACGGCCCCGCGCGCGACCTCGTGCTCGGCTACGACGCGCACGCGCGCGGCGCAAGCGCCAGCGCGGGCGCCGCAAGCGCTCGATCGACGAGGGCCGATCAGGCGGCCGCCGCCGATGCGCCTCATCGCCAACCTGCCTGACCGGGAATCGCCATGTCCGATATCGGCCGAGTGACCTTGTTCGGAAAGCTGAACGCCTTTCTCTACGAGACGCTGGAGCAGGCGACGGGTTTCTGCCGGCTGCGCGGCAATCCGTACGTCGAGCTCGCGCACTGGCTGAACCAGATGCTCCGGCGCCCGGACAGCGACGTGCACCGGATTCTGCGCCGCTTCGACATCGATGCGGCGGCGGTCGACCGCGGGATCGTCGCCGCGCTCGACCGGCTGCCGCGCGGCGCCGGTTCGGTGTCCGATCTGTCCGCGCACATCGACGATGCGGTCGAGCGCGCGTGGGTGTACGCGACGCTCAAGTACGACGCGACGCAGATCCGCAGCGCGGTGCTGCTGCTCGCGATCGTGAAGACGGCGCAGCTTCGCAACGTGCTGTATGCGATCGCGCGCGACTTCGAGCGGATCGTGCCGGACGTGCTCGCCGACGAGCTCGACCGGATCGTCGACGGCTCGCCGGAAACGCCGCCGCCTGCCGCGCGCGCGCCGGCAGGCGGAGCGCGCGCGCCGGGCGGGGCGTCGTTCGCCGCACGCGAGGGCGCGGCGCTCGCGCGCTATGCGGTCGATCTGACCGCGCGTGCGCGCGCGGGCGAAATCGATCCGGTCGTCGGCCGCGACGGCGAGATTCGCCAGATCGTCGACATCCTGCTGCGGCGCCGGCAGAACAATCCGCTGCTCGTCGGCGAGGCGGGCGTCGGCAAGACGGCGGTCGCCGAGGGCTTCGCACTGCGCATCGTCGCGGGCGACGTGCCGCCGCCGCTGCGCGACGTCGAGCTGTATCTGCTCGACATCGGCTTGCTGCAGGCGGGCGCGAGCGTGAAGGGCGAATTCGAGAGCCGACTGCGCGGCGTGATCGACGAGGCGAGCTCGAGCGAGCGGCCGGTGATCCTGTTCGTCGACGAGGTGCATACGCTCGTAGGCGCGGGCGGCGCGGCGGGCACGGGCGACGCGGCGAACCTGCTGAAGCCGGCGCTCGCGCGCGGCCTGTTGCGCACGATCGGCGCGACCACGTGGTCCGAATACAAGCAGTACATCGAGAAGGACCCGGCGCTCACGCGGCGCTTCCAGCTCGTGCAGGTGCGCGAGCCCGAGGAGGACGCGGCGCTCGCGATGCTGCGCGGGCTCGCCGCGAAGCTCGAAGCGCACCATCGCGTGCTCGTGCTCGACGATGCGCTGCACGCGGCCGTCACGCTGTCGCATCGCTACATTCCCGCGCGGCAGTTGCCCGACAAGGCGATCAGCCTGCTCGACACCGCGTGCGCGCGCGTTGCGGTCAGCCAGCATGCGGTGCCCGCGCCGATCGAAGACGCGCGGCGGAGGATCGACAGCCTGCGCGTCGAACGCGAACTGATCGCGCGCGAGTGCGCGCTCGGCGCGGGCGATGCGTCGCGGCTCGATTCGATCGATGTATCGGTGGCGAGCGAACAGGCCACGCTCGATGCGCTCGACGCACGCTGGCAGGCGGAGCGCGACGCGCTCGGCGAGATCGTCGACTGGCGCGCTTCGCTGCTCGACGACGATCCCTCGCGTGCGCTCGATACACAGGCCCGCGCGAACGTGCAGGCGAAGCTCGCGGCGGCGTTGCAGGCGCTCGCCGAATTGCAGGGCGAGACGCCGCTCGTGCTGCCCGCGGTCGACACGCACGCGGTGGCCGCCGTCGTGTCCGACTGGACCGGCATCCCGCTCGGCCGGATGGTGCGCGACGAAATGCAATCGGTGCTCAAGCTCGCGGATACGCTCGCCGAGCGCGTCGTCGGCCAGCGGCATGCGGTCGAGCTGATCGCCGAGCGCATTCAGACCGCACGCGCACGGCTCGACGATCCGGCGAAACCGCACGGCGTGTTCCTGCTGTGCGGGCCGTCCGGCGTCGGCAAGACCGAGACCGCGCTCGCGCTCGCCGAAACGCTGTACGGCGGCGAGCACAACGCGATCACGATCAACATGAGCGAGTTCCAGGAGGCGCATACGGTGTCGACGCTGAAGGGCGCGCCGCCCGGTTACGTCGGCTATGGGCAGGGCGGCGTGCTGACCGAAGCGGTGCGGCGGCGGCCGTACAGCGTCGTGCTGCTCGACGAGATCGAGAAGGCGCACCGCGACGTGCACGAGATCTTCTTTCAGGTGTTCGACAAGGGCTGGATGGAAGACGGCGAAGGGCGCTACATCGATTTTCGCAACACGGTGATCATCCTCACGTCGAACGTCGGTTCCGAGCGCGTGATGCAGCTGTGCCGCGACGCGCAGCGGCTGCCCGATGCGCAGACGTTGACCGACGCGCTGCGCGCGCCGCTGCGCGACGTGTTCCCGGCCGCTTTGTTGGGACGCCTGACCGTCGTGCCGTACTACCCGCTGACCGACGAGATGCTCGCGCGGATCGTCGCGTTGCAGCTCGCGCGCATCGAGCGGCGCATCGAAGCGCATCACGGCATCGCGCTGCGCTGCGCCGATTCGGCGACCGCGCTGATCGTCGAGCGCTGCCGGACGATCGAATCCGGCGGGCGGATGGTCGACGCGATCCTCACGCACACGGTGCTGCCGCGCATCAGCCAGGAGATCCTGCGCGCGACGATCGAGGCTCGCGCGCTGTCGGCGATCGACGTGAGCGCGGACGACGGCCAATTCGTTTATCGATTCGAAGAGGAGGGCGCGACGTGACCCGCGTGTTCACACTCGACAGCCTGCATGGAGACGACCTGAGGTTCCACCGGCTCTACGGCGAGGAAGCGCTCGGGCGATTGTTCGATTTCCGGATCGAAGCGCTCGCCGACAATCACAGCCTGTCGTTGAAGGAGCTGCTCGGCAAACCGGTGACGGTGCGCATCCGGCAGCAGAACGAATCGGAGCGCTGTCTGAACGGGATCGTCGCGCGCGCGTCGCTCGTCGGGCGGCGTGCCGAGCGCCATTACGGCTACCAGCTGATCGTGCGCCCGTGGCTGTGGCTCGCGACGCGCCGCTCCGATTGCCGGATCTTCCAGAACAAGACGGTGCCGGAGATCGTGCAGGAGGTGCTCGCCACGTACGGCTTCCCGATCGAAAACCACCTGACCGAGACGTACACGCCGCGCGAATACTGCGTGCAGTACAACGAAACCGACGCGGCGTTCGTATCTCGGCTGATGGAGTTCGAAGGGATTTATTACTACTTCAAGCATGCGGCGCAAACGCATACGCTGATGCTGTGCGACGCGATGTCGTCGCACGTCGCGCTGCCGGGTTACGAGACGATTCCGTTCATCGCGCGCGACCGCACCGCGATCGCCGACGAAGAGCACATCGACAGTTGGCTGCCCGCGCAGGAAGTGAGCATCGGCAAGCACGAGACGAGCGACTACGACTACACGAAGCCGCGCGCGGACTTGTCCGCGCAGAAGATCGATCCGCGCGGCCACGACCATGACGGCTTCGCGTCGTTCGAATGGCCCGGCGGCTATCGCGACGACGAACCGGGCGCGCACTACAGCCGCGTGCGGCTCGAAGAGCAGCAGGCCGAGCACGAGCGCGCGCTCGCGCGTACCGACGTGCGCGGCGTCGCGCCCGGCTATCTGTTCGCGCTCGAACACTGCCCGCGCGCCGACCAGAACCGTGAGTACCTGATCGTGCGCTGCCAGTATCGGTTTCAGGAGAATGCGTACGCGACCGACAGCGGCAACGAAGCGGTCGTGCACGAATCGCAGGTGCTCGTGCAGCCGTCGAGCCTGCCGTATCGATCGCCGCGCGCGACGCCGCGGCCGCGCACGAACGGCCCGCAGACGGCGAGCGTCGTCGGCCCGAAGGGCGAGGAAATCTGGACGGACCAGTACGGGCGCGTGAAACTGCAATTTCGCTGGGACCGCTACGGGCAGAGCGATCAGAACTCGTCGTGCTGGGTGCGCGTGTCGAGCCCGTGGGCGGGCGGCGGCTTCGGGGGCGTGCAGATTCCGCGCATCGGCGACGAGGTGGTGGTCGATTTCCTGAACGGCGACCCCGATCAGCCGATCGTGACGGGGCGCGTATACAACGGCGAAAAGATGCCGCCGTGGGGCCTGCCCGGCAGCGCGACGCAAAGCGGGCTGCTGTCCCGCTCGTCGCCGGGCGGCACCACCGAGCATTCGAACGCGTTTCGCTTCGAGGACAAGAAGGGTGCGGAGCAATTATGGATGCATGCGGAGCGCAACTTCGATGCGGAGACCGAGCAGGATCACACGCTGTCGGTGGGCCGCGATCATTCGCATTCGGTCGGCAACAACGAGACGATGAGCGTCGCGAACAACCGGCAGAGAAGCGTCGGGCAGAACGAGACGCTGAACATCGGGCAGCATCGCGTCGCGCAGATCGGCGGGAACGAGACGCATGGCGTCGGCGGCAATCGCACGCGGCAGGTTGGAAAAGACGAAACCGTGACCATCGGCGCGAATCGCGAAGCGACGATCGGCGGAAATCACGTGGAGACAGTGACGAAAGACAAGACCGAATCGATCGGACAGGGCAAGACGCTGAATGTCACCACGCACTATCAGACGAATTCGAAAAGCATGAAGACGACCGTCGCCGAACATCACGCGGAGGAGATCGGTGCACGAACGTCGACGATCAAGGACGCGCACGTACTCAACGTCGGCCAATCGCAGACGGTGAACGTCGGCGCGAGTCACGCGATGAACGTGAAGAACAACGTGCATGTCGGCGCGGGCGATCAGATCGCGCTTGTTTGCGGCAATGCGAGCATCACGCTGAAGAAGGACGGCACGATCGTGATCAACGGCGTCACGGTGGAATCGAGCGCTAGCGGAAGCCATAGCGTGCGCGGCAAGACGGTGACATCGTCGGCGACGGGCGAGCACACGGTGGAAGGCACGATACTGAAACTGAACCCCTGACGGGGAACGAGGATCATGCAGAACTGGCAACCCACGAACCCCGTGGAGCGCAGGTTCATGGATGCGCACACGGATTGGCAGAGCTTTGCGAAGGATCGAGCCGCAAGGCTGATGATCTGGCAGGCGAACGAAGCCGATGCGCAGCTCGTGCAGCTTTATTTTCAGACGCAGGAGGAGATGTCGAGCGCGGTGATCGTCATGCGCTCGGATTTCGTCGGTGAAGCGCGCTACGCGGCTGCGTTGGCGGACGAGCTCATCCGGTTTTACGACAGCCGGCGCGACGCGTCGAACGCGCAAGGGCTGCGAGCGGATTGGCAACCGCCCCGTGACGACGGCGGACATCCGGTTCTTCGGTTTCTGACGGTTGCCGATAGCTTGATGCAGCACCATCCGGACATTTTTCCGGCGATGGTTTTCGTGTTGCAGCCCGAGCAGGTTCGCGACGATGCGGCGCTCGCGCGCTGGCTCGGCGAATTGCTCGACGTCATCGAAAACTCGCCGCGACTCGGCGCGCGCGTGCGATTCGTATTGCCGCGCATCGGCGACGAACCGTTCAAGCCGTTGCAACAGCAGCATTCGAGCACCGTGCACGTCGTGAAGGGACGTTACACGATGGCGAGCGTGCCGCGCGAATTGCTCGCGGAATCCGGCGAGCGCGGGCCGAACGGCGAGTTCAGGCGATTGTTCGTCGAACTGAGCGAGACGATCGGCGACGGCAATCCGGCGCGGCTCGAACAATTGCGCGCGGCCGCGTTGCGGATCGCCGAACGCGAGCGCTGGTTCGATCAGTGCGTGGTCGTGCATCTGATCGCGGGCGCGGCGTATTTGAAGTGGCGCGATCACGAGCGCGCGCTCGACGCGTATCGGCAAGCGACCGAAAGCGGCGAGCGCGCGCTCGGCGCAGCGCATCCGGCGGGGCACAAGCTCGTCGCGAACGGGCTGTTCGGCGAAGCGAGCGCGCACCTGACGCACAAGGCGTTCGCACCGGCCGCATACTGCTACGAGCGCGCGGCGGCGTCGATGACGGCCGCGCGGGACGCGCTGATGACCGTCGAGGCGTGGCGGATGAGCGCGGTGTGCTGGGAGAAGGCGGGCGAGCGCGAGCACGCATTGGAGGCGGGCTTCAACGCGCTGGATGCGGGGCTTTTGATCGGCGAATCGATGCGCGCGAACAGCAACCTGCGGCTCGTCGTCGAATGGATGGTCAAGCAGGTCGGCGCATTCGACCGGCGCCGCAGCGAGCTGAGCGACAAGGTCGCGGCGCTGCGTGGCGGACGCTGAGCGCGAGCAAGGAGCGGAAAACATGGCGCTGCCGGCCGTCAAGCATCTCGATCCCGTCGTCGGCGTCGACGTGCATTCCGTGATCGTCACGCCGGGTCTGCCTCCCGTGTTCTTGCCGCACCCGCACATCGGCTTCATGCTCGATCTGCGGGAATACGTCGAGGCGGCGAAGGGCGTGATCGGCAGCATTGCGATGGCGATCGCCGAAGACGCGGTGCTGGAATATCTGAAGGATCATCCCGACGACGTCGAGAAATTGACCGATACGTTCGATTCGCTCGATGACCAGATGAAGAAGGCCACGAGCAATCCGATGGTCGCGGAAGCACTGAAGCTCAATCGCGACGTGTCGTCGATCAAAGGCGACGCGGCGAACGCGATGGGCGCGGGCGTCGGAGCGGGCGCCACCGCCGGCAGGCCGATCTTCGTGAACGGGCTGATGCGCGCGACGGCGGGCACGCATTCGTTTCATGTGCCGGGCTTGCACTTTCCGCTCGGCGAAACGTTCGCGCCGCCCGATCCGCTGCCGTCCGACGACGCCGAATCGTACATGGGCAGCCGGACGGTGCTCGCGAACAACGATCCGCTGTCGTACATGGCGCTGTCCGCGATGAGCTGCTGGGCCGAAGGGATCGAGCCGCCGCCGCACAACGGCGCGCATACGGCGCGCACACATGTGTCGATGCCGAGTTCGGTGATGCTGCCGATTCCCGCCGGACGGCCCGTGCTCGTCGGCGGGCCGCCCGTGATGAACATGGCGGCGGCCGCGAAGGGGATGTTCAAGGCGTTTCAGGGATCGAAGTGGGCGAAGAAGCTTGCGGACAAGCTGCATCTGAAGTCGGGGTTCTTGCGTTGCACGGTGCTGAAGGCGGAACCGGTCGACGTGACGACAGGCGAAGTGGTCGTGCAGCAGAACGACTTCACCGTCTCCGGCCGGCTGCCGCTCGTGTGGGACCGATATTACGCGAGCCATGATCGTCATGCGGGCGCGGTCGGCTTCGGCTGGCAGACGCCCGCCGATATCCGGCTCGAACTGATGCGCAACGAAGACGGGATCGGAGCGGCTGCTTATTTTCCGGATCATGCGACCGCTTTCGACGTAGTGCCGGCCGGCGACGGCTGGCCAGCGCGCACGTATGACTGGCAGCATGGGCATGCGTTGTATTGCGACGATGGGCGGATGGTGCTGCGCACGCGTGAGGGTATCGAATACGGGTTCGTGCTGCCTTCTCGTTGGCGAGATGCTGTTGCGGCGCTCGATGGTGAGTCGCGAGTCACGCTGCCGATCGATCGCATGGCCGATCTCAATGGCAATGCGTGGGTGTTCGAGCGTGACGTGTATGGCGGGCTCGTGCGTCTCGTCGAATGGAAGCGCGACGGGCAGACCGAGCGTGTGATCGAATGCGGCACGGGCAGCGGGCTGCACGCCGGGCTGTTGACTTCATTGACGCTGATCGATGCGGGAGGGAACCCGCATCCGCTCGTGAGCTACGAGCATGATCGCGAGCGCAATCTGACGGCCGCGATCGATGCGATGGCGCATCCGCATCATTTCGAGTACACGGCCGGCCATCGGATGGTGAGCCATACGAGCGCGCGCGGCGTGTCGTTTTACTACAGCTACCAGCAGGGCGACGACGGCGTGTGGCGCGTCGATCATGCTTGGGGCGACAACGGGCTGTTCGATTATCGCTTCGTCTACGATCGCGCGCGGGTGGAGACGCGCGTCACCAATTCGCTCGGGCATACGTCGATCATGCAGATGAACGAGCGCGGGATGCCTGTCGCTGAAATCGATCCGCTAGGCGGCGTGACCGCGTATCGGTATGACGCGCAGGGGCGTGCGAGCGCGGTGATCGATCCGGCGGGGCGGACGACGGCTTGGGAATATGACGCGTATGGCGGTTTGTTCGTGCAGACGTTGCCGGACGGCAGCGCAGTCAGAACGGAATTTGACCTCGATCACCGCCCGGTCTGCGTGACGTTGATAGGTGGCCGGCAGTGGCGCTACGAATGGGATACGTTCGGCAATCTGCTCGCGCAGATCGATCCGTCGGGCGCGATATCTCGCTATACATATGACGAGTACGGTCAGCTCGTCGAACATACCGGGCCGCGCGGTGCGAGCACGCGATTCGATTACCACCGGGACGGCAATCTCGCGGCGCAGATCGATGCGTTGGGGTATCGCACGCAGTATCGGTACGATGCGCGCGGATACCTCATCGAAGCAATCGATGCGCTCGGACAACAAAGCAAATACGAGTACGACCGCAACGGCAATCTGATGCGCGCAATCGAGCCGGGCGGACGGGAGACTCACTGTGGGTACGACGTTGAAGGAAACCTGTCTCGTTATCGCGACCCCATGGGCTACGTGACGCAGATGGAGTACTCGGCGCTCGGACAGGTCAGCAGACGGCTCGCGCCCGACGGCACCACCGTTGAATACCGTTACGACACGGAAGAACAACTGATCGGCGTCGTGAACGAACGCGGCGAGCTATACGCGCTCGAACGCGATGCGTTGGGGCGGATCGTCGTGGAGACGGACTACTGGGGGCAAGCGCGACGCTATCGATATGGTGCTGCGGGCGAACTGCTCTATAGCACTGATCCTCTGGGGCAGACGATCGAATACCGATACGATCGGCTCGGACGCATCGTGCAGAAGCGCGTGCCTGATCCAGAACATGGCGATGGTCTCCGGATCGACAGCTTCGCATACGACCGGCGCGGGGATTTGGTGATCGCGCAGAATCCGTCTTGCCGCGTCGAGTTCAGTTACGACACAGCGGGCCGCGTGATCGAGGAGCGACAAGGCGACGACTTCACGATCGCCAGCGATTTCGACGAAGCCGGCAACCGGATAGCACGCAGGACCCGGCTTATTGCCGGCGGCGCGGTTGTCGAGCATACCGTTCGCTATGCATACGACGCTTTGGATGCCGTCACGTCGATTCGGATCGACGACACCGCGCCGGTCGTGCTCGAGCGAGATGCGCTCGGGCAGATTTGCACCGAGCAGTTGGGTGCGGAGTTGCGGCGCGAACTGTCGTACGGATCGGACGGCCAGCTTGCGTCGCAGCGTACGTTGCTAACAGGCACCGGCGCGCTCTTCGCGAGCGAATATACGTACGACGCGAATGGCGAATTGGTCGAAAAGCGCGACTCGCGGGGCGGCATCGAGCGCTTTCAGTACGATCCGGTGGGGCAGGTGATCGCGCATCTCGACCCCGCTGGGCAGTTGCGTCGCTATCTGTACGATCCGGCCGGAGATTTGCTGAAGACGCACATTCACGAGCGCCGCGCGGCGGATGCAGCCGCTGCGGCAAAGACCGGCACTTGGGTGCGTGAAGGTGAATATGAAGGCTGCTATTACGCGTACGACAGAGTCGGCAACCTTATTCGGAAGCAGGATGCCGCGCAGGACCTGACGCTGCGTTGGGATGCGGCCGGGCAGCTCGTTGAGACGGTGGCGGTGCGGCCGCAAGCTGTTGCCACATCGGGGGCAGCACCAGCGCACATTCGTGCACGGTACGAATACGATCCATTCCAGCGGCGGGTGCGTAAAGTCTTGCATGCGTTCACGGCAGGCGGAGAATTGCAGCGGCAGCCACCGAGCATGAGTCGGTTCTTTTGGGACAGTAATACGCTCGTTGGGGAGTTTGCGGCGAGTGGCAGCGGAGGTGGTGACTCGGATCCGGATGTAGGCAGGGAAATGCAGCCGTCGCCACTTGCTTCGCCGGAGCAGCGCCACTCTGACACGGGAATACCGCCTGCCGCTGGTCGTGCGTGCGAATGGATCTACTATCCGGGAACATTCCAACCTCTCGCGGTTGTGCACGGCGATCTGGCAGAGGATAGGGTATCAGCGCGACTGCCGGGGCAATTGGTACCGGACGCGGCAACAGTGTATTTTTATCAGAATGATCCAAACGGAGCACCCGTGCGGATGTACGACGCTAGTGGGAAGGTTGCATGGACGGCGCGTTATCATTCGCGGGGGGGCGTCGAGTGCATTGGGTGGCAGATCATGCAGCCACTCAGGTTACAGGGGCAGTATCATGACGACGAAAGTGGGCTGCATTACAATCGCTACAGATATTTCGATCCTGATACTGGTGGCTTCATCAGCCAAGACCCCATTGGGTTAACTGGCGGTCGCAATATTTATCGTTTTGCGCCTAATGTCTTTGGATGGCTTGATCCCTGGGGATTACAAGGAAACAAGCCTCCCGCGCCTGGGAGACCGACGCGCGAAAATACAGGTGGTAAATTTGTTCCGGCGCAAGGTAGTGGACATTACAAATTCTGGCCGGCACAAGGTAAGCGATCGGGATGCAAAGGGTGGAGGGATAAAAAAGGGGATATTTGGGAACCAACTGATCATAAAGGCACCCATGCTCCTCATTGGGACGTGCAACATTCCGACGGTACGCATACAGCGACTTATCCAGTTGGTTGAATGGGATGAATTATGAATTTTTCATTGCATGATAAAGTTATTTTGGAAAGGTTTTTGGGGACGAGAAATTCGCCTCAGGGTACCCGAGATCATGAAAATTACTGGAAATTGATTGGGCAGGCGGGGACCGTGGTAGGGAAAGAGGAACAATCGAATTTGCCGAGACATGAGAGGGGAGAACGTGTTCTGGTTAAATTTGATGTCGATGTAATTGGTTTGGGATTGAGTTGTCACAATGAGATTAAGAATAGTCTTTGGATTTTTGTTTCCGATCTGAGATTTATAAATTGAGAAGGGTGCTGGGTAGACGTGTTTGATCCCCTGCTACCAGTGGGTGGGGCGCTAAGAGCACGTTTGAGAAATTCCCTTGGATGTGATTTAAAGGGAGCATGTGGAAAAAAGAACACCAGGAGCGGCAAACGGGACTGGCTCGCAAGACGAAGCGGTACCCGAGTGACATGACGGATGTCGAGTGTGTTGCGATCAAAGGGCTGCTGCCTCGAGCGGCTTCGCGCAGGCTTGTCAGTAAATTCGTGTTCAAGGCATATGATGCTCCCAAGGAGACTATATGCCTCGCAAAGCGAAAGCCAAGCCGGTAGACTTGCCAGCCATTCCCGCCGAGTTGCTTGAGCAATTCGGCAACGGCCCGATGACGGCCGCAGCCATTAATGCCGCGACGCTAGCCCTCAAGAAGGTCCTGATCGAGCGGGCGCTGGGTGGCGAGATGAACCATCATCTCGGCTATCTGTCGGGTGCCGCCAAGCCGGCCGCCGTCACCAACCAGCGCAACGGCACCGGCGAGAAGACGATCCTGACCGAAGACGGCCCGATCCGCATCGAGGTGCCGCGCGACCGTGACGGTAGCTTCGAACCGCTGTTGATCCCCAAACACGAACGACGCTTCACGGGCTTCGACGACAAGATTGTCGCGATGTATGCCCGGAGCATGACCGTGCGGGAGATTCAGTGTTTTTTGCAAGAACAATACGGCACCGAGGTCTCGCCCGATTTCATCAGCTCGGTGACTGACGAGGTGATGATTGAAGTGACGGCCTGGCAAGCCCGGCCGCTCGAACCCATGTACCCGGTGGTGTTTTTCGACGCGCTGCGGGTCAAGTCCGCGAAGATGCTGTCGTGCGCAACAAGGCGATCTCCCTTGCGCTGGGCGTTCTGCCCGACGGTACGCGCGATATTCCGGATACCTTTCAAGTTCGGAATGAAGGTGTTCAATGATCTCAAGACGCGAGGCGTCAACTACATTGATCGCCGTGACCGATGGCCTCAAAGGCATGCCAGGAATCCCTGGCGGTCGTATTTCCGGCCACCACGCTGCAGACCTGCATCTTGCACCTGATTCGCATCAGCCTCGATTGCGCGTACTGGAAAGACCGCAGGGAACTGGCTGCAGTGATTCGCCCGATCGACACCGCGCCCAGCGCGGAAGCGGCCCAGGTAGAACCCGATGCGTTTGCCGACGGGCCGTGGGGGCAGAAATTCCCGACGGACAGTGCGGCATGGCGCGGCGCCTGGGATCGCGTGATTCCGTTTTTTGCGTTTCCGCCGGCGGTTCGCAAGGGAATTTACACTACGGATGAAATTCGAGAGTATCAACGCGCAGTTGCGCAAGATCATCAAGACCCGAGAGCACTTCCCGAACGACGATGCGGCGACGAAACTCATCTGGCTAGCACCGCGTAATATCACCGCCAACTGGAGCCGCGTCGTTCATGACTGGAACACGGCTATGAACCAATTCGCTATCCTCTATTCGGATCGCTTCGTTCGACCGTCCGTGTGATTCTCGAGTCGCCTTGAACACGGAAATTCCGACAACCCCCCGCCCGGCGTTCGTCGCGCTCAATCAGTCCGAAAGCGCTTTCAAAAACGCATGACCGCCGGCAAATGCCGACGAGTGTTTCGCATACGTGTAGCATTAATTCCGGAGGAAATACGGCCCCCGACACCTCACGCGCAACCGCCAGTCCATCGCCGTGCCGACGCGTTTGCCCCGACGCGCTCCCTGCGCGACGAACATCCGTCATGCGACGCCACGACTAAACAATCTGCTCCCCCCCATCGACAGTCATCGACGCCCCCGTCACAAACCCATTCACCATACAAGCGATCACCACCCCCGCCACATGCTCGGCCCGCCCGATCCGCCTCCCCGGCAGCTTCGCCGCGTGCCCCGCAAAAAACGCCGCGCGCCGCGCCGGATCGAGCGCGTTCCACAGCGGCGTATCGAGCAACCCCGGAACCACGGTATTCACCCGTCTCGGCGCAAGCTCGACCGCGAGCGCCCGCGCGATGCCTTCGATCGCGCACTGCGACGACGTGAACAGCGATTTCCCCGCCACCGGCTTGCGGCTCAGCGATCCCGTGACGAACGTGATCGATCCCGTCTCGGCGAGATGCGCGAGCGTTTCCTTGACGACGACGAGCGACGACCAGAACAGGCTGTCCCAGTGCCGTTTCAGCGTGACGAGATCGTCCGCGATCGAATGCGGCGCGATGTCGTGAGCGACGCTCAAGCAAAGATGATCGATACGCCCGATGCGCTCGGCAAGCCGCCGAACGTCGCGCGGCTCGCGTACGTCGGCCGCCTCGGCGATCGCGCCCGCGCCGACGATCGCCACCGCGCGATCGAGGCGCGCGCGATCCCGACCGACGATGATTGCTTGCGCGCCGAGCCGCGTCGCCTCGCGCGCGAGCGCGAGCCCCACGCCGCTCGATCCGCCGACGATCAGCACGCGCTGGCCGTCAAGTGAATAGATGCCGTTCGAATGCGTCGCGCCCATGATGACCTCGTCGCCGTTTCATCGATCGTCGCGCCACGAATGGATCGGCTCGAAGCCGAACAATCGCTTCGCATGTTCCGGCGCGAAGAAGCTGCCGCATTCGCGCAGCCGCGCCGGCACCGGCGCGCCGGGGAAGCGCAGCTCGAAGAGCGCATCGATCGGCTGGGCCATCACGGTGTCGCGCGCGGACACGAACACGTTATGCACGCCTCGCGGCCGCGTTTCGACCGCGAGACGGCATGCGCGGGCGAGATCGCGCGCGTCGATGTACGACCACAGATGCCAGCGGCGCAGCTGCGGATCGCCGTGATACTTCGCATAGTGCGGATAATCGGCCGGGTCCTCGATCACGGGCGCGCGCAGGCCGACGATCGACATGTGTTCGCCGCAAAAAAAGTCGGCCATCTGCTCGGTGACGATCTTCGACAGCGCGTACGTGGAGCCCGCGCGCGCGGGCGAATCTTCCGTCACGGGCACGTCGATCTCGCCCGACGGATCGAACAGGTCGTCGACGACCGCGGCGCTCGACAGCCACACGATCGAATGGATGCCGAGCAGGCGCGCGGCCCTGAACACGTTGTAGTTGACGGTCAGGTTGTCGCTGAACGTCTTGCCCGGCGGGAACATGCCCGGCAGCGACACGTTCGCGAGATGGACGATCGCATCCGCGCGCTCGAACGATTCGAGCACTTGCCCGAGGTCGCGCAGATCGGCCTTCATCGAAGGCAGGTGCCCGAGCGCGCTCGATACGACGGTGGCCTTCACATCGACGCCGAGCGTGTCGTAGCCGTGCGCGGCGAATTCGCGCACGACGAACGCGCCGGCCTTGCCGGCGGAACCCGTGATGACGATCCTTGTCATGCTCGCCTCCAAAAATCGTTAAAGTAAGGATTTCGATGTGTCGCGGCCGCCCGAGCGCGGTCGCGCTTCGTCGGCACACACGCTGCGCGGCCTCGCGCTTCGCAGCCGCACGGAGGAACCATGGTTCGACCATCCGTCGAAGCGGCGCTCGAACAGACACTGTTGCTGGCGGTGCCGGCGATGACGGCGATGTTTCGCGATCCGTGGTGCGTGATCGGCAGCGCGGCGCTCGCGCTGTACGGCGTCGACGTCGCGCCGAAGGACATCGATGTGCTGACGAGCGTGCGCGACGCCGACGCCGCGATCGCGCATTGGGCCGCGTCGCGCCGCGCCGAATTCCGTCCGGCCGACGGCGCGCGTTTCCGGTCCCGCTTCGCGCGATTCGGCTTCGCGCCGCTCGACGTCGAAGTGATGGGCCGCCTCGAAGTCAACGACGGCCGTGCGTGGCGCGAGGTCGTCGTCGATTCGATGCGGTACGTCGCCGTCGCGAACGTGGAGGTGCCGGTGCCGTCGCCGCTCGCGCTCGAACGCATGCTGACGCTGTTCGGCCGGCGCAAGGATCTCGAGCGCGCGGCGTTGCTGAGGCTGCGCTTCGATGCGTTGCGCGAATAGTCGACGCTCGCGCCGATATGGCCAAAACGAGCGAAGCGCTCGAAGCGCTCGAAACGACCGCCACGAGCGAAACGACTCAACCGACTGAATCGGCCGCGATATCGCCGCATCGCGTGCAACGGCGGACGGCGCGCGCCGTCCCGCGGCGTCGTCGTCGCCGCGCGCCGCTTCCGATCGCGAGCGTACTGCGCGCAATCCGTTCAAGTTTCAGCCTCGATGCGCAGCACCGCCTCGGCGATCTTCGCGAGCGTGGCGGCGGCGGGCTGCATGCCGGCGAGCACGAATGCGTGCGTCACCGCGTTGTCCGGATCGAGCCCTTCCGCCCAGTTGCAGTTCGCGCAGATGAGCGCATACGGAATCTCCATCTGTCTGCACAGCACGAGCTCCGCACCCGCGGTCATGCCGAGCACGCGGTTGCGCCGGCCCTGATAGACGTGGCGGTACGTCTCGACTTCGGCCACGCTTTCAAACGCGTCGCCGCCCGACTGGATGTACAGCCCCTGCATCAGCAGCTTCGCGCCGACCTTGTCGGCCGCGAGCGCGAAGTTCGCGCGCAGCCGCGCGTCGAACGGTTCGCGCATCGACGGATGCACGTGTTTCGCAACATTGCCGAAGCTGTGCGAGACGCTCGACAGGCCGCGTGCGTAGTCGTCGGGCGCGAGAAACACGTTGTCGGCGGCGAGCGGCAGATCGAGGTCGATCGCGCCCACCGAATTGAATGCGTAGACGGCTTGCACGCCGAGTTCGTGCAGGTGCCAGATGTGCGCTTCGTGTCCGAGCTCGGCGACGAGCTCGGACGGGCTGCGGTCGGGAATCTCGAGCGTCGGGCCGTGCCGAGGCAGGACGATCGCCTCGATGCCGCCGATCCGGCCTGTCGTGTAATGCAGCACCGCGCCGCTGCGCCGGCCGAACGTGACCCGCACGTTCTCGATCGTCTCGCGGTTGCCGAGGAATGCGTCGAGGCCGCGGGCGAGACCGGTGCCCGCGATGATGGCGATGCGCTTCGAGTGTGACATGCGCGACTCCTGTCGGGTGATGGAGGGCGTTACCCGTCGCGCCCTCCGATAAGCGGCGGCGCGTCGCGCGCCCCGTCGTCGATGAGGGCGCCCGCACCGTCGGGCGGCGCGCGCGCGCGATCGGGATCGGTTCGCCACGCGAGCGACAGATGCGACGTGTCGCCGAGCGGACCGAGCGCCACGCCGCCGCCGTCGCGCACGATCAGCGAAACCGAGCATGCGTGAATGCCGGCGATCTGCCGGAAGCGCGACAGCGGCGTCGCGCCGTAGAACGACGCGAGCAGCCGGATCGGCGATTTGTGCGTGACGAGCGCGACGTCGTCGAACATGCCGATCGCGTCGCGCACCGCCGACATCACGCGCGCGAGCACCGCGAATCCGGTTTCTCCGCCGGGCGGCGCGTGGATCGCCGGATCGTCGATCCAACGCCGGTACGCCGGCTCGTCGCGCACGTCGTCGGGCACGCGCCCTTCCCACGCGCCGAACGACAGTTCGCGCAGCCGTTCGTCGACGAGAATCGACACGGAGTTCGCGTCGGCGATGTGGCGCGCGGTCTGTCGCGCGCGCAGCGACGGCGACGTCACGACGACGGCGATGCCGCGCAGCGCCGGATGTCGCGACGCTTCGATCGCCATCCGGTGCCCGAGCGCCGTGAGCGCCGGGTCGCGCGCGCCGCAGAAGCGCCCGTCCAGCGTGTCCGGCGTCTGGCCATGACGGATCAGGATCAGGCGGTAGCGATCGTGCACGGGCTTGCTCCTCCGGCGGCGCGCGACTACGGACTTCGCTCGGCGGCGAGCGCGCGGGCGACGTGCGCGGCGAGCGCGGCGGCCGCGCCGGCTGCTCGCGTGCTCAGCAGCTCGCCGTATACGCGGATGCCGCCTTCCGTCGTGGACGGCCGCAGCAGCAGCCATTCGCCGCTGTCGAACGAAAACTTGATGCCGTCGACAGTCGTGATGCGCGCCGTGCGTGCGTCGAAGCCGCATCGTTCGAGTGCGCGCCGGCCCGCGTCGCGCAGTTGCGTGTCGGTGGCGTCGCCGTTCACGTGCGATTCATGCCAGTCGAAGCGGCCGTAGCGATGTCGCAGGTCAGCGACGAGCGCTGCGAGAGACTGGCCGCTCGTCGCCAGCAGGTCGGCGAGGAGCGCGACAGCGCCGAACGGATCGCGATCGACGCCGAATTCGGCGAACGCGAGATCGCCGACGCTGCCGCCGCCTGCGTCGATGCGGCCTTCGACGAGCAGCGGCGACAGATGCTTGAAGCCGACCGGCTGCTCGATGACGGGGCGGCTCCACCGCGCGCACAGCCGCTGCACGAGCGCGCCCGTTGCCGCCGTGACGGCGACGCCGCGCTCCGGATGGCCGTATCGCCGCCGATGCCGGTGCGCGAGCAGCAGTGCGAACAATTCGTGCGGCTCGACCGTGCGCCCGTCGCTGTCGATCGCATAGACGCGGTCGCCGTCGCCGTCGACGACGAGGCCGAGGTCGGCATGTTCGGCGCATACCGCCTCGGCCGCGCGTCGCCGGCTCGCGGGCAGCGACGGATCGGGCGCGACGCCGCCGAAATCAGCGGACGGCGCGCAGCCGAGCGGCGTCGCCGACCAGCGCAGCGCGTCGCAAAGATGCAGCATCGCGCTGCCCGCGATGCCGCTGAGCCCGTCGACGACGACGCGCAGCGGCAGATCCGGCGTCGCCGGCAAGCGCGACAGCACGTGCGCGATGTGCCGGTCGATCCACGGAGACGCGTCGCATGCTTCGAAGATCGCATCGTCGAGACCGCCAGCATCGTCCGCGCGCGCTTCGTCGGCTTGGTCGAATGGCTCGCCGGAAGGCTCGCCGAATGGCGCGTCGCCCGCGGCGCGCTCCGAATCGTCGAATAGCGCATCCGCGCGCCGTTCGAGCTCGGCGTCGAGCGGGCAGCCTGGGCGGCCCTTCGCCTTTACGCCGTTCCATTCGGGTGGGTTGTGGCTCGCGGTGACGAGCAGCGCGAGCTCGGCGTCGCCCGCGCCGACGAGGTACGACGCGGTCGGCGTCGGCAGATGTTCGACGACGCGCACGGCGCGCGCGCCCGCGTCGCTCGCCGCGCGCACGATCAGTCGCGCGGCGCGGCGTCCGAGGCGGCGGCAGTCGTAACCGACGACGACGCGCGGGCCGCCGCCGTCGTGCGCACGCACGGCGGTCACGATCGTCGCGGCGAGCCTCGCCGCGCGCTCGGGCGTGAACGTGCTTCCGATGAGACCGCGCCAGCCGTCAGCGCTTCGCCGCATGCGCATGAGCGGGCTCCTGGGCGCGCGGCGGCGCGGACCTGTATCGCGGGCCGTCGAGTGGGCCGTCGAGCGTCGCGTCGAGCAGCGCGTCGAGCGTCGGCAGGCCGTCGCGTGCGCCGCGCGTGCCGACCGCGCATGCGCCGCTCGCGTTGCCGAGCCGCAGGCGGTCGGCCGCGTCGAGGCCGGCGAGCCGCGCGAGCAGGTAAGCCGACGCGAACGCGTCGCCTGCGCCCGTCGGATCGACGACTTCACACGGATGCGCAGGCGCGCGCGTCTCGATGCCGCGATGGCGGGACAGCGCGCCGTGCTCGCCGAGCGTGACGACGACGTCGACCGCATCGAGCATGTCGAACACGTGATCGCCCTGATCGCGCAGATGCGCGAACTCGCGCGCGTTGCAGAACACGACGTCGCATTGCGGGAGGAGCGTCAAGGCGACCGGATCGCGCGAGTACATCCCGGACGGCGTCCAGCACAGCGCCGCGGCCGCACGGCGCGCGCGCACGAGCGCGACCGTCTGCACGAGCGCGTCGACGCTCGGATCGAACAGCATGACCGCATCGCAGCGCGCGACGCCGGACAGCGCGGCGCGCACATCGTCGCCGACGAGCGACTCGTTCGCGCCGCGATCGAGCAGCATGTAGTTGCAGCGCTCGGGGCCGAGCACGGGGATGATCGCGCGGCCGGTGTGCGCGTGCGCGATGCGTCGCACGAAGCGCGTGTCGACGCCGCGCCGGTCGAGGTCGGCGAGCAGCCTCTCGCCGTCGGCGTCGTCGCCGACGGCCGCGACGATCGATACGGCCAGGCCGAGCGCCGACAGCGCGGACGCGCAGTTGCCCGCGTGCCCGCCCGGCAGCGTGATCGCCCGCACGGGCAGCGAGTCGCCTTCGCATGGCGACACGTCGCTGTACAGCAGCAGATCGACGTTCAGCGAGCCGACGACGAGCACGCTCGCGTGCTGCGCGACGCGCGGCAGCACCGCTCGCTGGCTGCGCGGATCGGCCTGTTCGGCTGCAGCGTCGCGCGATGCGGGCGCGTTGGTGCGGCTAGCCACGTCCGCCGTCCTCGCCGATCACGGCGATGCCGCTGATTTCGACGACACAGCCCGCCTCGGCGAGCGACGCGACCTGTACGAGCGTGCTCGCGGGCGGCGGCGTGCCGAGCACGCGGTTGCGGATCGCGGACACTGCGGGAAAATCGGCGATGTCGCGCAGATAGATCACGACGTTGACGAGCGCCGAAAGATCGCCGCCCGCCGCGTCGAGGATGCGCGCGAGGCGCTCGAACACGATCTCGGTCTGCGCGCCCGCGTCGCCGGGCGCGAGCACGGCGCCGTCGGCGTCGGTCGCGACCTGGCCGCTGATGAAGAGGAGGCGCTGCCCCGCGCCGATCGGCACGGACACGGCGGGCGAATACTTGCCGATCGGCCGCGAGTGGCCGGCGGGATGAATGCCTGTGAAGATCGTCACGCTGGGTTTCCTCCCGGGAAAGGGCCGAAGCTGGATGCGAACGCGGTGACGCGCAGCTCGCGGATTTCGATATGAGGCGGGCCGTCGAATAGATCCGCGACGATCGTCGCGATGTCGGCCGCGTCGAGCGCGCCGGGACGGCTGCCGGGCGCGGCCGACGCGTGGCCGCCCTGGAAATGCGTGTCGATGCGGCTCGGCAGCACGGCGGTCATCCGGACGCCGCGCTCGCGCAGCTCCTGTCGCGCAATCTCGAAGAGCTGATAGAAGCCCGCCTTCGACGCGCAATACGCGCCCCGCTCGGCGAACGGCCACACGCTCGCGTCGGACATCATGCCGACGATCAGCGGATGGCGCGCCTCGAGCAGTGGGACGCACGCCTTCAGCGTGTGGAACGCGCCGTCGAGATTGGTGCGCAGCGTGCGGCTCCATTCGTCGGACGCCGTATCGGCGATGCGCGCCCACCGGCCGCATCCCGCGTTGACGACGACGCCCGCGAGCGCCGCGTCCTGCGCGTGCAGCGCGCGGCCCGCCGCCTCGACGGCGGCGGCGTCGCCGACGTCGACGGCCGCCGTGTGGACACGGCATCCGGCCGCGCCGAGGCGTTGCGCGATCGCGTCGAGGTCGGACGCGGATCGAGCCCATAGTGCGAGGTCGTAGCCGCGCTGCGCGAGCGTTTCGGCGATCGCGAGGCCGACGCCGCGGCTCGCGCCCGTCACGAGGACGGTGCCGCGCCGCGCGCTCATGCGGTCGCCTCCAAAAGCCGCGCGGCGGCCGCGCCGCGACCCGGCCGCAACTCCATCCGGGCCGCCACCGGTGCGACTGCGTACGGCGCAAAATCGGCGAGTAGCTGGAACGCGAGATCGGTCGCTTTCGTCGAAGGCGACGCATCGCCGCCGACCGAACACAGGCGTCCGTCCGCGATGAGGCCCGCGGCAGGCTCGACGGACGGCGCGACGTCGCGCAGCCATTGCTGCTTGTCGTGATGGATCGCGAGCCGTCGTCCGTTCGCGATGCCGGCCGCTGCCACGAGCAGCGCGCCCGAGCACACTACGTAGATCGCCGCGCCGCGCATATGCGCGCGTGCCAGCAGCGTGGCGAGCGACGGGTGCCGGGCCGCGGCCGCCGCACCGCGTCCGCCCGGCACGACGATCGCGCGCGCGTGATCGAGCGTGTCGAGCGGCGCGCCGCAGCTCAGGTCGATACCGCACGAAGTCGTGATGACGCGCGACGCTGCCGCGATCGCGACGCGCAGCGGCGCGGCGCCGTCCGGCGCGGTCACGGCCGACGCCTTCGCGAGCACGGCATGCACACCGAACAGATCGAGCGCGTCGACGCCGTCGTACGCGAGCAGAATGACGTCGACCGTCGCCGCTGCGCAGCCGCCAGGGCGTTCGATGCCGCGTTTCGGATGCGCCATCGTCATGCTCTCAAGCGGCGGACGCGTCGAGTGCGCGAAAGCTCGCGTCGATGCTTTGGGGCGTGATCTTGTCGTGTCCGCCGACGGGTGACTTCAGCAGCTTCGCGGCCGCGGCCGGAAAGCCGGCGTGCTTCGCGCGGCGCGATGCGGCGGCGATCCGGATCAGATCGATGATGACACCCGCGGCATTGCTCGAATCCTGGACCTTCAGCTTCAGATCGAGCTGTACCGGCGTGCCGCCCCAGCCGACGCCCTCGATGTTCACGATCGCAACCTTGTTGTCCTTCAGCTGCCCGATATAGCCGGCCGACGGGATGATCTCGACGCGAGACGTATCGACGCCGTCCTGCGCGAGCGCATTGAGCTTCGACTGCTGTTTGCTCGCGCCGCGCTCGCGCAGGTTGCGAAAGTCCTCGTTGCCGCCGAAGTTCAGTTGATACGAGCTCTGCAGCGTGATGCCGCGATCGCTCAGCAGTCCGAGCAGCGCGCGATGCACGACCGACGTGCCGAAGTGGCTCGCCAGATCGTCGCCCACGAGCGGCACGCCGGCCGCCTGATAGGCGTCGAGCAACGCGGGCGTGCGCGCGACGAGCTCCGGCGTGCAGTTGACGAACGCCACGCCGGCGGCGAGCGCCGCGCGCGCATACGCTTCGGCCGCCCATTGCAAGCCGGTCGGCAGAGAATAGAGCAGGACTTCGGCTTCGCTTTCGCGCAGGCGGCGCACGACGTGCTTGAATGCGTCGTCGTCGTCGCGGGTGGTCTCGGCCGTCAAGCCCTGATCCACCGGGAACGGGATGGCCGGCAGCGGTGCGCCGAGCATCGGATAGTTGTTCGGCGGCGCGAGCACGGCCGCGTCGAACGGGCGGCCGACCTTGTTCGGATGGACGTCGAATGCGGCGACGAACTCGACGTCGCTTACGCCGATGCCGCCGATGCGCGGCCGCTTGATGCCGACGAATTCGCGCTCGTCGACACCCTGGTCGCGAAGCGCCCGATAGTATTCGATGCCTTGGAACAGTGCCGATATGTTGTTACCCACGCCGGCAACTGCGAGACGAATGCGCTGAGCCATGTCTCGGTCTCCTCGTAACGTACGTGTGTCTATTGAATCGGATCGTTTGCCGAAATGTTGCGGAATGCAATCGATAAACTGATTCCGTTCTATATTTACGGTTTAATAGAAAATTGAGCGGCGAAACGGAAGGTGGCAGTTTCTATTGATGAGTTGATTTTTTGGTGGAACACAACTCTTCAATATTAGTCGCCGGAATTGGATTATCAAGGCGAGAGGCGATGAGATGCCGGGCGATTGCTTGATGGAAAATTCAAGCGGCGTTCCGCCATGTTTTTTAATGAGGGGCGAAACCGTTTAATTTATATTTAATTGAATTGCGAATTTGTCGATTTTATTGCTTGTGATTCGTGCTGTAAATTGCGGCGTCGATTTGTTGATGGATTAAGCAGCTCCGAGCGGCTTCGGAAAACGACCCTCATTGACGGACGGCAGGGTCGTGGCGCCCGGCCGTCGATTGCGACGCGACGCGCGAGGCGTCGTGCGATCGATCAGACCCGCGCGCCGTGGCGGGATCAACACTTGTCGCGAGATCTCCGACGGAAATCAGCCGTGAATCAGGCTGTTCGGGAGTCCGCTTATCCCGGTGCACAGATAACGATTCTTGGCTGCCTTGTACACAAAATTGCGGACAGGTCCTTATCGTTAATCTATCGGCTTGGGGCACGCTCGAGGAATTCCCACAGCCCCCGATCCCCAAAATCTTTGATCGCCGTCTTCGCTCCCGCTTCTCTCAATTTCTCCTCACCCAACGCCGTCAACATCCCGAACGTAAAAATCCCAGCCGAACTCGCCGAGCGCACCCCCGACGCCGAATCCTCGAACGCCACCGCGTCTTCCGCCTTCGCCCCGAGCAACTCCAGCGCGGTCAAATAAGGCAACGGATGCGGCTTCCCATGTTCCAGCTCGCCGCCGATTACAAGCGTGCCGAACCGCTCCGCGAGCCCCAACGCATTGAGCATCATCGTCGCATTCTCGCGCGGCGCATTCGTCACGATCGCGGTCTTCGCGCCAACCCGCTCCGCATACCCGAGAATATCCGCCGTCCCCGCCGTCGGCGTCAGCTTCGCGCCCAGCTGCGCACGAAACAGCCGCTCCTTTTCCGCCGCCAGCTCGGTATATTCCGCCGCCGGCATTCCCGGAAACAACTCCCCGAAAATCAGGTCGTCGGAAAACCCCATCACGTGCGTCTTGTAGTAATCGATATCGATCGACCGATTCCAGCGCGCGAGCAGCGCGTTATACGCATTCAGATGCAACGCGTCGGTATCGACGAGCGTGCCGTCCAGATCGAACAACAGGGTGAGCGCGGTCACTTGGCGGAACTCCTTTCGAAGCGTCATGGTGTCGCATTCGTCATACGTAAGCGAATGCCGCTCAACGCTAACACAATCGGCGGCATCGTGTCGGAATATGTGACCGATGCGGCGAACCCGCTCTCGCAGCCATGAGCCGCGAATTCGCGCATGACGGACAGGCCACACGTATCGCCCTTGCAGGAGGAACCGGATCGGCAGGCCGCGATGATGCTTCGTGCGCCGACGAAGGGCGCCGCGCGCCGCCGCCGCGCGGTGCGTGCGCTACCAGAAGCCGCGGCGCGCATCGCGGGTGAGCAGGGGATCAAATGCGGAATCGAAGCCGCGTGCGAAGCGCCGCGCGCCGACGAACGGCACGTAACGACTGTCGGCATCGCGCGAGGCGCGTGAACGATCGATGCGCTCAGCCTTCCTGCTCCGCCGTCAGCCAGTCGAGCACAAGTGTCGCGAACGCGTCGCTCTCCTCGAGCTCCGGCGAATGCCCCGCATGCTCGAAGCCCGGATGCCGGACCGCGTGCGGTACGTGCTGCGCAATCGACCACTTGCAGCTATGCCGATGCGTGCGGTCCGCCGCGCCCCACGTGAGCAGCGTCGGCTGCCGGACCTGCACGGCGCGCGGCGCATCGTCGTAGAAGCGCTGCCACAGCGAGCCGAGGCAGCAGAATGCGCCGTGATCGAAGGACGTATCGAGCATCGGTGCGAATTCGCGATAACGGTCTTTCGCCATCGCCTGACGGAACCAGCCGATGCCGATCTTCCGCGCGCCGAACGCGCACGCGCACTGTCCGACGAACGGCGTCGAGAGCAGGCTGCGCGCGTCGACGCGCCGCGCCCATGCGACCTGTTCGTCCCACGCCGGGCTTTGCCAAAGCAGCAGCCTGTCGACGAGCTCCGGCCGCGCCGCCGCGATCTGCAGCGCGATATGCGCCCATACGCACGAGAACGCGAGCAGGTATGGCCCTTCGTTCAGGCTCGCGAGCATCGCCTCGATCGCCGCGCGGTAGTCGTCGAACGAAAACGTGAAACGCCGGTTCGGCACGGAAAAGCCGAAGCCCGGCGGCTCGAAGCAGACGACGCGCGCATGTTGCGCGACGCGCGAGATCAGCCGGTCGAAGTGCTCGACGACGCTCGGCGGATCGCAGACGAACACGATCGTCGGACGTTCGCCCGCGCGCGAGCCGGCGGCGCGCACGCGGATCGTCGCGGTCGGCACGTCGCAAAAGCGCACGTCCGGCCGCGATTGCGCGGCCCAGCCGTGTCTGATCCGCGACGCGCGCGGGCCGAGCCGCAGCGGATCGAGCCACGTCATGCCGATATCGGCGCGCCGTTCGCGAGCGCTCGCGTGCGGCGCGTTCTTCAGGCGTCGCGTGCTCATCGCGATTTACTTCGTTGGCCAGAGAATCATCTGCGTGCAGCGGAACGTCGCGAGCAGCTTGTCCGTTTCGCGGTGCCGGACGGTCGCGTCCCACACCTGCGTCATGCGGCCGGCATGGATCGCGCGCGCCTCGCAGACAATCCCGCCTTCGCGCGCGGTGCCCATGAAATTGCTCTTCAGCTCGAGCGTGCTGAAGCTGGATGCGCCTTCCGGCAGGCTCGCGAGGCATCCGTAGCCGCACGCGGTGTCGGCGAGGCCGACGATCGTCCCCGCATGCAGGATGCCGTGCGCGAGCACGGCCTTGCGTATCGTCAGTTCGGCGCGCACGTAGTGTTTCTCGACCTGATTGACGACGATGCCGAGCAGGCCCGGCAGATAGTCGGCGCCGAACCGGTTGAAGTAGTCCGCATCCAGTTTTTCTTGCATGCCGCGTTCCTCGTCAGTTGTTCCGGATCTCGTTCGGCGTGCCGAGCTGCGCGCGCCACTGGGTGATGACCGGCAGCGTGTCGTTGAGAAACAGTTCGCGACAGGCGTGCCGCTGGATCTTTCCGCTCGTCGTCTTCGGTATCGCCGACGGCGGCGTGAAGACGATGTTGTGCACCGCGATGCCGTGCTGCAGAGTGATTGCCCGACGCAGCCGGCCGAACAGCGCGTCGGGCGTGAGGCCGACCATTTCGTGGCCGCCGTCGCCGAGCGCCTTCAGGTAGCGGGCCCGCAACTCGCGCACGACGATCACTTGCGGCGTCGCCTCGGTATCGAGCGCGAACACCGCGCATCCGCCGGGGCGGAACAGCTCGACGTCGAGCTCCTCGATCGTCGCCTCGACGTCGTGCGGATAATGATTCGCGCCGCGAATCAGCATCATGTCCTTCAGACGTCCCGTGACGAAAACCTCGGCCCCCGACCGATAGCCGTAGTCGCCGGTGCGCAGGAACCGCCCGTCGTAGCCGGACAGTTCGTTTTCGAAGGTCTGTGCGCTCAGCTCGCGATTGTTCCAGTAGCCGAGCGCGACGCTTGGCCCCTGCGCCCAGATTTCGCCGACCCGGCCATCATCGCATGGAACGCGCGTGTCGGGATCGACGATCAGCACCACGCTGTCGCCGGCCGCGTCGCCGCATCCGATTGCCGTGTTCGCGCGCGCGTGCCGCTCGTCGCCGGTGCCGTTGGCGTCGGCGTCGTCGGATGCGCGCGTCGGCTGCGCGCCGCGCGGCGCGCACGCGACGACGGGCGGCTGCGATTTCAGTCCGCCCGTCATGAACAGCGTGTGCTCGGCGAGGCCGTAGCACGGATAGAACGCGCGTTCGTCGAAGCCGCAGCGCGCGAAGCGTTGCGCGAACGCCTGCAGCGTGGCGGGCCGAATCGGTTCCGCGCCGACGAACGCGACGCTCCATGAGCGCAGGTCGAGCTTGTCGAAATCGGCATCGGCGATGCGCATCGTCGCGAGCATCTGATACGCGAAATTCGGTCCGCCGCTCGTCGTCGCGCGCCGCTCGCCGATCGTGCGCAGCCAGCGCAGCGGGTGCTTCAGGAAGTCGACGTGCGACATCAGCGTGACCGGAAAACCGGCGTAGAGCGGCTGCAGGATGCCGCCGATCAGGCCCATGTCGTGGTACGGCGGCAGCCAGATCGCGCCGCGGCTGTTCGCGTCGTGCTCGAAGCGGCTCGCGATGAGGGCGGAGTTGTGCAGCAGGTTGCGGTGGCCGATCATCACGCCTTTCGGCGCGCCGGTCGAGCCGGACGTGTATTGCAGGTAGACGGGCGTCCGGTGATCGACGGCGCGCGGCGCGCGGCGCGCGCCGTCGTCGAGCAGCGTGTCGACCGTGAGCCAGCGCAGGCCGTCGAGCGCGGGCGAACCGGTTTCGACGCGATTCGCGCTGTCGCGCCCGGACGTCGTCGACAGGATCGCGGCCGGCGCGCAGTCCGCGACGATGCCGATCAACCGCCGCAGCGTGCGTTCCGCTTGTGCGGGCTCGACCGGATACGCGGGCACCGCGACGACGCCCGCATACATGCAGCCGAACAGCGCGACGATGTAGTCGATGCCCGGCGGAAACAGGAGCAGCACGCGATCCCCCGGCCGGGCGACTTCCGCCAGCGCCGCCGCGACGGCGCCCGCGCGCCGGTCCAGGTCCGCGCAAGTCAGATGCCGCTCGTCGCGATCGCCGCCCGTGACGAACGTATAGACGCGCAGGTCCGGCTGATGCGCGGCGCGATGTTGCGCGAGCTCGACGAAATCGGCGAACGCGCCGGCGGCGTTCGCGCCGGTGGGCGCCGAATGATTCGCATGCTTCATCGTGTCGGCCCCGTGGTCGGTCCGGCCGCGAGCAAGTCGGCCGATGCGCGCTCGCCTGCGTTCGCGTGCGCACTCACGCCCATGCCCATGCCGACGCTCGCACTCGCATCGCCGCCGAACAGCGCGCAGGCGTTGTCCCACAGAACCTTGCGCAGCACGTCGGCCGGCAGGTAGCGCTTCAACTGCTCGATTTCGAAATCCCATTCGTACGGAATGAGCGGAAAGTCGCTGCCGTACAGGAAGCGGTTCGGGTGGTCGCGCATCTGCGGCACCAGTTGCTCGAGCGCGGGCTTCCATCGCGCGGGCAGGCGCGGATGCGCGCCGCGCGGATAGCGCGCTTCGTGCAGCGGCCTGACGTCGGGCACGATCTCGCCCGTCGCCGCGCGATGCCCGCCGAACGCCATTGCGGTATCGAAATGCAGGTTCGGAAATTCGTCGAGCAGATCGACGTACTCCTGAACTTCGTCATAACCGATGTGCGGGACGATCACCTTCAGATGCGGCGTGCGCCGCATCGCGCGCCGAAAGCGCTCGACGTTGCAGACGCCGCGAATTTCATCCATGTTCGCGTTGTTCTTCGCGACCGCGCCCGAATGCAGGTTCAGCACTTTTCCGCGCTCGGCGAGCGCTTCGAAAATCGGCGCGAGCGCGTCGTCGTCCGGCGCGATCTTCAGCAAGCGGCAATGGATCTTGAGGCCGGCGAAGCCGAGCTCGTCGAGCACGTGAACCGCCTCGCGCACGCAATCGCGATCGTGCGGATGCACGGTGCCGAACGGCACGAGAAACGCCGGATGCCGCGACGCCAGTTGCGCGACGAAGTCGTTGAGAAACGGCGCGACGCCGGGCTGCGCCGCATAGCAGATGCCGGCCGCGCGCGCGACGCCGTGCGACTTCAGGAAAACGATCGATTGCTCGGCGAGCAGCGCATAGCGAATCTTCCAGGCGTCGCGCTCGTAGTTCTTCCAGACGAGCTTCGTCACGACGTCGGGCAGCACGTGTATGCGCGCATCGAAGATCTTGAGTGCCGTCATCGGGAGATCCGGTCGGTTTCGATGGAAGGAAAACGCGGGTCACGCATCGTCGCGCCGCGCGTTCGCGAGCCGCCGGCGGATCGCGTCGCGATCGGGATGCTGAACGTCCCACACGAGCCCGAGCCGCTCGAGCAGCGCGATCAGCGATCCGGTCACGTCGATCTGCCATCGATCGAAGCGCATGCTCGCGTACTGCGGAAACGCATGATGGTTGTTGTGCCAGCCCGCGCCGAGCGTCAGGATCGCGAGCCACCATGCGTTGCGGCTCTGATCGCGGCTGCGAAACGGCCGGTTGCCGCCGAGCGAATGGCCGATCGAATTGACCGCCCAGATCGCGTTCGTCGCGAGAAAGATCCGCACGGTGCCGCCCCACAGCAGGCCGAGCAGCGCGCTCTTCCACGACGGATCGAGCAGCCCGCCGAGCGCGGCGGGCAGCAGCAGGCCGAGCAGCAGCCAGTAATCGTACGCGAGATGGATGCGCAGCAGCGCCGGGTCCCGGTACATGTCGTTCGCGTACTGGCGCCAGCCAGCCGGGCGCGCGGACGACGGATCGAACAGCCAGCCGACGTGGCCGTGCAGAATGCCCTTCGCGCGGCCGACGAAACCGCGTCCGCCGAGTTGCGGCGTATGCGGATCGCCAGGCCGGTCGGCGTTCGCATGATGCAGCCGATGGATCGCGACCCACCACATGAGCGGCCCCATATATGCGAGCGAGCCGAGGACCGCGAGCGCGATCTTCACCGACGGCGCGGCCTTGAACGTGCGATGCGCGAAGTAGCGATGCAGCGCGAGCTCCATGCCGAGGATATTGAGCACGTAGAAGAGCGCGAGCATCGCGATGTCCTGCGCGCGCGGGGCGAGGCCGAATCCGGCCCAGAGCGCGATCGCGGCGGCCGTGCCGATCGCCGGTATCGCTGCGACGCCCAGATGGCGCGCGGACGACGCGCGCGACAGATGCCCGGATGCGCGATCGTCGGGCGTGGGCGGGATTGCCGGATCGGTCGCCGACGCCGCGCGATGCGGCGTCTTCGCGCAGCCGGCGCTGTCGGCGGGCGCGTTTTTCATGCGACGGCCGCCCGATGCCGGGAGCCGGCGTGAATCCGGTTCGGCTCGATGCGCCGGAACGTGATCCGGTAGAGCACGAACGCGCCGAGATCGAACGAATAGCTCATCGTCCGGTAAAGCCGCTCGTAGCGCTCGATCACGTCGGGCGGCGCGAGCTCGAGCGCCTCGCGGCGATGCGCGCGCAGGTTCTCGAACCACGCGCGCATCGTCTTCACGTAGTCGTGGCGATCGTTGCGAACGAGTTCCACTTCGAACAGCATTTCGGATGCCAGAACGATATCCGCGAGATACGGCAGATCCGATTCCGGAAAGACTTCGCGCGCGATGAAGAGATCGGAGTGCCGGCGGTCGCGGGGCACGTCGCCGTAGCCCATCGTCTGCAGCGACAGCCGGCCGCCCGGCTTCAGGAAGCCGTGGCATTTCGTGAAGAAGTGCCGATAGGCTTCGACCTTGTCTTCGTCGATCTTCGCGAAGTGTTCGAATGCGCCGAGCGAGATGATCCCGTCGAACGGCCGGTCGGGTTCGTAGTCCTGCCAGTTCCGCAACTGCACGTCGATGCCCGGATGCCGGTATTGCTCGCCGATGTAGCGGAGCTGCTCGTTCGACAGCGTGAGCCCGACCGCCTCCTTCACGCCGGCGGCCGTCACGAGCCGGTCGAGCAGCGCGCCCCAGCCGCAGCCGATGTCGAGCACGCGCGCCGCGCCGCGCGCCCGGATCTGCGCGATGTGATAGTCGAGTTTGCGGATTTGCGCCTGCTCGTGCGTATCGCCTTCCTCGAACATCGCGCACGAGTAGTTGCGGCCGCGTTCCTGCGCGAGCGCGAGGAACGCGTTGCCGATGTCGTAGTGGTATTGGATCGCGTCGGCGGACGCGCCGTACGGCGCGCCGCGATTCGGCGCGCCGGTTTCGCGGTTCTCGGGCCGGATGGTCATCGTTCGGTCTCCTATCGCTTGGCCGACAGATCGGCGAGCGCCCGCGCGAGCGAGTCGATCGTCGGATATTGATAGGGCAGGCTCGGGGACAGCTCGAAGCCGAGATAGTCTTCGAGATCGCCGACCATCCTCATCGCGTCGGCCGAATCGAGGCCGTACTCGACGAACTGCTTGTTCACGTCGATCGCGCTGCTGTCGGTGCGCAGCCTGGCTGCGACGTAGCCGGTCATCCAGCCGGCGATTTCCTCGTGGGTTCTTGCGTCGAATTCCACTGCGTTCAGGGTGGCGCTCTTCATTTTCCGGGCTCCCGTCGAGAGTCGTTCATGGGGCGATGCGCTTCTTTGCAATCAGTTCGTCGTTGGGGCGATTCACGTCGTGGACGAGGTGCAGGCGTTCCAGCACGCGCACGAACAGCCCGCCCGGATCGATCTGCCACCAATGCAGCCCGGTGAAGGCGGACGCGGGAAACGCGTGATGGTTGTTGTGCCAGCCTTGGCCGAATGTCGGGATCGCGAGCAGCAGGCTGTTGCGGCTGCGGTCGTGCGCGCTCGTGTGGAAGTCGCGCCGGCCGATCACGTGGCACAGCGAATTCAGCGCCCAGATGCAATGGCTGACCGCGAAGATTCGCACCATGTCGCCCCACAGGAAGCCGAGCAGCACGCCCGTCCACGAGCGCGACGCGAGCCCGCAGATCAGCGGCGGCAGCGCGAGGCCGATCGCGACCCAGCGGTAGTACGCCATGTGCTGCCTGAAGACGAGCGGGTCCTGATAGAGGTCGGGTACGTATTTCTCCCATCCCGCCGGCCGTGTCGACTCGCCGACGAAGAGCCACCCGATGTGGCTGTGATAGAGGCCCTTGAGCCGGCCGCCGGCACCGTCGCCCGACAGATGCGGCGAATGGGGATCGCCTTTGCCGTCGCTCGTCGAATGATGGCGGCGATGCGTCGACGCCCACCAGTTGACGGGGCCGTGCGCGCCCATCGAGCCGAGTGCGATCAGCGCGGTCCGCACCCACGGCTTCGCCTTGAACGCCTTGTGCGTCACGTGGCGATGAAAGCCGACTTCGAGGCCCAGCGCGGTCGCGAAATAGAACACGGCGAACACGGTCCATTCGACGGCGCCCGGCGCGTGACCGCCGATCCATAGCGCGATCGCGGCGGCTGTGCCCAATGCGGGCAGCAGCGTGACGGCGGCGGCGATGCGGCGATCGAGACGGGCGGCGGAGCGGGGCGGGAACCGTGCCGGGCGAGCCGAGCCATGCGAACCGGAAGAAAAAGACGCGGGAATCGCGCTTCCGGTCGCACCCTCGGGCTGGCTCGCCTCGCTTGAAGACGGAGGCTGGCCGGAACTCATCGGATATCTCTCAGTAAATTGTTTGGTACATATTTCATTGACGACATTCGAAACTCAATATGAATTTTCCTATCGTCAATGCTGAAGTGTTTGGTATGCGGAAAGTGATTTTTCGAGGCGTTATTTGGATTCGAATGCGTCAATCGGATAAACGTCGGCGGAAACCGTTTCCAGCGTCTCGCGCGCTTTCTAGTCCTCGGTTCGTCGTTTCGCTTCGGTAAATGCTGCATAGGGCTGGATTTGACGCCGATGACGATACGGCGGCCGTCAAACGGGTTTCGGAAGCGGTTCCTGAAAATCGAGGAAATACTCGGTGAACGAATTGCCGGAATGTTGTCGCGATGCAGATTGAGTCAGCTTGCCTGAGTCGGGCTGAATTTAAATAAGCGGCGATAAAAAAATAAGGAATTGATTCACGCGATATCGAACGGGCGCTATTCCGATTCGATGACGGATCGAGCGGACCGAACAGGCTGAACGGGCTGAACGGGCTGAACGGAGCCGATGGCGCGACGCCCGGCGTGCCGCCGCGCGCGTCGACGCGTTCGGCCTGTCGGGCGTTTTTCGATCGGGGTTGAATCGGCCGCACGCGATGTCGGCCTGCCGCGGTATGGTGCGGGTTTTGCCTTGCGTCGTCGATCGTCGCCGCGGGCGATGAAAATCGCGCCGGCCTTCGGGTTATCGCGCGGCGGAGAATCCGCGCCCGAACTGCTTTCGATACGCGCCCGGCGAAATCGAATAAGCGGCGGTGAAATGCTGCCGCAGCGACACGGTCGACCCGAATCCGGCGATCTCCGCGATGCGCTCGATTGTCTTGTCGCTCGTCTCGAGCAGCCGCTGCGCGGCCGTCAGCCGATGATTCAGCAGCCATTGCGAGACGGTCGTGCCGGTCTTCGTCTTGAAGCGCCGCGTGAAGGTGCGCCGGCTCATGCCCGCGCGCGCAGCGAGCGCGTCGAGGCACAGCGGCTGTTCGAGATGCTCGATCGCCCAATCGAGCGCCGCGCTGAGCGGATCGCCCGCCGTCGCCTTCGGCAGCGGCTGCTCGATGTACTGCGCTTGCCCGCCGTGGCGGTGCGGCGCGACGACCATCCGGCGCGCGACGCGGTTTGCGATGTCCGCGCCGTGATCGCGGCGCAGCAGATGCAGGCAACAGTCGATCGCCGCCGCGGTGCCCGCCGACGTGAGCACGTCGCCGTCGTCGATGTACAGCACCTTCCGGTCGAGCCTGATCTTCGGGTACTTCTGCGCGAAGTCGTCGCCCCACACCCAATGCGTCGCGGCGGTGCGGCCGTCCAGCAGGCCGGCTTCCGCGAGGATGAACGTGCCGAGGCACAGGCCCGCGATCCGCGCGCCGCGCCGATGCGCGGACCGCAGCGCGTTCAGCAGCGCCTCGGGCGGCCGTTCGTCCGGGTCGCGCCACGCGGGCACGATCACCGTATCCGCAGCGGCCAGCACCGACAGATCGTGCGGCACGTCGATGCTGAAGCCCGACATCGTCGGCACGAGCCCCGGCTTTTCGGCGCAGATCAGCAGGCGGTAGCGCGGCACGCCGAGCCGCGCGAGGTCGTCGCCGAACACGATGCACGGCACCGACAAGTGAAACGGGCTGATGCCTTCGAACGCGATGACCGCGACGGTATGCATGACGGATGAGACGGCAGTCCAAAAAGGTGGCCCGATCCTATCACATGTTGTCTCGAAGGCCACTTTCGCGGTGCGGCCCGCATCCGGATACTTGCGCCTGTCTTGCCGCCGCGGAGGCGAGACGCGCAGCGACGGACGATGGGCGTGCGTCGCGTTTCATTCACCAGGACTTTCACGATGAGCCATCCCACCATTCGCACCTTGGCCGGCGCGAGCGCTCCGCAGGCGATCGAGGCCGTGAGCACCGCGCTGCTGGTGATCGATTTCCAGAACGAATATTTCAGCGGCAAGATGCCGATCCCGGACGGCGCGCGCGCGCTGCGCAACACGCAGCGGCTCGTCGAGCATGCGGACCGCGCAGGCATTCGCGTGTTTCACATTCAGCACGTGGCGCCCGCGGGCAGCCCGGTGTTCGCCGAGGACGGCGACGGCGTGCGCTTCCACGCGCAGTTGCAACCTGCGGCGAACCATCAGGTGCTGAGGAAATCGTCCGTCAGCGCGTTTCCGACGACCGACCTCGACGCGCGCCTGAAGGCGGCCGGCATCGAGACGCTGATCATCGCGGGCCTGATGACGCATGCGTGCGTTGCGGGGGCGGCGCGCGACGCCGTGCCGCTCGGCTACGACGTGATCGTCGTCGACGATGCGTGCGCGACGCGCAATCTCGATCGCGCGGACGGCAGCGTGCTGCCGCATGCGGATTTGCATCGCGCGGCGCTCGCGACCGTCGACGACACGTTCGGCGAAGTGATGACGACCGACGACGTGTTGACGCTGCCGCTCGCGTAACACGGGGCGCGGCCGGCTTCGGCCGGCGGCGCGAGGGACCACCGAGAAACGAAAATCGTCGCCGTGCGGCGAGGCGTGCCATCCGCGCCGCGCAGGCCGACGTGACAACGAAGTTTGACCCGGAGCGTTCGCGATCGCCCGACGGGGCATTACCAGAACGAAAGGAACGCTCCGTTTTTTCAATAAGAAAGAAGGCAAGAAAATGAATCACAAGTCGTTCTCGAGAATCGATGCTCACGATCTGGAGATGGTCGCGTTCGGCTCGAACCCGCGCGTACGGGCGCGCGACGCAGTGTTCGCCGTCGACAACGCGATGCGGCAGAACTACGCGGCGCTGAAGGCGAGGCTCACGTCGCATCTGAGCCCCGTCATCGTCGTCAACAACGATTACCGCGGCGGGCAGTACACGCTGATCCACGAAGGCCGGCGCGAGACGCTCGAGTCGGTGTCGCCGGTGTTCGAACTGGTGAAATCGATCAGCCACACGCCGCTCGGCATCTACGTGATCATCGCGCCGTATCTGAAGCAGCCCGAAGCGATCGAATGGGTGCGGCCGCTCGAGGCGTTCGGCGAGACGCTGAAGAACGCGCTGCGGCACCTCGACGCCGCCGAGTTTCCGGCCGATGCGCGAGCGGCGAGCGCGCGCATTCTCGAAGGCGGGATTCACTTCATCGCGCAATCGGTCGTCGAAGGGCGCTTCAGCATCGAGAGCTACGAGCGGTTCTCCGCGAGCGTCGCCGATGCGATCAAGGTCAACATGCAGTGCGCGGCGCAAGCTCAGGTGGCGGGCGTCGAGGCGTTGATCAAACGCTGGAAGGCGGCGCTCGGCGACGACGAATGGAAGAAGGTGTACACGGTCGTGCTGTCGATCTGGACGACGTCGGTGCGCAACCAGAACACGATCATCCTGCGGCGCCTGATGGACCGAAAGAACGTCGACACGCACCTGATCGACATCGCGACGGCGGAGACGCCCGCCGATCCGGTCGCGGTCGCGCTCGACAATCTCGCGCGGATCGTGCAGGACAACATCGCGGCCGAGATGGTGTTCCCGACCGATCCGGTGCTGGCGGATTCGCTCAAGGGGACCGAGGATCTGTTGTCGAATGCGATCGGCAAGCTGATTCGCTGTCCTTATTCGAAGCACTGACCGCCGATGGAGCATGCCTGGGCGTCGAGCGTGCGAAGCCTCGCGAAGCCGATGCTTCCGGAAGCGGAAGCGGCCGAGATCGCGACGCACGCGAAGCGCGTTATGCGTCTCCCGTCGCGCTCCAAAAGGCGAAAGGCGCGCCGCCCGGCGCGCCTTTTTTCATCGAGCGATGCGCAACGAACCGCAATCCGTCACGCCGCATCGGACTCCCAAACGACCGCCGCCCCGCGCGCGTCCCACGCGTCGAGAAACGGCGCATACCGCGCCTCGACGCGATTGCGGCGCACCTTGAACGTCGGCGTGACGAAGCCGCTCGTCTCGTTCCAGATCGAATCGACGACCACGACGAAGCGCAGCTTCTCGTGATCGTCGAGGCTCGCGTTGACGCGTTCGAGATGCTCGCCGAGCGATGTCGCGAGCGCCGCGCGCCGGCCGTCGTCGTCGAGCCGGCGGCCTTCGTCGGACAGCGACACGAGCGCGCACGGCTGCGGCCGTCCCGCACCGACGACGCAGCACGCATCGACGAGCGGATGCGTCGTGAGCCTGCTTTCGATCGGCGACGGCGCGACGTACTTGCCCTTGCTCGTCTTGAAGATCTCCTTCACGCGCCCGGTGATTTTGAGTCGGCCCGCTTCGTCGAGCTCGCCCAAGTCGCCGCTGCGGATGAAGCCGTCGGGCGTGAAGAGCGCGGCGGTGAGGTCGGGGCGCTTGTAATAGCCGATCGTGTTGCCCGGCGAGCGGATCTCGATTTCACCGGTGTCGGCGAGCCGGCTCTCGACGTCGCGCACCGGCGCGCCGACGTAGCCCGGCCGCATGTCGTGCTGCCGGCACGAGTGCGACACGCCGCACAATTCGCTCATCCCGTAGCCTTCGAGCAGTTCGAGCCCGAGATCGCGATACCAGGTGAGCAGCGCGGGCTCGATCGCCGCGGCGGCGCTTGCGGCGAGGCGAACCCGGTCGAGGCCGAGCTGCTGAAGAATCATCGGCTTCATCGCGTCCGGAATCGGGCCGGGCGGCAGGCGGCTCGCGGCCGCGTGCCGGAACTTCGCCCACAGGCGCGGCACCGAGATGAAGAACGTCGGCCGCGCGCGTTGAAGGTCGGCGACGAACGTGTCGAGCGATTCGCCGAAGTAGACGGTGAAGCCCGCGCGCACCGACAGCATCTCGACATAGCCGCGCTCCGCGACGTGCGACAGCGGCAGGTACGAGATCATCCGGTCGCCGGGGCCGAGCGCGATCAGATCGAAGACGGGCTCGACGCACCAGCCGAGCGCGCCGAACGTCAGCATCACGCCCTTCGGGTCGCCCGTCGTGCCGGACGTGTAGACGATCGTCCCGAGCTCGTCGGCGGCGCGCGTCACGTGCTCGGCGAGCGGCGCGGTGTCGCGCACGATGTCGTCCCATTTCACGCCGTCGAACTGCGCGCCGGACAGGTACGGCAGGCCGATGCGCCGCACGTGCGGCGGCACGCCGTCGCGCATCTGCTCCCATGCGTCGAGCTTGCCGACGAACAGCGCCGCCGCTTCGCTGTGCGTGAGCACTTGCCGGACCGATTCGGCGCCGAGCGTCGGGTAGAGCGGCACCGACACATGGCCGCTCAGCCAGATCGCGAAATCGGCGAGAATCCAGTGCGCGCAGTTCTTCGACAGGATCGCGATGTTCGATCCGCGCGGCAGATCGAGCGCGCGCAGGTACGCGGCGACGCGGCGCGCTTCGTCGAGCGCCTCGCGCCACGTGAAGCGGCGGATTTCGCCGCCGCCCGTCGGCTGGACGAGCCAGACGTCGTCGGCGCGCGTGCGTTCCCAGTATTGAAGGCGTTCGAGCGGCAGGTTGTCCGGGTCGATCGAGGTCAATGTCGTCTCCTTGCGAGCGGCGGGCGCGCGGCGGCCGCCGCGCGATGTATCGTTGCAGGCCGGTGCATTCGCACAACGCCGACGCGCGCCGGTTTTCGTCGGTTCGGAGCGGCGTCGGCGGCCTCCCGAAAATTCTCACCTTTCGATCTTGCGCGCCATATCTGCGCCGCCCGTTGCGCGCATGCATGTATGCGCGATGCGTGCTGTCGCGCGATCGCCGAGCGGCTTCGGCGATCGCGCGCCTTCTTCGGCCGCGTCTTGGCCGTGTCTTGGCCGCGTCTCGGTTGCGTTGCTCCCGTCGCGGCGTTCATCGGCGTCGCGCTCGCCGCTGCGGCGTTGCGGCCTCCGTGCCGCTCGCCGCGCATCGGCGGCGCGGGCTGCCGAGCCGGCCGCCGCGATCGCGGCTCCTTTCGCCCGTCAAGCGTCGTTCACGCAAGCGATGCGGCTTGCGCACGCGTGCCGAGAATCCGCCGCGCTTCCTGCGGCGACGCGATCTCGCGCCCGGCTTCGCGCGCGATCGTCGCGATCGCGTCGACGAGCTGCGCGTTCGACGTCGCGCGCGCGCCGTCCGGCAGATAGAACGTGTCTTCGAGCCCGGTGCGCAGCTGTCCGCCGAGCTCGGCCGTCCGCCGATGCAGCGCCCAGATGTTCGCACGGCCGATCGCGGTGACCTGCCACGTCGAATCGGGCCGCAGCAGCCGGATCAGGATCGGCAGCAGCTCGGGATCGGCCGGCATGCCCGACTCGACGCCCATCACGAAGTTGTAATTCGATCGTCCTGCGAACAATCCGGCGCGCGCGTACATGTCGATGCAGCGGACGATGCCGGTGTCGAAACACTCGAACTCGGGCACCGCGCCCGTCTCGGCCATCGTCGTCAAAAACGACGCGACTTTCTCGACCGGGTTGTCGAACAGCATCGGCGGCCACGCCCACGCGCCGTCCGCCTTCACTTTCAGATAGTTGAGCGAGCCCGCGTTGCATGCGGCGATTTCCGGGCGGATCGAACGGATGCATGCGAGCGGACCGTCGACGTTCGGCCCGACGATGCCCGTCGACTGATTGAAGATCACGCCCGGGCACGCTTCGCGGATCGCCTGCGCGATCTCGGCCGCGAGCTGCGGGTCCCACGACGGCAGGTGCCCCTTGTCCGGCTCCTGCCGGCGAAAGTGCACGTGCATGCACGATGCGCCGGCGTCGTACGCGCCTTTCGCTTCGCGCGCCATCTGCTCGGGCGTGACGGGCACGTTGAACTGCTTCGGGTCCGTGAAGATGCCGTTCAGCGCGCACGTGACGACGACGGGGTGGCTCATCGAAAATTCTCCTTGTATCGAATGCCGGCGCGTTAGCCGGCCTGCGGCTCGAGTTGCGCGAGCACCTGGCCGGGCGCGACCTGCTCGCCCGCGCGCGCGCCGAGCGACGCGACCTTGCCCGCGAACGGCGCGGTGATCGCGTGCTCCATCTTCATCGCCTCGAGCACCATGACCGTTTGTCCGGCCGAGACCGTCGCGCCTTCGTCGATGTCGACCGCGATCACGCGGCCGTTCATCGGTGCGCGCAGCACGCCGTCGCTGTCGGCGGCGCCGGCGCTCGCTCGGCCTGCGCGGTTGAGGATCGCGAACGCGTGATCGATGCCGTCGAGTTGCAGCCACAGGCGCTCGCGCGCGATCGCGAAGCAGTAGGCGTGCGCGCGGCCGTCGATCTCGACCGTCGACGGCTCGCCCGGCGGCGCGGGGCGTGCCCCGTCGAGCGCGGCCGGCGCGCGGCCGTGCGCGCGCACGGCCGCGCGTTGCCGATCGATCGTCACCACGCCTCGTCGCGCATCCGCGTGCTCCGCGCTCGCGCTTACGTTCGCGTTCGCGCGCGCCGACGACAGCCGATATGGCACGGGCAGCGGCGCGCCGTTGCGCCAGCCGCGCCACGCGGGCGACAGCGTCTCCGCGCGATCGGCGGCGGCCGCCGACAGCCACGCGGCGATCGCCCACGCCGCTTCCGTCGGCGCGAAGCGGCGGCTGTCGTTGTCGGGAAAATGCGCGGCGATGAACGCGGTGGACACGGCGCGTCCGTCGACGAACGCCGGATGTCGCAGCACGCGCGCGAGAAATGCGCGGTTGCTCGGCACGCCGAGCAGCACCGTGTCGTCGAGCGCGTTCGCGAGGCGGTCGATCGCCTCGTCGCGCGAGCGGCCGTGCGCGATCAGCTTGCCGAGCATCGAATCGTAGTGCGGGCTGATCGCGACGCCGTCGGCGAGCGCATGATCGCAGCGCGCGTGGCGGCCCGGCCGCCACGTCAGCACTTCGCCCGTGCGCGGCAGGAAATCGTCGGCGGGGTCCTCCGCGCAGAGGCGCACTTCGATCGCATGGCCGTCGAGCCGCACGTCGTGCTGCGCGAGCGGCAACGCATCGCCTTGCGCGACGCGCAGCTGCCATTCGACGAGATCCTGCCCGGTGATCAGCTCCGTCACCGGGTGCTCGACCTGCAGCCGCGTGTTCATCTCCATGAAGTAGAACCGGCCGTCGCGGTCGAGCAGGAATTCGACGGTGCCCGCGCCGACGTAGCCGATCTCGCGCGCGACGGCGACTGCCGTCGCGCCGAGCCGCGCGCGCAGCGCGGCATCGACCGCGGGCGACGGCGCTTCCTCGACGATCTTCTGGTGGCGGCGCTGCACCGAGCAGTCACGCTCGCCGAGATGGACGACGTGGCCGTGCGTATCGGCGAACACCTGCACTTCCACGTGGCGCGGCTCGATCACGGCGCGCTCGACGATCATGCGGCCGTCGCCGAACGCGTTCCGCGCTTCGGATACGGCAAGCTTCAGCGCGGCGGGCAGCGCGTCGCGCGCATCGACGCGGCGCATTCCGCGCCCGCCGCCGCCCGCCGCTGCCTTCAGCATTACCGGAAAGCCGATTCGTTCGGCCTCCGAAAGCAGGCGCGCGTCGCTCTGATCGTCGCCGTCGTAGCCGGGCACGACGGGAATGCCGGCCGCTGCCATCCGGCGGCGCGCGCGGGCCTTGTCGCCCATCGCGTCGATCGCGTCGGCGCGCGGGCCGACGAACGCGAGGCCCGCCTCGACGGCGCGCCGCGCGAACGCCGCGTTCTCCGACAGGAAGCCGTAGCCCGGATGAATCGCCTGCGCGCCGCTCTTCGATGCGGCGTCGATCAGCTTGTCGATCGACAGATACGATTCCGCGGGCGTCGCGCCGCCGATCGACACCGCCGCGTCGCACGCGGCGACGTGCGGGCTGCGCGCGTCCGCGTCGGAGTGGACGGCGATCGTCGCGATGCCGAGCCGGCGCGCGGTGCGCGCGATGCGCACCGCGATCTCGCCGCGGTTCGCGATCAGCAGACGGGTGAAGCGGCGCTCGCTCATGGCGTCACCGGCAGCGTCGGCGCATCGGTCGCCCAGCGGGGCGCGCGCTTGTCGGTCAATGCGGCGAGGCCTTCGACGACCGCGCCCGAGCGCAGCGCGGCGGCGAATGCGTTCGCCGCCGCATCGAGGACGGCGGCGCGCTCGCGATGCAGTGTGTCGGCGACGATTCGCTTCGTCGCGCGCTGCGCGGCCGGTTCGCATGCGAGCACGCGCGCGAGCTCGCCGCGCAGCAACGGATCGATGGCGTCCGCGTTCGCGATTTCGTCGGCGAGGCCCGCGTGCAACGCGTCGGCGGCCGACAGGCGGCGGCTCGTCAGCATCAGCCAGCGGCCGCGCACGGCGCCCGCGCGTGCGACGATGAACGGCGCGATCTGCGCGGGCGGCAGGCCGAGCGACGTTTCGGGCATCGAAAGATATGCGTCGCTCGCCATCAGCACGCGGTCGCACGCGGCCGCGAGCCCGCAGCCGCCGCCCATCGCCGCGCCTTCGATCACGGCGAGCGTCGGCATCGGCAGTGCCGCGAGCCTGTCGAGAAGCGCGCCGAACCGGCGGTTCGACGTTGCGATCGGATCGGGCGCGTCGGCGGGCGCCGGCTCGCGCATCATCGCGTGAAAGCCGCCGAAGTCGCCGCCCGCGCAGAACACGCCGCCCGCGCCGCGCAGCACGAACGCTCGCACGCCGTCATCGGCGGCGACGCGCGCGCACTCGGCGTCGAGCGCCGCGACGAGATCGTCGGTCAGCGCGTTGCGCTTGCCCGGCCGATTCAGCGTCGCGAACACGACGCCGTGCGTTTGCGCGACGTGCAGCGGCGCGAGCGTCGAGGAAGTCGTCTCGGTCATCGCGCGTCACTCCCGCGGCAGCGTGCCGAGCTTCTTGCAGATGATGCCGAGCATCACCTCGTCCGCGCCGCCGCCGATCGAAAACAGGCGCGTGTCGCGATAAGTGCGCGAGATGCTCGATTCCCACGCGAAGCCCATGCCGCCCCAGAACTGCAGGCAACTGTCGGTGACTTCGCGCGCGAGGCGTCCCGCCTTCAGCTTCGCCATCGACGCGAGCGTCGTCACGTCGCCGCCCTGCACGTACAGCTCCGTCGCGCGATATGTGAGCGCGCGCAGCGCCTCCACCTCGGTCTTCAGCTCGGCGAGCCGGTAATGCACGACCTGATGATCGAGCACGGGCCGCCCGAAGATTTTGCGCTGACGCGTGTAGTCGATCGTTTCGTCGATCGAACGATCGAGCACGACGAGCGCGGCGGCCGCGCCGTAGAGCCGCTCTTCCTGGAACTGCAGCATCTGATAAGTGAAGCCTTGGCCTTCCTCGCCGATCAGGTTGCGGCGCGGCACGCGCACGTCGTCGAAGAAGATCTGCGCGGTGTCCGAAGAATGCATGCCGATCTTGCGGATCTTCTTCTCGATGTGCACGCCTTTCGATTTCAGCGGCACGACGATCAGCGATTTGTTCCGATGCGGCGGGCCGTCCGACGTGTTCGCGAGGCAGCACATCCAGTCGGCCTGCGTGCCGTTCGTGATCCAGAGCTTCGTGCCGCTGATCACGTAATCGTCGCCGTCGCGGCGCGCCGCCGTGCGAATCGACGCGACGTCCGAGCCCGCGCCCGGCTCCGACACGCCGATGCACGACACGTGCTCGCCCGCGATCGCGGGCGCGAGGAACTCGCCGCGCAACGCATCGGAGCCGAAGCGCGCGAGCGCGGGCGTCGCCATGTTCGTCTGCACGCCGATCGCGAGCGGCACGCCGCCCGCCTTGCACACGCCGAGCGCCTCGGCCATCACGAGCTCGTAGCTGTAGTCGAGGCCGCCGCCGCCGAACGCGGCGGGCTTGCTCAGGCCGAGCATGCCGAGCGCGCCGAGCTTGCCGAACACGTCGTGCGCGGGAAAGATGCCGGCTTCCTCCCATTCGTCGACGTGCGGATTGACCTCTTGCTCGATGAAGCGCTTGACGGTGCGCGAGATCGCTTCGTGTTCTTCGGTGAAATGCATGATGTCTCCAGATCAGGGGCGGGCGACGCCGAACGTGAGCGGTTGGACGGACTTGCCGCGGCCGTCGCGGCAGACGGCGAGCGTCATCGCGATTACGCGGCGCGTGTCGCGCGGATCGATGACGCCGTCGTCGAGCATGCGTCCGGACGTGTAGAACGCGTGGGTCTGGCGCTCGAAGTTCGCGACGATCTTCTCGCGCAGCGCATCGATTCGCGCGCGGTCCGGCTCGACGCCTTTCGCGCGCGCCGCGCCTTCCATCACGATCGCCATCGTGAGCGCCGCCTGCTCCGCGCCCATCACCGCGGTGCGCGCGTTCGGCCACGAAAACACGAAGGCCGGATCGAAGCCGCGCCCGCACATCCCGTAATTGCCCGCGCCGAACGAAGCGCCGCACAGGATCGTGATCTGCGGGACGGTGGCGTTCGACACCGCCTGGATCATCTTCGCGCCATGCTTGATCATTCCCGCGCGTTCGGACTCCTTGCCGACGATGAAGCCCGTCGTGTTCTGCAGATAGACGAGCGGCACGCCGCTCTGGCAGCACGCCTGAATGAAATGGGTCGCCTTCGTCGCGCCGGCCGGATCGAGCGGGCCGTTGTTCGTCACGATGCCGACGGGCATTGCGTGGATGCGCGCGTGCGCGCAGACGGTGGCCGGCCCGTACGACGGCTGGAATTCCAGAAGATCCGATGCGTCGACGAGCCGCGCGATCACCTCGCGCATGTCGACGGGCTTCTTGCCGTCGCGCGGCAGGATGCCTAGCAGTCCTTGCGGATCGAGCGCGGGTTCCTCGCCGACGGGCAGCGCCGCCTCGCGCTCGCGCCAGCCGAGCTTGTCGACGAGCTCGCGCAGGATGCGGATGCCGTCGGCGTCGTCGTCCGCGACGTATTCGGCGAGGCCCGACACGCTCGCGTGCATCGTCGCGCCGCCGAGCTCCTCGTCGGTCGCGATCTCGCCCGTCGCGGCCTTCAGCAGCGGCGGGCCGGCGAGGAACGCCTTCGCGCGGTCGCGCACCATCACGACGTAATCGGACAGGCCCGGCATGTACGCGCCGCCCGCGGTCGATGAGCCGTGCACGAGCGTGAGCACCGGGATGCCGGCGGCGGACAGCTTCGCGAGCTGATGGAAATGGCGGCCGCCGTGGATGAATTCCTCGACGCGGTATTGCAGCAGGTTCGCGCCGGCCGATTCGACGAGATGCACGAACGGCAGCCGATGGTCGAGCGCGATCCGCTGCAGCCGCTGGAATTTCTCGAGGCCCATCGGCTGCAGCGCGCCCGCGTCGATGCCCGAATCGGCGACGACGATCATGCAGCGCGTGCCGCTCACGTAGCCGATGCCGCCGATGAGGCCCGCGCCCGGCACCGATTTGTCCGGATCGCTTTCGCCGACGAGATAGCCGGCGAGCGCCGCGAGCTCGAGAAACGGCGCGCCGGCGTCGACGAGAAGCGCGAGCCGCTCGCGCGGCAGCAGTTGCCCGCGCTTGTCGAAGCGCGGGCCGGCCTTCGCCGATTCGTCCGCGGCGCGCGCGTTGAGCGCGTGCCATTGCGCGATCAGCGCGCGCATGTGATCGGCGTTGTCGCGGAACGCGGCGCTTGTCGTATCGAGACGGGAATCGAAGATCGGCATGTCAGCGCTTGAAGAGTTCGGGCGCGATCGCGCGATGGAAGCCGTCGAACGGCGCGTTCGCGTCGACGGGCTGCATCGCGAAATGGCGGCGCGCGTTCGGCGCGCCGCCGTCTACGCGCAGGCACGCGCCGCTGATGAACGACGCGGCGTCCGACAGCAGGAACGCGATCGCCGCCGACACTTCGGCTTCGTTGCCGATGCGCCCGAGCGGCACCATCTTCGGCAGGCCGCGCAGCATCGGCTTGATCGCGTCGGGATACGTGTCCATTCCGCTCGACGCGATCCAGCCGGGCGCGACGGCGTTCACGCGCACGGGCGCCCATTCGGCGGCGGCCGTCTCGGTGAAGTTCAGCATGCCGGCGCGCGCGGCGCCGCTGTGGCCCATGCCCGTCATGCCGTGCCACATGTCGGCGATGATGTTGACGATCGCGCCCGTCTTGCGCGGCTTCATCGATTGCACGTAGCACTCGCGCGCGACGAGAAAGCCGCCGAGCAGGTTCGTGTTGAGCACGGCCTGCCAGCCTTTCGCGCTGATCTGATCGAGCGGCGCGGGGAACTGGCCGCCCGCGTTGTTGACCAGCAGATCGACGCGGCCGTGCCGCTCGACGATCTGCGCGATCGCGTGCCGCACGCCGTCCTCGTCGCGAATGTCGCATGCGATCGCGTCCGCACGGCCGCCGTCTTCGTGGATTTCGGCCGACACGTTCGCGAGCTTGTCCGCGTTGCGGCCGAGCAGCACGACGAGCGCGCCGAGCGACGCGAGCTCGTGCGCGCAGCAGCGGCCGATGCCGCTGCCGCCGCCCGTGACGAGCGCGACCTTGCCGTCGAAGCTGCCCGCGCGAAGTTGTGAGCGATATGCCATGTGAGGTTTTTCGTCCGTCAGTCGAGAAACAGATCGTTCGGAAACGACGTGGTGCCGGGCACGACCGCGTAGCGCGAGAGATCGGCGACACCCGCGCCGGCGAGCACCTGCTCGTCGATGAAGAAGCGGCCCGTGTGCGTGCGCGCGTCGAGCGACAGCACGTGCGCGGCGGCGTCGGCGACGATCTCCGGCGTGCGGCAGACCTCGGGCGCAATGCCGGGAATCATTTGCAGCGCCGCCGTGCGGATCACCGTGCGCGGCCACAGTGCGTTGACCGCGATGCCGTGCGGACGGAATTCCTCCGCGTGCCCGAGCACGCACAGGCTCATGCCGTATTTCGCGATCGTGTACGCGACGTGCGGCGCGAACCATTTCGGATCGAGATTCGGCGGCGGCGACAGCGTCAGCACGTGCGGGTTGCCGCCGCGCTTCGCGGATTCCCTCAGATACGGCAGCGCCGCCTGCGTGCACGCGAACGTGCCGCGGACGTTGACGTCGAACATCAGGTCGAAGCGTTTCATCGGCGTGTTCGGCGTGTCGGTCAGGCTGATCGCGCTCGCGTTGTTGACGAGCGCGTCCACGCCGCCGAAACGCTCGGCCGCGCGCGCGAGCGCGGCGGCGATCTGCGTTTCGTCGCGTATGTCCACTTGAAGCGGCAGGCATGCGCCGCCCGCCGCTTCGATCTCGGCCGCCGCGCTGTAAATCGTGCCGGGCAGCTTCGGATTCACGTCGGCGGTTTTCGCGGCGACGACGACGTTCGCGCCGAGGCTCGCGGCCTTCTTGCCGATCGCAAGCCCGATGCCGCGCGAAGCGCCGGTGATGAAGACGGTCTTCCCTTGCAGCGTGCTCATCGGGCGCCCCGGATGTCGTCGTGTGCGATGTGCGCATCGTAGCGCCGTGAATCTAATAAATCAACCGGTTGATTTATTTTTGCCGCGTTCCTAGAATCGGCACGAAAGCGGCCGACTCCCGGCGCACCGAAAGGAGGCATCGATGCATCGCGCGATCCCGAACCCGGCCTATTACCGGCCGGAGCACGTCCAATTGCAGGACACGTTGCGCCGATTCGTCGCGAACGAGATCTCGCCGTACGTGAACGATTGGGACGAGGCGGGCGAGTTTCCGCGCGAGCTGTACGAGAAGGCGGCGCGCGTCGGGCTTCTCGGCATCGGCTTTCCCGACGCCTACGGCGGCGTCGAGGACGTCGACATGTTTCATCGGCTGATCTGCTCGATCGAGCTCGCGCGCTGCGGCGCGGGGGGCGTCGTCAGCTCGCTGATGTCGCATACGATCGGCGCGCCGCCGATCGCGCACGCGGGCAGCGACGAACTGAAGGCGCGCGTGCTGCCCGGCATTCTCGCGGGCCGCAAGATCTCGGCGCTCGCGATCACGGAGCCGGGCGGCGGCTCGGACGTCGCCGCGCTGCGCACGAGTGCGGTGCGCGACGGCAGCCGCTACGTCGTGAACGGCGAGAAGGTGTTCATCACTTCGGGCATGCGGGCCGACTACTACACGGTGGCCGTGCGCACCGATGCGCACGCGCAGGGCGCGAAGGGGCTGTCGCTGCTACTCGTCGAAGGCGACGCGCCGGGCTTGTCGAAGACGCCGCTGAAGAAAATGGGCTGGTGGGCGTCGGACACCGCGCATCTGCGCTTCGACGATTGCCCCGTGCCGGCCGCGAACCTGATCGGCCCGGAAGGCGGCGGCTTTGCGCTCGTGATGCAGAATTTCAACCTCGAGCGCTTCAGCCTCGCCGCGTCGGCGCTCGGCTTCGCGCAAGTCTGCTACGAGGACGCGCTCGACTGGGCGCGGCAGCGGCGCACGTTCGGCCGGCGCGTCGCGGATCATCAGGTGATCCGGCACAAGCTCGTCGACATGGCGATGCGCATCGACGCGACGCGCGCATGGCTCGAGCAATGCGCGTGGCAGATCGATCATCTCGACAGGGGCGCGCCGACGCTCGTCGCGACGATCTGCATGCTGAAGAATTTCGCGACGCAGACGATGCAGTTCTGCGCGGACGCCGCCGTGCAGATACTCGGCGGCATGGGCTACATGCGCGGCACGCGGCCCGAGCGCATCTATCGCGAAGTGAAGGTCAACATGATCGGCGGCGGCGCGGAGGAAATCATGAAGGATCTGGCGGCGCGCCAGCTCGAGTATTAGCGCGCGGCGCTCGGGATCGGGCGGCGCGCGCGGGCGGATCGGCTTTCCAAGCGTTTAAAACTCGCCGATAATCGCTCGAATGACGGGCTTCGCCGCAGCAGCGCGGTTGCGCGGCGGCGAGCGCCGGTTCGAAACATCGCATTGTGATTCTATGAGCGCCATACCTCAGGCCACGCGCAAGCGCGGGCGTCCCGTGAAGGGCGAGAGCGCGACGCTGCGCGACGAGCTGATCCTCAAGTCCGCGAAGCTGTTCCGCACGCAGGGATACGAACGAACGACGGTCCGCGACATCGCCGCTGCGGCGGGCGTGCAGGCGGGAAGCTGGTTCTACTATTTCAAGACGAAGCAGGACATTCTCGTCGCGGTGATGGAGCAGGGCATGTCGAACGCGCTCGCGCGGATCGAGGCGCTGGACGTCGAGAACCTGCCCGCGCGCGACGCGTTCCGCGCGCTCGTGCACACGCACTTGAAAACGCTGGTGTCGCCCGATCACGACTTCATTCCGGTGCTGCTGTACGAATGGAAGTCGCTCGATGAAGCGATGCAGGCGAAGGTGCTGAAGCTGAAGGACCGCTACGAGGCGGTGTGGGACGGCGTGATCGAGCGGCTGCAGGCGGCGGGCGAGTGGCCCGCGCCGACGCCGATCGACCGGCTGCTGATGTTCGGCGCGCTGAACTGGGTCGCGCAATGGTACAAGCCGAACGGGCCGCTCGGCCTCGATGCGCTCGCCGATCATGCGGTGCAGTTCCTGTTGCGCACGCAGCCCGGCTGCACGTTCGCCCCCGAGCCCGCGCGCGCGGCGAAGAAGAAATCCGTCAGGAAAACGGGCTGACGCGGTCGAGCCGATTCATTCGTCATCCGGAACGATCCGGCGCGGAGCGACGCGCGGTTCATGTGCGGCGATGCGTTGCGCCGGAAGCGCCGGGTGTGCAGGAGGCAGCGGACGAAGCAGTCGCGGCGGAAACCGCGACGCTTGTCATGCTGCCCGATGCGGCGTCGAGCGGCGTGGCAAGCGTTGCTGGAACGATCAGTACTGCGTGCCGTACGTCGCCGCCATGGCCGCAGTTGCCGTCGCGCGACGAGCGTGTCTCGATGCGCCCGGCGGCCGACAGCGCCGCGATGATGTCCGCGGGATCGCGGGATCGCCGGCGTCGCGAGACGCCGCTCACCGCGTGATGCGAGTGCCGCAAGCGCAGCACGAGCCGGCTCCCCGCGTGCCGCGGGTCGGCATGCGCGAACGCGAGCCGCGCGCTTTCCCCTTCGGAGAATTTCGGCAGGGCCGCTAGCCGATCGGCACGCACTTGCGGCAGCAACGGCAGCAACGGACGCAACGCTGCGCCCGCAGGCGATGCGTGCGGCGTTTGCCAACCCGCCTGCTGCAGGGCGGCGCGCGATCTGCGCGCGGTGCGCCGGCCATTGCGGCGGCAGCGGCTCTTCCTGATCGGCGCCGGCGACCATCGCGTCGCGCGGCGAACCGCCTTTCTTACGCGTCGCCGGATGCCGCGCCGCGCCGCCGTGTCGTCCTCCCGCAAAGGCCGCGATTCGTTCGCCGGCCTGTTCGCCGAACCGTCCTCTTTTTTCATTTGAAGAAAACGCAAGCCGCCTGCATTGACAACCACGCGTCATTGATCAATTGAATATTCATAAGGTGAATTCAACAATTGAAATGAATATTCGATTAAACAGAGCATGGCCGTCGCCATCGTTCTGCAAGCGCGCCGTAAATTCTGCTTGGGCTGCATCGCGTGCGGCGCGGCTTCGCCGTCGGCTCGTTCGCTGCCCATCCGGCGCGCCCCGCCCGCTCGCCGTCACCGGCATGCCTGAGGCACGCCGCACAGAACCATTTCAATTCACTAACCAAAGCCTAACTCGATTAACGCGACCATAACGATAAATTAATTTATTGGTAAATTTCTTGTAAAGATAGATTTGACCTCCTAGCATGGCTTTGCAGTTCACCGTACCTCTCTTGTTTAGTGCTTGCAGTTAATACGTTTCCAATAACCACGCATTCATTATCTGGAGGATTACATGAAGAAACTTTCCTTCCTGCTGTCCGTCACCGCGATTTCGCTCGCCAGTCTCAGCGCGTTTGCGCAAGCCGGCGACCAGCCGGCCGCGGTCGACCGGGCGCTGCAATTGATCCAGCAGAACCCGGCCGCCTTCAACCTGGCCGCCGGCAGCGCCGCGCGCACGCTGAAGTTCGCGGCCGCGCAGCCGGGCGCGCCGGCGGAGGGCGACCAGTTCCAGGTGCGCGACGTGATCGTCGACCCGGACGGCACTGAGCACGTGCGTTTCGACCGCTTCTATGCGGGGCTGCCCGTGATCGGCGGCGACGTCGTCGTGCACTCGAATCAAGGGCAACTGAAGCAGGCGAGCCTGACCCAGCCCGTGCCGATCGATCTTGCCGGCAAGATCGGCAAGGTCGGCGAGCGCTTCGTGGTGCGCAACGCGCCCGATGTGGGTGCGGCCGCGGCCCGGCGCGCCGCGGCCAAGCACTTCGGCGCGGACGTGCGCCGTGTCGACGGCCCGGATCTCGTCGTGTTCGCGCGCGACGCCGCGCCGACGCTCGCCCACGCGGTGCGCGTGTACGGCAAGGCGACCGACGCGCACGGCGAGGCCGTGCTCTACTACGTCGACGCGCGCACGGGCAACGTGCTCGACGCGCAGGATCTGATCAAGACCGCCGCCGCAACCGGCACCGGCCGTTCGCTGTACTACGGAAACCTGTCGCTGACGACCGACCAGACCGGCACGAACGCGTACCGGATGCTCGATCCGACGCGCGGCAGCGGCTCGGTGTACGACGGCCGCGGCCTGACCTCGGACGAAGTCGAGCTGGCGACCGATCTGCCGATCTTCACGAGCAGCACGAACGTGTGGGGCGACAACACGACGAGCAACCGGCAGACTGTCGCGGCCGACATCGACTACGGTCTCGCGCTGACCTGGGATTACTACAAGACCACGCACAACCGCAACGGCATCTTCAACGATGGTCGCGGCGTGAGGAGCTACGCGCACGTGGTGTTCGACACCGGCGGCGGCACGACCGGCGCGAACGCGGCATGGCTGTCGTCGCGCGTGATGGTGTACGGCGACGGCGAGCCGGGCAGCCGCCTGCCGAAGCCCGTCGTATCGGTCGACGTGGCCGGGCACGAGATGAGCCACGGCGTGACCGAAGCCACCGCGAACCTGAACTATTCGGGCGATGCGGGCGGCCTCAATGAGTCGACTTCCGATATCTTCGGCACGCTCGTCAAGTACTACGCGAACAACCCGAACGATCCGGGCAACTACGTGATCGGCGCGCGCATCACGAGCGGCGGCCTGCGCAAGATGTACAAGCAGGATCTCGACGGCCGGTCGTACAGCTGCTATCCGTCCAGTGGCTTCACGTGGACGAATCCGCATTACTCGTCGGGCGTCGGCAACCGCTTCTTCTATCTGCTCGCGGAAGGCCCGGTGGTGCCGGCGACCGACACCGGGCTGTCGAAGAGCCAACTGGTCTGCAACGGCGACACCAGCTTCAGCGGCCTCGGCCGCGACAAGGCGGGCAAGATCTGGTATCGGACGTTGACTGTGTACTTGACCTCCAACTCCAGCTACTCGAGCGCGCGGCGCGCGTCGATCCAGGCGGCGAACGACCTGTACGGCGCGAATTCGGCTGAGAGCGCAACGGTTGCGCGCGCGTGGAGCGCGTCCGGCGTGAACTGACGACGCGGCGTATCGGCGGCGGCGTGCCCGCCGGCCGGGAAGCCCGTTCCTGCGGGCTTCCCGGCGATTCTCGATGCGCATGATTGGATCAAGCCGCTTCACGGCGGCGCATCCGTTTTCCATGGCGACGCTATGTCGTCGTGCGGAGAAGCGAACGAGGCGCACGAAGCGAAGACGCGAACGAAGCGAAACCAGCGCGCATGTCGGTCATCGATGCGGACGTTGGACCATTCAAGCCCATCGTTTCACGCCGTGCCCTCCAGCGACGAAACGCCGAAGGTCAAGCATTTCATCGTACCGCTCGCGCGCCACGCGCAGGGGCCGTCACGATGCCGTCGATGAATGCATGATGCGGCAGAGCATCCGGCGCAACCGGCGCGGCGATACGAATTGACGGAATCACTTCACTGCAGGCGGACGTTGCCATCACGCCTTGCGTGATGGCCGCAGGCGAGAAACGACCGAGAAAGTCGATCGCGGATGCATTGCGGATCGCTGCTTTCCTGTTGCGCGTTCGCCAAATCGATCCGCTCGGCATCGACATCAACCGGTTCGTTCACCTACCCATCGCGATTGAGCGCGGCACGTCGAACATTGCGTCATGTGCGGGCCCGGCGTGCATCGAGCGCCGCGATGTCGCTCGCGTCGTTCGCCTGCGGTTCGCCGATGTGAAAATGCTCGAACCGGCTGCACGCGGCGGCGACGCGCGATATCGCCGAATCCTTCCGTGACGCGATCCGTCGACTATGCTTCAGACGTGTACCGCAACGTCCCGATGAAAGGAGGCGCGATGACGGAGCCTGGCCCCTGCGTGTTGGCGATCGATCTCGGAACGAGCGGCCCGAAGGCCGCCGTCGTCTCGCTCGACGGGCGGGTCGTCGCGGCGGCGCGCGAGGCGGTCGCGACGCTGTCCGTGCCGGGCGGCGGCGTCGAGCAGGACCCGCTCGACATCTGGCGCGCGGTCAAGCATGCGTGCGTCGTCGCGCTGCACGCATCGGGCGTCGCGTCGCGCGACGTGCGCGCGATCGCATGCAGCAGCCAGTATTCGTCGATCGTGCCCGTCGGCGCGGACGGCGCGCCCGTCGCGAACATGATTCTCTGGCTCGACCGGCGCGGCGCGCCGCGCGCGATGCGCGACGTCGCACATTACCCGAAGCGGGCCGATTCGCTGCTGCGGCAGTGGCAATGGCTGCGCGTGCATGGATTGCCGCCCGTCGAAGGCGGGATCTCGCTCACGCACATGCGCTATCTGAAGTATGCGAAGCCCGACGTCTACGCGCGCACCGCGACGTTTCTCGAACCGATGGACTATTTGAATCTGCGCTTCACGGGGCGCGCGTGCGCGAATCAATGCACGGCGTTCATGTCGCTTGCGATCGACAACCGCCGCCTGAACGCGACGCGCTACGATTCGCGGCTCGTACGTTACTCGTGCATCGATGCCGACAAGCTGCCCGAGCTGCTGCCGATCGACGCGATCGTCGGCCGCGTGTTGCCCGACGTCGCCGACGAACTCGGCTTGCCGCGCGATACGCCGGTGGTTGCGGGCCTGAACGACACGCAGGCGGGCGGCATGGGCGCGTGCGCGTTCGCGGGCAAGCACGCGGCGCTGTCGATCGGCAGCTCGAGCGTGATGATCGCGCACGTGCGGTTCAAGCGAACGGATATCCGGCACGCGATTCTCAGCATGCCGAGCCCGGTGCCGGACACGTATTTCGTGATGGCGGAAAACGGCGTCGGCGGCGCGGCGCTCAAGCACTTCATCGAGCAGCAGGTCTATGCGGACGATCCGTTCGGCGCGCTGCCGCGCGACGATTGCTTCGCGCGCCTGCAAACGGCGATCGACGCGACGCCGCCAGGCAGCGGCGGCGTGCTGTTCCTGCCGTGGCTCGCGGGATCGCTCGCGCCGTGCGCGGACGCATCGATGCGCGGCGGCTTCGTCAATCTCGGGCTCGACGCGACGCGCAGCCATCTCGCGCGCGCGGTGCTCGAGGGCGTCGCGATGAATCTGCGCTGGCTGCGCGGCCCTGTCGAAGCGTTCGCGAAGCGGCGCTTCTCGCACTTCGTGCTCTACGGCGGCGGCGCGGAATCCGACGCATGGTCGCAGATCGTCGCGGATGTGCTGAACGCGCCCGTGCATCGCGTCGAGCAGCCGCAATACACGACGTGCGTCGGGGTGGCGCTGCTTGCGTTCCAGCGGCTGGGCTTGCTCGATCTCGACGATTTCGGCGCACGCGTGCGGATTCGCGGTGTCCACGAGCCGAACCGCGCGAACGCGGACGTCTATGCCGAAATGTCCGCGCGATTCGTCGACGCATTCAAGCGTAATCGGCCCGTTTTTCGCGCGATGCAGCGTGTTTAGGCACACGAACGAATCGCTCGTCGGCGCGCTGCGTCGTCAGCCTCGGTTCATACCCGGTGCGTGCGCGCGCGTCGGCGGCCGCGCGCGAGCCGACGCGCAAACCGGGAGCCGCTCAGCCCGGCGCGTAACACGAGAGCCAGTCCTTGACGTAAAAGCACTTCCAGCTCGAGTTGATCGGCAGGTTGAGCGAAGGAGCGGGCGGCGTGGCCGGCGACGGCTTCGGATCGTTCGGCCCGCTCGCGCGGCTCGACTGATCGACGGACACCGGATAGGGGACGTTCGCGAGAATGCCGCCGTACTGCTTGCCGAGCACGAAGCCGACGGGCGTCACCAGCATGTAGGCGCCCGGATTGCCCGATGTCGCAGTCGACCACACGGGCTGCCCCTTGTTGTAGACGACGAGATTGCCGTCGGGCTGCATCGCGACGCTGTCCGACGCGAAGCTCTTGTTCCACAGGTAATAGGTGACGTTGTTGAAGATCTGCAGCGATTGGCGTCCGTTGAGCACCGGGAAGTTCAGCCCGAACGGATAGCCGACGACCGTCGTGAGCGCGCCGCTATTCGGCGTGATCGATGCGAACGGCCAGGTGAACGAAGGATAGCCGCCCTGCGGCGGATAGATCGCGACGACGCCGAAATCCTCGACGACCGCGTACGAGCCCGGAATGGGCGCGGGGCCGTAATACCAGTTGCTCCAGACGACGTCGTTCCCCGAATAGAATGCGAGCCGGCCGTCGGTCTGCATGACGAGCCGATCGCCTTTGCCCACGTAGAGCGCGCCCTCGGGCTTCGTTCCGAAGAATTGCGACATCGAGCTCGCGCCCCATGCCTGCGTCGGGAATTTATAGTGGAAATACAGCTTGCCGCTCGCGGCGTCGATGCCGAATGCGAAATTGCCGTTGTTCGACATCGCGTATTGCCCCGCGACCAATGTGCCGCCCGATGGAATGATCGCCCCCGCCGTTGCCGACATCGATGAGCACAGCATCAACAAGAAAGCCAATGCGTATCTCTTCATGACGTGTTCCGATTTTTATTAGGATGTCATGCTAAGCATAGCGTGAACGAAAGGAACGTACAGGGAATTTTTAATGTGTTAATTAGGCAGCCTTAATGTGAACGGCGAGGTGGAATCATCGGCAGTGCCGTCGGCATCGACGCACGTCCGAAAGCCGATGCCGGTTCCGATCAGGAGGGCGTGATGGATCTCGAAGAAGGCGTCAAGCGGCTTTATCCGTATGCGGCCGAATTCGGCGCGATGCACGGCTTTCCCGAGCGCGGCATGCCGCGCGAGCGCTTGCTCGAAGAGCTGCGATCGATGGCCGCGCGCGAAGACTTCAAATGGGAACACGGCCGCTGCTCGGGCACGATGTACTGCGGCGATCACGAACATTATGCGTTCCTCAACGAAGCGTACGGGCTCTTCAGTCACGTCAACGCGTTGCAGCGCGACCTGTGCCCGAGCATGAACCGGATGGAAAGCGAGATCGTCGCGATGACGGTCGCACTGCTGCACGGCGAGGCCGTGACCGGGCATGACGGCGCGCATCGCGCATGCGGCGCGCTGAGCCTCGGCGGCACGGAGAGCATCCTGAACGCGACGCTCGCGTATCGCGACAAAGCGCGCGCCGAACGCGCAATCGTGCGGCCGCGGATGATCTGGCCCGCGTCGGCGCATCCCGCGTTTCGCAAGGCCGCGCATCTGTTCGGCATCGACGTGATCGTCGCGCCGGTCGATCCGCAAACGATGCGGGTCGACGTCGATTTCGTGCGCGATGCGATCGACGCCGATACCGTGATGATCGTCGGCTCGGCATGCAATTATCCGTACGGGACGATCGATCCGATCGAGGCGCTGTCCGACGTCGCGATCGACAAGCACGTGTGGCTGCATGTCGACGCTTGTCTCGGCGGCTGGATTCTGCCGTGGGGGGAAACGCTCGGCTATCCCGACATTCCGGTTTTCGATTTCCGCTTGCCCGGCGTCACGTCGATCTCGGCCGATACGCACAAATACGGCTACGGACCGAAAGGCGGCTCGGTGCTCGCGTGGCGCGACGCGAGCTTTCGCCGGCACCAGTACTTTTTGATGACCGACTGGGCGGGCGGCGTATACGGGTCGCCCGGTTTGGCCGGCAGCCGTTCGGGCGGCCTGATCGCCGCGACGTGGGCGGCGCTGCGCGGCCTCGGGCGCGAAGGATACCTGGCGCGCGCGAAGGCGATATTCGATACGGCGTTCGACATGCAGGCCGCCGTGCGCGCGATTCCGGAACTGCGCGTGCTCGGCAGGCCGACGTTCTGTTTCGCGTTCGCGTCGGACGCGTTCGACATCTATCACGTGAACGACTGCATGCGTCGGCACGGCTGGCGCTTCAACGGGCTTCAGCGTCCGGACGCGCTGCACATGTGCGTGACGGGGCCGCAGACGCAGCCGGGCGTCGTCGAGCGATTCAGGCGGGATCTCGGCGAGGCGGTCGACTATGCGCGACGCCACGCGGATGCGCGCCCGCAGTCGAGCGGCGTCTATGGCGGCGATTCGGCCGGGCTCGACTTGCGCGACGATGCGCAGGCGAGAGCGTTCTTCACGCAGGTGCTCGATCTGTTTACCGACTGTCCGCTTTAGGCCGCGATGCATGGAGCCGTGCGCGCCGATCGAGCGCGATGGTCGAGCGTCACGAGTTGCCGGTCGGTCCGTCCCAGCCGTCGAGATATTTCGGCAGTTCGTCGCGCACGTCGACGATTCGCTGCCGATAGAACAGATGCATCGTCGGCCGCAGCGCGTCGGGCAGCTCGCCGCCCGTGGCGCGCGCGACGATCGCGTTCGGCACGACGCGCATGCCGAGCCGGTTCGTGCCGAACACGGTTTCGCCGCAGGCTGCGCAGAACGTGCGGGACAGGTGCTTCGCCGGATGCGTGAACGTCGCGGCGTCGCCTTCGGCGACGGCGACTTGCTCGGCCGGCCAAGCGGTTGCCGACAGCATCGGCGCGCCGTAGAAATCGCGGCATGACGCGCAGTGGCAGTTGGCTCGCGCGGCCGGCTCGCCCGTCAGCTTCACGCCGACGGCGCGGCATAGACATCGAATGGAACGCGTTGCGGTCATCTCGTCTCCAGCGGTGAGCCGGCGAGTATATGACAAGCGCCGCGCGCTTCGGCGTGAACAAGATGCGTTGCGCGCGGCCGGCTCGTCGGCGAATCGGATCGTGCCGCGCGCGGGTTCGTCGAGCGACGGACGCTCGCTGGCGCGGGCGTGTCGCCGCGCCGCCGGCATCGATCGCGCCGACGCCCCCCTCAATCGAAATCGAACATGTCGAACAGCGATTTCTTTTTCCGATACCCGCCGTGTTGCGGCCGGTAATGACCGTCGTGCTCGTACCCGTCATGCCGGCGCCGATCGTCGTGCGCGTTGCGCGCGGGCGGCGCTTCGCGGGCGGTATCGCGCGCGGCGTCGCGTCGACGCTCGCCTGCATCGTCGTCGGCACGGGCAATGAGCTTGTCGAGCTCGCCGCGGTCGAGCCATACGCCGCGGCACGCCGGGCAGTAGTCGATCTCGATCGATTGCCGTTCTGTCATCAGCAGCTCGGGCGTCACGCAAACAGGGCATTTCATCGTGCAACGCCTTTCGAGGGCGCGCGGACGCGCCGCGCTTCGTTTCCCGCCGCGCGTCCGGCACGGCCGGGCGGCGCGACGTTTCGCAGCGCACGGCCCGATCGAGCCGGGCCGTGCAAGCAGTTCGCACTGCACTGCACTGCATCGCGTCACGTCACGTCACGTCACGTCACGTCACGTCGCGCGGCGGCGCGTCACTGCGCGGCGATCCGCTTCGCGTGCTTTTCCTTCGCGCGCCGCGCGAGTATGTTCATTCCTTCGACGAAGGCGGAGAACGCCATCGCCGCGTAGATGTAGCCCTTCGGCACGTGCGAGCCGAAGCCTTCCGCGATCAGCGTCATGCCGATCACCATCAGGAAGCTGAGCGCGAGCATCACGATGGTCGGGTTGCGGTCGATGAAGCGCGCGAGCGGGCCGGCTGCGAACAGCATCGCCGTGACGGCGGCGATCACCGCGACGAACATGATCGGGACGTGCGTCGTCATGCCGACCGCGGTGACGATGCTGTCGATCGAGAACACGATGTCGAGCATCAGGATCTGGCTGACCGCAGCCCAAGTCGTCAGGCCGGCGGCGTTCGTCGGGCCGGCTTCGTTCGAGCCGTCGTGCGACACGTGGTGATGCATCTCCTTCGTCGCCTTCCAGACGAGGAACAGGCCGCCCGAGATCAGGATCAGGTCGCGCCACGAGAACGCGTGATCGAACAGCGTGAATACCGGCTCGGTGAGCCGCGCGATCCATGCGACCGTGCCGAGCAGCGCGAGTCGAAAGATCAGCGCGAGCCCGATGCCGAGGCGCCGCGTGCGTTCGCGCTGCGCTTCAGGCAGCTTGTTGCTCAGGATCGAGATGAAGATCAGGTTGTCGATGCCGAGCACGATCTCCATCGCGACGAGCGTCACGAGCGCGGCCCAGACGGCGGGATCGGCGGCGAGGGTCAGCAGGTAGTCCATGTGCGGTGTCGGACGGGGTGTCCGTCGAATGTCGAAGTCGTGATGATCGGCGCTTTCATGTTTCGAAAAAATCAGTTGAAATCTGATCTATCATTCGGTTTTTACGAAGTATCGATGACGATGGGGGCGAGGGCGCGATGCTGAATTTTCGCCATCTGTACTACTTCTGGGTCGTCGTGAAGGAGGGCGGCTTCGCGCGCGCGGCCGGGCGGCTCGACATGGCCGTGCAGACGATCAGCGCGCAGGTGCGCGAGCTGGAAAGATCGATCGGGCATCAGCTGTTGAAGCCGTCGGGGCGGGGCGTGGCGATGACGGACGCGGGGCAGGCCGCGTTCGCGCGCGCCGAGGAGATCTTCCGGATCGGGCAACTGATCGAGGACGAGGTGCGCGAAGCGGCGCGCGGGGAGGGCGCGCGGCTCGCGGTCGGGCTGACGGACGGCATTTCGAAGCTCACCGCGCACGCGGCGCTCGAGCCCGCGCTCGCGGCGCCGTCGCTGCGGCTGCTTTGCCATGACGGCGAATACGAGGAACTGCTCGCCGAGCTCGCATTGCACCGGCTCGATCTGGTGCTCGCGGGCGAGCCCGCGCCGCGCCGCGCGAACCTGCGGCTCGCGAGCGAGCGGATCGTCGCGTCGCCCGTCGACTGGTACGGGCCGACCGGGATGGCATCGGCGGCGCGCGGCCGCTTTCCGCAGTGCCTGGCCGACCTGCCGGTGCTGTTGCCGACCGGGCACGCGGTGCTGCGCATGCGGCTCGATCGCTGGTTCGACGCGCACGGCATCCGGCCGCGGATCGTCGGCGAATTCGAGGACAGCGCGCTGATGGCCGTGTTCGCCGCGCGCGGTCTGGGCGTGTTTCCGCTGAGCGAGCCGGGCGCGGGCGACGTCGCGCTGCTGCGCGGGTTGAGGCGGCTCGGGCGCGCTGACGGCGTGACCGAGGAGATCTACGCGATCCGCTCGCAACGCGGGCAGCATCATCCGCTCGTCGCGCAGGTGCTGGCCGCGGCGGCGCGAGGGTGAGCCGCATGATCGTGCGCGGCCGGCCGTGTGCCGACGCGCACGTCGCGGTCGTTCGCGAGTGTCCCGAGCGCCGTGCTCGCCGTGCTTGCTGTTGCCGCGCTCGCCGGCCTCGACCGGCCTCGCCCGGCCGACGCGAACCGCGTGCATCGGCGACGATGCGCGCTCGGGCGACCGTTGTTGCAGCCTGGTTGAGAAGTTGCCGTTCGATGTCGTCGCGTCTTGTTCCGCGGCGCGTCCTGGCCGACGCGGAAGGCGAACGGCGAACGGGACGCCGGCTTTCGCCGACCGTCGCCCTCGGTTGGCTGAGACGCATTGGCTTGCGAAGCCTTCGTGTGCATTCGTGCAATACGTCCCGCTTGCTGTCGATCGTGAACGTGCGGCCTCTTTCTTCGACCGCCGCGCTTGCCGATCCTTTGCTTGCGATTGCGTTTCCGCCTGCAATGGCGGGCGCTGCGAATCCGTCCATTGCCTGCGACGAAGCTCATCGCCGAGACATCGGCGCGTTCGGATATGTCGCCCAACGCGCCGCATTTGCACGGGTCGTCAAGCGTTCACCCCTGCGGAAGTCCGGCGATGCGGCGCACGCGGGGCGGCGGCAGCTTGCACTTCATCGCGCCCGTCGCCGCCGCCGCTTCCGCCGTTGCATCCGGCACCGATCGGCTCGGACGGGCGGCCCATCGACGCAGTCGATCCGAGAATTTTCCAAAAAGGGCTTGTGCGCGCGTGCGAGGCTCTCTATAATTCGCGCCTCACACAGGCTCGTAGCTCAGTTGGTTAGAGCACCACCTTGACATGGTGGGGGTCGTTGGTTCGAATCCAATCGAGCCTACCAACGCACATCGGACGCGGATGAACAGCGCAGCAAAGCCCTCTTGGGCGAGCGCTTTCATCCGCGTTCTTCTTCATGCAGCGCTCGGCGCTCGTCCTTCGCATCGACGGGGCGGTCCGCGCGGTTTCTCGCATTCTTCAATTTTCAGCATGACGTTCGACGCGCGGCGCGGTGGGTGATCGCACATCGCATAGGCATGTGCGATCGCGTACGTGCGTTGATGTCACGCCGTGCTCCGAGCATCGGAATCGCGGAGTGGCGTGCGTTCGGCGGATGGGCGGGTTGCATCGAACGGCGCGTGAATCGCATCACATCGTGCATTGCCTGCGGAGCATCGCGCGTCATGCCGCGCGCGTGCCTCGCACGCGGTACGCTATTGGCGCACCACGCACCACGCACCACGCACCGCGCGTCACGCACCGCGCGTCACACGTCACACGCGCAGCGTCACCGCTGGCGACAGCGCCGCCCCGTCGGACACTGCGTCGCGCGCGGCCCGTGTTCGCAGCCGCACGCGCCGCACCCGATGCAGCCTCCGCCGATCCGCGCCGGCAGCGACGTGACGCGCCGCCGCCCGATCACCGGATGGCAGCCGCGCGCGCACGCGCACACGTTGCCCGCCCGGGCGCTCGCGCAGACGTCGCGGCCCGCGTGCCGCCAGACGATCACGTTCACGCCGACCTCAGCGCGCGCAAGCCGAGCGCGAGCGCGTTGCATGGCGCTTCGATCGCGGCGAGCGGGAAGTGCGCCGTGTCGGTCGCGTACGGCATGTTCAGCAGCGCATGGACGATCCGCTCGCTCGCGTGGCCGTCGCCGTACGGATTCGACGCGCGCGACATTTCGTCGTACGCATCGTCGTCGTCGAGTAGCCGCGACGCCTCGCCCACGATCCGCTCGGTGTTCGTGCCGACGAGCCGCGCGGTGCCCGCCTGGATCGCCTCCGGCCGTTCGGTCGTGTCGCGCGTGACGAGCACCGGCTTGCCGAGCGCGGGCCCTTCTTCCTGGATGCCGCCCGAATCGGTGATGATGAAATGCGCGCGCGACATCAGGAATACGAACGACAGATATTCCTGCGGCGCGATCAGATGGATGTTCGGCAGCCCGTCGAGCAGCGAGTGCGCCGGCTTCTGCACGTTCGGATTCAGATGCAGCGGATAGATGAAGCGCACGTGCGGATAATGCAGCGCGAGCGTGCGCAGCGCGTCGCAGAAATGCGCGAACGGCTCGCCGAAGCTCTCGCGCCGATGGCCGGTGATCAGCACGACGCGCTCGTCTCGGCCGAGGAACGGAAACTGCGCGGCGATTTCGCGGGAAAGCGGTGCGTCGGCGTCGAGCATGCGCTTCACGTCCTGCAATGCGTCGATCACCGTGTTGCCGGTCAGCACGACGCCCTGCGTCGGCACGCCTTCGCTGAACAGATTGTGCTGCGCGCGCTCGGTCGGCGCGAAGTGCCACGACGACACCGCGTCAGTCACGCGGCGGTTCAGCTCCTCGGGCCACGGCGACCAGATGTCGCCGCTGCGCAGCCCCGCTTCGACGTGGCCGATCGGCAAGTAGCGGTAGAACGCGGCGAGGCTCACCGCGAGCGTCGTCGTCGTGTCGCCGTGCACGAGCACGACGTCCGGATCGAAATCGTCGAACACGGCGCCGATCGTCTGAAGGATTCCTGTCGTCACGTCGGTCAGCGTCTGGCTTTGGCGCATCACGTTCAGATCGTACGCGGGCGCGATGTCGAACAGCGAGAGCACCTGGTCGAGCATCTGGCGATGTTGCGCGGTCACGCACACGCGTGCGTCGACGTCGGCTCGCGCCTGCAGCGCACGCACGAGCGGCGCCATCTTGATGGCCTCGGGACGAGTGCCGAACGCAAGCAGGATTTTCTTCATCTTCATCCCCGATTCACGGTTGTTCCGGTCGATCGGGCACGCGGCGCGGCGGCCGCGTGCCGTGAAGCTCGACGTGCGAGCGAACGGCGCGCGCGAACGGCGTCGCGCGATCGGACGCGCGACGCGGTCCGCCGCGCGTCGCGCGACGGTATTTCGACGTCCGTGCGCAGCGTGTCCGCGACGATTCGTCGTGCGAATCGCATCGCGACCGGCTGGCTCGGCCGTGGCGATTGGGCGGTCACGTCATGTATCGCTCCTCGTGGTCTCGGGATTGGCGCCGCGTCGCGGTGCACGACCGCGTGCGCCGCATGTGGCACACCGTTTCGTCCTTTGAGCAATATTTAAACCAGCATCGTCGCCGCCAAGGCGGACGGCGCCGGCCGCGGGCCCGGCGCGCGGGAACGTCTCGCGGCTGTTACGGCGCATTACCGCTTTGCCCGGCGCGGCATGCAGGGGCCGCTTGCGGCGTCTCGGCGGCACATGGATGCGGCCGCGCAACGCCGGCCGCGCATCCATGACGACGTTCGCCGAAAACCTTTGGGCGCTTGGGTTCCGCGCTCGCGCGCGGCTTTCGGGCACACCGCGCGACGAATGCCGCGCGGCGGAGTTCGTCAGGGATTTCCCGGCCGCGCTCGGCCGAAGGCGGGCTGCCGGCGCCGCCTTCGCGAAACGTTTCGATTCTGAAACGCGGCCGCTTCGCAGGTTTCGCGGACGCGGAAGACATGCCGCGTACGCGCGCCGGAGTCAATCGTTTGCGGCGGGCTCGCATGCCGCGCGCGCCGCGACGACGGAACTGCGTGCGCGTTCCCGTTGCGATGGCGCGCGGGCGCGGCGCGGCCGCTCGGCGTATGCGCGCATGCGATCGCGCGTTGCGCGACGCACGCCGTCTTGCGAGCGACGGCGGCCCCGGCGTTGATTCGCCGATGAATCAAAACGCGTCGCGCGCGTCGTCGCGCGAACCCGCGCTTCGCCTCGAAACCCTTGTCGCGCGGACTTTTCCGGGCGATGGCTCGCCCTTTGCTTTGAACCAGCGCAGATCCGTTCCGACGCGATTCGACGACAACACACCAAAGGAACGGCCGATGTGACGAAGCCGGAAACCGGCGGCGCGGCGCGTGTTCCGCGCGGCGTCGACGCGCGACATGCGACATGCCGCATGCGACGCGCGCGCGGCGCGCAGCGCCGGTTTCCTTTTGCACGTCCGTGCGGGGGCGAGCGCAAGCCGCTGCCGACACGGGCACGGGGACATGAGCATGAAGAACAGGCGGGCGATGTCGTTGTGCGTGGAATGCGTGCTGCTGCTGATCGTGTTCGCATGTTCGCTGGCCGTGCGCGACACCGCGTCGCGCCCGGCATCCGCTTTGCTCCCGTCGATCCCGCTCGTGCGCGCGACGCAGGTGGCCGAGCAGGTCGGCGCGCTCGCCGAGCCGAGCCGGCCGCACGCCGAAGCGATCGCATTCCCGCTCGCGGAATCCGCGCCGCTCGATGCGCCGCCGCTTTTCGCGGCCGTCCGCACGACCGTCGCCCGTGTGCTGGCCGCTTCCGGCAAGGGAATCGTCATCGGCCTGTGCGCGGCGTATCTGTGGTCGTTCGCGCTGCTGACTTTCGTCTACGCGACGCGCCACTACGTATTCAGCCTCGATCGCCTGTTCAAGCCGCAAAGCGCGCCGTATCGCGCGATCACGCGTGCGGACTGGCCGGAGATCACGGTGTTCGTGGCCGCGCACAACGAGGAAGCGGTGGTCGTCGATTGCCTGATGGCGCTCCTCGCGACGACCTATCCGCGCGACCGGCTGACGATCGTGCCCGTCAACGACCGCTCGACCGACAACACGCGCGCGCTGATCGACGAAGTGCAGGCGCTCGCGCCCGATCTCATCAAGCCGTTTCACCGCGAGAGCGGCAAGCCCGGCAAGGCGGCGGCCCTGAAGGACGCGCTGCGCGAGATCCGCGGCGACATCATGGTCGTGTTCGATGCCGACTATCTGCCGCGCCCGGGCTTGCTCGGCGAACTGGTCGCGCCGTTCTTCGATCCGGAAGTGGGCGCGGTGATGGGCCGCGTCGTGCCGCAGAACGCGGATCGCAACCTGCTCGCGCGGCTGCTCGATCTCGAGCGCGCGGGCGGCTATCAGGTGAACCAGCAGGCGCGCAACAATCTCGGCCTCGTGCCGCAATACGGCGGCACGGTAGGCGGCATCCGCAAGAGCGCGCTCGACGCGGTCGGCGGCTGGCGCGACGACACGCTCGCCGAAGACACCGACATGACGTACCGGCTGCTGCTGAGCGACTGGCGCACCGTCTATCTGAACCATGCGGAGTGCTACGAGGAAGTGCCGGAGCGGTGGCCCGTGCGGGCGCGCCAGCTCACCCGCTGGGCGAAGGGGCACAACCAGACGCTGTTCCGCTACCTGATTCCGCTGCTGCGCAGCCCGGTGACGTCGCGGCGTTGCCGCCTCGACGGCGCGCTGCTGCTCGGCGTGTTCACGATGCCCGCGCTCCTCGCGCTCGCGTGGGGCATCGCGCTCGCGCTCTATCTGACGAACGGCATCGATTCGCTCGCGCTCGGCCTGCTCGTTTCGGTGTTCGCGCTGTTCGCGTTCGGCACGTTCGGCAACTTCGGCGTGTTCTTCGAGATCGTCGTCGCCGCGCGCCTCGACGGCCGCGCGACGCGGCTGCGGCTCGTGCCGGTGAACGTCGTCGGATTCTGCGTGACGATCGCGGCCGTCATCGCCGCGCTATGGGGGCTCGCGCTCGACGTGCTGCTGCGTCGCGAGCTGCGTTGGGACAAGACCGAGCGCTTTCGCCGGCCGCTGAAATCGGGACGATGAGCGATGACGACCTTCAACGTGATCATGCCGGTGGCCGGAATGCTCAGCCTGCCGTTTCTGCCGCTTTTGAACGAGCTGGTGAGGCGCAGCGACGTCAGTGCGCTGCCGATCGGCGACGGCCCGTTCGTCGACTATCCGCGTCGCGCCGAGCAGTGGCTCGACGCGTTGCGCGCGAACGCGCGCGGCGAGCCGCTCGCGCAGGGCGACGCGGCACCGTGGCAGGCGCTCGGCCTGCGCGTCGAGCACGTCGACGCGCTCTGCCTCGCGCGCGGCGACCGGCGCGACGGCGTGCTGTATGCGGACCGGATGATCTCGCTCGGCGCGGGCGCGCACGCGGCATACGCGTTCGCCGAGGAGCGCATCGAGATGCGCGCGGGCGCGACGCTCGGCGGGTTCGCGTACGCGCCGAACGTCGACATCGACAACACGCTCGTACACGGCGCGGTGATCGGGCAGACGGTGCGCATGCACGGCTGCGGCGGCTTCGCGAATCTGCACGGCACGCCGATCGTGTTCGGCCGCGTCGCGCGCGCGCTCGGCCGCGACGGCACGCTGGCGCCGCATCGCGCGCTGTCGCTCGCGAACCGCCTGGCCGGCGTTCCGCACCGCGTGCTGGACGGCCGCTATCTGGTGCATCGCGACGTGCGCATGCCGTCGCACACGATCCTGCACGGCACGCTGATCGTCGAGGGCCGGCTGACGCTCGGCGAGGGCTGCGTGCTGATCGGCAGCGTGAAGGCGCACAGCGTCGTGCTCGAATGCGATGCGCTGTTGAACGGCGCGGTGTTCGCTCGCGACGACGTGCTGCTCGACGACGCGAGCTGCATCGACGGCGTCGTGTCCGCGGGCGGCCTGTTGCGGCTGACGGGCGCACGCATCGGCGCGGCCGATCATCCGGTCAGCGCGTGCGCGCGCGACGTGTCGGTGGTCGGCCATGCGTGCGTACACGGCGATCTCGTCGCGTGGCGCAGCGGCTGGTATCACGCGTCGTAACAAGGAGATCGACATGCATGCGCTTCGTTGCCGGCGCGACCCGCCCGTTCCTCTCGCCGCCCTCGCGCTTGCGTGTGCGTGCGCGCTCGGCGCGCCGAACGCACATGCGGCGCCGGCTTCCGGCGACGTGTCGGTCGCGGCCGCCGCCGACGCGCCTATTGCGGTTTCCGTCGCGTCGTCCGCGCCTGTCGCCGTGCCGGCTGCCGCTGCTGTTGCCGTTGCCGTTGCCGTGCCGACCGCGGCGTCGCCCGAGCCGTCCGCGTCGCGCTTGTCGTCCGCGCCGAACGCGATCGCATCGGCGTCCGCGTCCGCATCTGCATCTGCGTCCACGGCGACGTCCGCGTCCGCCCCCCTTTCGGCGCCGCCGGCTGCGCCGCTCGTCATCGTGCCGCGAGAGTTCGACGACATGGCGCTCGTGAAGGTCGATTCGGAAGGCATGCCCGACGGCTATCCGCTCGCCGAGGTCACGCCCGATCAGGAGAACCAACCGACATTGCCGGAAGCGATCGTCACGCACGTCCAGGCGCCGGCGGAGCGGCACACGGAGCTGTCGCTCGCGTATTCGATGGCGCACGTGACGAACGGCTATGGCGACTGGTACGGCGTGCATCTGCGCGGTCTCTATCAGGCGGGCGGCCGCACGTTCATCGGCGAGCTCGCGCAACTGCACCGCTTCCACGAGGGCACGCAGCTCGGCGCGATCACGTACGTACAGGACATGGGGCCGGACTGGTTCGGCGCCGTCGGATTGTCCGGCACGACGTCCGGCACGATTCTGCCGAGCGCGCGCGTCGACCTGTCGCTCAACCGCAAGCTGCTGTCGAACCGGTCACTCGTGTTGTCGGCGGGCGCGGGCTACGCGTGGAACCGCAACGGTCACCGCGATCAGCTTTATCACCTCGGCGCGATCTGGTATGCGGTGCCGAAGTGGATCTTCGAGGCGGGCTGGAACTACACGGTCGACTCCCCGGGTTCCGTGAAGGCGCCTGCGTATTACGGCGCGGTCACGTACGGCGAGGTCGGCAAGAGCGTGATCGTGCTGCGCGGCAGCTTCGGCCGCGAGGCGTATCAGGCGATCAGCAACAACGCGCAGATCACCGATTTCCGCAGCCACGAGGTGTCGCTGAAGTGGCGCTACTGGTTCACGCGCAAGTGGGGCACGCAAGTCGAGTTCGACTACTACCACAACCCGTACTACTCGCGGATCGGCGGGGAGGTCGGGATGTTCTATCGGTGGTGACGGGCGGGCGCATGGATACCGATCCCATCCCGTCGCCCGATGATCGTTCGCTGCGCACGCACGCGCATCCGCGGCGCTGGCTCGCATCGGCCGCGCTACTCACGCCCGCGCTGTACGCGCTGCTATGGTTCGCGCTGCCGTACGCGTGGCGGTACTGGTGCGCGGTGGTCGGCTGGGGTGCGCGACAGATCGATCCGTCGCTGGACGCGGTCGTGCTCGGCTATCCGGCGCACGCGCTGCGCGTGCCGCTGCTGTCGATCAATCTCGCCGCTCGGATGCCGAGCGGCGCGCTGCTGTTCGCGACCGCGGCGGCCTGCGCGGCGGGATTCGCGGCCACGTTCGTTCGTCGGGCGAGATGGCTGCCGGTTGCGTACCTGCTGAGGATCGCGACGTTCGCGCAGCTGATGATCTGCCTGTATTTCTGGACGATGTACGGGCCGCCCGCTGCCGCCGCCTCGCCCGCAGGCGCGGTGGCGGATACGTTCCCGTACGACGCATCGCTTCATCTGCGAGACGTGTTCGTGATGAACGTCGCGGCGATCGCGCTGATTCCGCTCGTGATGGCGGCGCTCTACTACCCGCTCGATTTCTCCCTCGCGCAGAAGGCGTTCGCGTCGCTCCTCGTACTCGGTTATTTCATGGCGGCGCTGCCGTTCGTGCTGCTGCTGCACGCGGTCGTCATCTATCGCGGCTCGCTGCTGTTCGTGCCGTTCTGCTATTTCGTGCTCGGCGCGCCGTTGCTGATCGGATTGCTCATCACGCTCTACAGCTATTGCGCGAGCTGGCACGGCGCGTTGACGCGAGAGCCGCCGTGAGCGGCCGACGAGAGAAACCGCTTCCGTATCAGCGCTGAGACGATTTCGCGAGATTTCGTCGGGAGGGCGCCGCACGATCGGCCGCAGAGCCTGATCGATCGGGCATCCGAAGCAAATGGCACGGAGCTCGCTTTCACCGGGGGGTAGGTCCGATTGCCGTGCCGCGCCGAATGGGCGCGGCGCAGTCGTCGGAAGACGCCGGGCAATGCGCCGGCGTGACAAACGGCCATCACATCCACGAGGCCGGGGCCGGTGTGCCGGGCGGCGCGTCTGACGCGCCGCAGCCGGTCGCGAGCCGCCCTTCCCTGAAGAGAGGAGCGAACCATGTTGGCGAAGTCAGGCAAATTCCTGCGGGTCGTGTTCGCGTTGTTCGCGCTCGCGCTTGCGTTCGGGCCGGGCGTTGCGCGCGCGGTCACCAATCAATTGCTGCTGCTGGTTCCGGACACGCTCACGCTGCCCGATCCGAGAGTGTCCGCGTGGCTCGACAGCGCGCAAGAAGAAGGGCTTCAGATCAAGCTGATCACGGATAGTCAGTTCATGCAGGCGGGCGCGACGCTGTCGCAATATCCGGGGCTCATCCTACCCGACCAGGTGCATACGGTTGCCGACGACACGCTCGTCACCGCAATCCAGAACTATGCGCTGAACGGCGGCAAGGTGATGCTCGTCTATGATTTCGGCGTGCTGAATTCTGCGGGCTTCTATCCGGTTCCGAAGTCGCGCTTCAGCTCGATGGTGGGCGTCGATTACGTGCTCTACAGCCAACTGCTCGGCAACACGATCGGCCTCGGCAACGTGACCGGCATGAGCAGCTGGCTGCGCACGATTCAGGTGCCGCCCGGCAAGTCGATGGCGTGGACGACGACGTCGTCGTCCACGACGACGAGCGCGCTGCTGTCGGCCGCCACCGGCACGACAAGCGCGGCCACGACCGGCACGGCCACGTCGGGCACGCTGATGTACCTGAGCGCGAGCCCGTCGAACCCGGGCGGTCTGCAGGGCTACAACCACAGCGCATGGTTCGGCTATACGCTGCCGAAGGACGGCAAGGGCACGTTCACGTCGACCGCGCCGAAGCTGACGGGGTTCGTCACCGGCAAGCCGGTGAAGTCGGGCACGTACAGCGCGAGCTCTCTGACGACGAGCACGTCCACGACGCTGACCGGAACCGCGAGCACGCTGCTCACGACGGCGGGGACGCTGACCGACACGCTCGAAGGCATCTCGGGCTACGTGTACGGCTTCCTCACGTATCCGAGCTTCGTCACGCAAGGCACGTACACCGGCACGACGATCCTGACCTCGCCGAGCTTCGGCCTCGTATCGGGCTACAACACGTACGGCAACGGCGGCGTGCTGTTCGTGAACCTGCCGCTCGCGTACCTCGACGGCCAGACGGACGGGATGCTGATCCACGGCTTCCTGCATTACTTCGGCACGGGCCTGTTGAGCCTGCCGTCGCTGTCGAATCTGCCGAGGGCGCGGGCCGGGCTCGTGTTCAACTGGCACTTCTGCGCGGAAGACCAGATTCAGCCGGCGCAGACTCTGAAGAACCTCGGCGTGTGGACGAACGGCCCGTTCTCGATCGTGTTCACAGCCGGCCCCGACGAAGCGACGTTCGGTGACGGCGACGGCATCAACCTCGACTACAATTCGACCGCGCTGAATCTCGTCAGGTACTTCCTGTCGAGAGGACATCACGTGGGCAGCCACGGCGGCTGGATTCACGACTACTGGGGCGCGTATGCGAGCGAGACGGACCAGAGCACGTTCCAGCAGTATCTGGTGATGAACCATCAGGCCGTGATGACCGCGACGGGGATGCCCGATGTCGAATACGCGGCGCCTGAAGGCAACACGCCGACCTGGTCCGTGAACTGGCTCGAAGCGAACGGCTTCAACGGCTATTACTTCACGGGCCACACCGGTTCCGAGCCGACCCGCGCGTATCGCAACGGTGCATTGTTGAACCCGGGGCTGTGGGCGTACCCGGTGATGCCGTTCGGCAAGTACGCGACGTTCGAGGAATTCCAGCAGTACGGCGTGTCGACGACCGACATCACGAACTGGTACACGAACCTCATCAACTTCGTGGTCGCGAACCGCACGAGCCGTCTGATCTATGCGCACCCGTACGGCGCGTCGTTCTACCCGACCGTGCTGACGTCGATCTTCACGCAGGCGAACGCGTTGAAGCTGCTCGGCCAGTTCAGGTGGTACACGATGAGCGACATCACGAACTTCGACCGCTCTAGGCTGAACGTGGCGTGGTCGGCGACGGACATGGGGGCGAGCTGGGCATTCCACGCGAGCCACCCGACGAGCCTCGCGAACATGACGTGGCTGTTGCCGAAGGCGAAGTACGGGATGCCCGTCGTGACGCAGGGCTCGGCGAGCGTCGATTATTCCGATCCGACGAACTGGCTCGTGATTGCCGGCGCCGGCACGAGCCTCACGTTCACGAGCGCGAAGATGTAGTGACGCGGCAAACGCGTCGCCGCGCGCGGCTTCGGCCGCGCACGGCGGCGGCGACCTCGAAGCCCAACCGCGCGCAAGCGCACGACATCATGAACCGGCCCGCGCTCGTCGCGGCCGCTCGCGCATGCGGGGCGGCTCGCCTTCTGCTACGCCGCGCATCGCGCGTCGTACTGCTTGCCATGTGCGGCGTCGCGTTGTGCGCGCACGCCGCCGAGCTGCAACTGAGCGGCTATTACCAGCGGCCCGACGGCGCGATCACCGTGCGCCTGAACGGGGCCGGCATCGATCCGTACTTCGCGGCGAAGGCGCTTCTCGCCGCCGCCGACGCGCAGCTCGACGCGCACCGGGCCGCGCGCGCATGGATTGCATGGCTGCTGCCGCGCCAACGCGCGGACGGCGGCTTCGACCGCTTCTGCGTGAAGGACGGCCAATACACCGCATGCGCGGATGCGGATGCGGACGATTCGATGATGGCGACGTGGATGGAACTGCTCGCGCGCTTCGCGCCGCAGAACGGGATGCCGGCGAACTGGGAGCGCAGCCTCGCGCGGGCGAGCGCGCATCTCGATACGTTGCTCGACAAACGCACGGGCGTCTACCAGATTTCGCCGACGCTGCACGTCGCGCTGCTGATGGACAACGTCGAGGTGCACAGCGCGCTGCAGGCGCTCGCCGCGTATTACATCCGCCGCTCCGACTACACGCACGCGGGCCCGTGGAGCCAGCGCGCCGACCGGCTGTCGGCGGCGATCCTGCAGGTGTTCTGGCGCGGCACGCAGTCGGGCTTCCGGGCGAGCACGCAGCAAATCGGCGACACGAGCTTCTACCCGGAGAAGGTCGCGCAGGTGTTCCCGATCCTGTCGGGCATCCGCGTGCCCGATCAATCGAACGCGACGATCTACGCGCAATGGATGCGCCGCTACGGCAAGACGTGGCTGCAACTCGCCGGCACCGATTTTCCGTGGGGCTTGATCGCGCTCGTCGCGTACAAGATGAACGACTGGAACACCGTCGCGTGCTGGCACGCGCGCTCCGGTCCTTACCGGCACGGCCCGCACTGGAACGTGCTCGAGGAGACGCTCTATCTCGCATTCGAAAGCAAGATGGCCGATCCGGTCGCGCCCGCGCGCTGCGGGTTCACGACGGCGTCGGCCGCCGCCGTGCTGCGTTGAAGAAGACGCGCGGGCATCGCTAGTCACTCGAGGTAACGAGTCATGTGTGGCATCGTCGGCGCGGTTGCGCAACGGAACATCGTTCCGATTCTGATCGAAGGCTTACGGCGTCTCGAATATCGCGGCTACGACTCGTGCGGCGTCGCGACCCTGGTCGACGGCGAGGCGCGACGCGAACGCAGCGTGTCGCGCGTCGCCGATCTCGAAGCGCACGTGCGCACGGCCGGCCTCACCGGCAGCACGGGCATCGCGCACACGCGCTGGGCGACGCACGGTGCGCCCGCGACCTGCAACGCGCATCCGATCTTCTCGCGCGATCACATCGCGCTCGTGCACAACGGCATCATCGAGAATCACGAAGCGCTGCGCACGCAGCTGTCCGAACAGCTTTACGAGTTCGACGGACAGACCGATACCGAAGTCGTCGCGCATCTGATCCACAGCAAGTATCGCGGCGACCTGCTGTCCGCGGTTCGCGACGCGACGTCGCAATTGCGTGGCGCGTACGCGATCGCCGTGTTCAGCAAGACCGAGCCGAACCGGCTGATCGGCGCGCGCGTGGGCTCGCCGCTCGTCGTCGGATTGAAGGACGGCGAGTGCTTTCTCGCGTCGGACGCGCTCGCGCTCGCCGGCATCACCGATCAGTTCATCTTTCTCGACGAAGGCGACATCGTCGAGCTGACGCCGGGCGGCGTGCGGATCGTCGATCGCAGCGGCGCGCCGGTCGAGCGCACGGTGCAGACCGTGCCGTCGACGCAGGGCGCGGTCGAGCTCGGCGATTATCGGCACTTCATGCAGAAGGAGATTTTCGAGCAGCCGCACGCGGTGGCCGCGACGATTCCCGACGCGGGGCTCTTCGATCCGGCGGTGTTCGGCCATGACGCGCGGCGCGCGTTCGAGCAGATCGACAACGTGCTGATTCTCGCGTGCGGCACGAGCCACTACGCGGGACTGACCGCGCGCCGCTGGCTCGAGACGATCGCGCGGCTACCCGCGCAGGTCGAGATCGCGAGCGAGTACCGGTACAGCGACGCGGTCGCGATGCCGAATACGCTGATCGTCGTCGTGTCGCAGTCGGGCGAGACGGCCGACACGCTCGCCGCGCTGAAGTACGCGCAGGCGCTCGGCCACATCGACACGCTCGCGATCTGCAACGTCCCGACGAGCGCGATGATGCGGCAGACCGGGCTGCGCTTCCTGACGCGGGCGGGCCCGGAGATCGGCGTCGCGTCGACGAAGGCGTTCACGACGCAGCTCGTCGCGCTCTTCATCCTGGCGGTCACGCTCGGGCGAATGCGCGGCCGCGTCGACGACGCGCAGCTCGCGCGCTACACGCAGCAACTGCGCCGCCTGCCCGGCGCGCTGGAGGACGTGCTCGCGCTCGAGTTGGAGGTGGCGCGCTGGGCGGACGAGTTCGCCCGGCACGAGAACGCGCTTTTTCTCGGGCGCGGGCTGCACTATCCGATCGCGCTTGAAGGCGCGCTGAAGCTGAAGGAGATTTCGTACATTCACGCGGAAGCGTATCCGGCGGGCGAGCTCAAGCATGGGCCGCTCGCGCTCGTGACGAACACGATGCCGGTCGCGACGATCGCGCCGAACGACGCGCTGCTCGAGAAGCTCAAGTCGAACATGCAGGAGGTGCGCGCGCGCGGCGGGCAGCTCTACGTCTTCGCCGACGCGGACACGCGGATCGACAACCGCGACGGAATTTCGGTGATGAGGATGCCGGACTATTACGGGCTGTTGTCGCCGATCCTGCACGTCGTGCCGTTGCAACTGCTCGCGTATCACGCGGCTTGCATCAGGGGGGCGGATATCGACAAGCCGAGGAACCTGGCGAAATCGGTGACGGTCGAGTAGGGAGGGGCGGTGCGGTGCGCATCCTCGAGCGCACGCGATCTCGCCGGATGCACGCCGCAATCGCGGCCCCCTACAGGAAGGCTGGCGCGTCAGCTATACGACTGATACACGCTCGACTGGCCGCCGCGCTTGATGATAAGCACGTCGTACGGCATGTGACGGCCGTTGTACGCCGGTCCGTCCATGCCGGGCGAGCCGATCGGCATCGCCGGCACGGCGAGCCCGATCGCGTTCGGCCGTTCCCGCAGAAGACGCTTGATCTCGCGTGCGGGAACATGCCCCTCGAGCGCATATCCCTGAATGACGCCCGTATGGCACGACGCGAAGCGCTCGGGCATGCCGGCTTTTTGCCGCGCGTCGGCCGTGTCCTCGACATTGTGCACCGCCACGTCGAAGCCGTTGTTCTTCAGATGCGACAGCCAGTCTTCGCAGCATCCGCACGTGGGCGTCTTCCACACCTGCACGACGGGCTTCGCGGCCGCTTTTTGCGAAAACGCGATGACGGGCAGCAGCGCCAATCCGGTGGCGAAGGCGCGTCTTGCGTGAGAAATCGGCTTGTTTTCGAAAGGTCGGGTCATGGGGCTTTCCGTCGGAGTGGAGGGGATATCGGCGATGTTCCGCTTTTAGCCGCGGTCCTTGCTTGCGGCTGCGATCGAACCGATACAAATGGTCGATCGCGATTCCCGGCCATTGTAACGGGCCATCGCACAGCTATCGGTTTTCCCGGCGTCGCGGCAGTTCGCTGATGCCGCGACATCGCGTCGCACTGCGGCGTGCTTTTGCGTCCGGCCGGGCCTTTATCCGTCGGATGGCCTGGCATGCATCGAACGGGTTCCGATTCGCGTCTCTCGTGATCGAATCGAATTCTCCGGTTCGGCCGAAACGCGAAATCAAGCATGAAGTTTTTATCGAACCGCATCGCCGCATTGGGCGATGCATTATCCAATCACTTAATTCGATTATCTAATTATCATGTAAAGGACAAAATTTTGACTTGGAAGTTTCGATGAACTAGCTTTAATCCGTTACGCGGCGCAAAAAACAAGAGTCCCGGTGCAGGTCATCAACAACTGAAATAGCCTGTGGAGACAAGCATGAAACCAACCGAATTCAAAATCACGGTTTCCGGCGCGGCTTTGGACGAGAAACAAATCGCGCATGCGTCCGCGCATATGAACATCGCGCTGCTCACCGCGCTCGTCGGCGAGAATTCCACGCAGATCAGGGGGCCTGCGTGGAATGTCATATTGCCGAACGGCGGAAAGGTCATCGTGGCCGAAGCGGCGGAGCGCTTGCTGAGAGTCTCGGAACAAGAAAGCGGAGAGTGACATGACGCCGGCCGGGGGAATCTCCGCCGGCGCGGTTCGGACGGAGGCGGGCGAGACGTCGCTCGGCACCTGCCCGAGCGCGCCGGCCGAGTCGGCTTCAGCGGTGCTGGGCGCGGTGATGGAGGGCGGTACCGTCGCCTACATCAGCCCGAAGATTCCGATCAGCAGCGAATTGCTCGACGGCCTCCGCGCGAACGGCGTTCCGGTCGAGAACCGCGTTCGCTTTCTCGGCCCGTGTCTGGGCGGAAAGTGTGCGCAGTGGGCCGAACACCGTTGCGGGCTCGTCGATGCGATCGTGAAGGAACCGGCCGTGCTGTCGACGCCGGTAGAAGGGCTGCCGAAGTGCGGCATCCGAAGCACGTGCAGGTGGTATGCGCAGCACGCGAGCGCCGCCTGCATGCAATGCCCCGTCGTCATCTATGAGCCGCGCGCCGAATAGCGCGCGGGTTTTGATGAAGGCGGAGGCATTCGGGCGGCGTTGCCGTTCGCGGCTGGCATCGAGCATGAGGTAGCCGGCATGACGTCCGGTGGAATGGAGGCAGGCCGCGGCGCAGCCCGCGGCAATTCGATTTCATCCGGACGAAGCAAAGCGGTGAATCGTTCCGTTTGCGAAGCGACGGCGCGAGCAAATGGTCGTCGACGTGCGCCGGGACCGAACGTCGACGATCAATCCTACGGATGCCTTTCAATTTCAATGCGGAGCGACCGGGTGCGATCGGCATGCACGCGACCGTGGCCGACCGCCGCCGAAAACTTTCTTCAGACGATGCGGAAAACGACAGGTGCTTTGCCTAATTGACGGCACCGCATGGGGCTTCGAAAGCCCGGCGCATCGTCATCCCGCGATGCATTCGCAAACCGCGCCGCACGAGATGACCACAACAAGAATAAGGATATCGAATTGTCTGAACGAGAATCGCTCCTATTATCGTCCGCATCTCACAACCGCTCGCTTCCATGAACACTCTTCAGACGATTTCCGCGCTTGCGCTGGCCGCGTTCGCGGCTTCGGCGACGCACGCATTCGCAGCCGACGACACGTACGTCCTCACGCTCAAGGATCACAAATTCTCGCCGGCGAATTTCACGATTCCGGCGGGCAAGAAGGTGAAGGTGACGGTCAAGAACCTCGACACGACGCCCGCCGAATTCGAAAGCGACGATTTCAAGGCGGAGAAGGTGGTTCCCGCGGGCAAGCAGGTCGACGTCTTCATCGGGCCGCTCAAGGCCGGCACGTACGAGTTTCACGACGAGTACCACGAAGCCGAATCGAAAACCAAACTGACCGTCAAGTAAGCACCGCGCAACATGCTCTCCACCGCCGTCATCGTCTTTCGCGAAGTGCTCGAAGCAGCGCTCGTCGTGTCCATCGTCCTCGCGGCGACCAAGGGCGTGCCCGGGCGAGGATGGTGGGTGAGCGGCGGCCTGCTCGGCGGCGTGATCGGCGCCGCGCTGATTGCGGCGTTCGCCGACGTCATCTCGGCATGGGCGTCGGGCATGGGGCAGGAGGTGTTCAACGCGGGCGTGATGTTCGTCGCGACGATCATGCTCGCGTGGCACAGCATCTGGATGGGCAAGCATGGCCGCGAGATGGCGCAGCAGTTGTCGACGATCGGTAAGGCGGTCGCCGCCGGCAGCCGGCCGTTGACGGGGCTCGCGGTCGTCGTCGGCGTCGCCGTGCTGCGTGAAGGTTCGGAAGCCGTACTGTTTCTGTACGGCATCGCGGCGAGCGATCCCGGACAAACGCCGCAGATGATCGCCGGCGGCGCGCTCGGCGTGCTCGGCGGCGTCGGGCTCGGCGTAGGCATGTACGCCGGGCTGCTGCAAATTCCGCTGAAGCGCCTCTTTTCCGTGACCAATGCGCTGATCGTCCTGCTCGCGGCGGGCATGGCGAGCCAGGGTGTCGGGTTTCTCGTGTCGGCCGGGTGGCTGCCGTCGTGGGGCGACACCGTGTGGGATACGTCGTGGCTGCTGAAGGAATCGAGCGTCGCCGGCAAGATGCTGCATACGCTCGTCGGCTATACGGCGCGGCCGGCCGGCATTCAGATTGCCGCGTACGTCGGCACGCTGCTCGTCATCGTGCTGCTCGCCCGCAAAGTGGCGCGCACGCAGGCGACGGCCGCGTCGCCGACGCAGGCGGCTTGACGGGGCGTCTGTCCGCGACGCGCGCGAGCGGCGGCGTTGCATTCCGGCGCGCCTGCCCGCAGCGGCCAGCGCGATGATGCGACGGCTGAAGCTCGATGAGCGCGGCGTCGATTCCCGTCGTTTCCGATGCGAACTGCGTGAAGCGTCATGCGCGCGGAATGATGCGGATTGCGTATCGTCACGTTCGGCTTTGAAATGGGCGGCCGTCGCGAACGATGAAGGCGGCGCGACTGCGCTTGCGCGACGCAATGGCCGCGCGGCCATGGCCGTCTGCGAACCCATGCCGCGATGTCGTTCGACTCGCTCCGGCCCCGCCTCGCGGCCGCCGCGTCTTCTCCGGCGCGATTTCTCCATCGCTTCGCGCATCGCCTGTTTTCGGCGCTGTCATCGTCGGGTCACCGCGCACCGTTAGTTTTCCTCTTCATTACCAATCGTTACGACGCTGCCGCTGCCGCGGTATGGCGCCGCGCCTTCTCGAAGAGGTTCGATCGTGCATAGACGTTTCCTGCTCGTTGGGATGACGACGCTCGCGCTTGCCGCGTGCAACAGCGATTCCGTCGACACGCCCGCGCTCGGCGACACCAGCACGGCGCTGCTCGCGACGGGCCAACTGATTTCACCCGCGGCGGCGCCGGGCACGGCGTTCGTCGCGCTGAATCCGGGGCTCGCGGATCTGCCGAACTACGTTGCCGGCCAGCCCGTTTCCGAGGCGCTCAGCCCCGACCGCAAGACGCTGCTCGTGCTGACGAGCGGCTACAACAACGTGCTGGACGCGAACGGCAAGATGGTGAAGGCGGACTCGAACGAGTATGTGTTCGTGTTCGACGTTGCCGGCGGCGCGCCGGTCAAGAAGCAGGTGCTGCAGGTGCCCGACACCTACGTCGGCATCGCGTTCGCGCAGGACGGCCGGCATTTCTACGTGACGGGCGGCGGCGACGACAATCTGCACGGCTTCGCGTTCTCGCAAGGCGCTTGGGGCGAGGCGGGCGCGCCGATCGCGTTGAATCACAAGACGGGCAATGGAATCGGCAGCACGCCGCTCGCGACGGGCGTCGACGTGACGGCGGACGGCAAGCGCGCGGTCGTCGCGAATCGCTACAACGATTCGGTCACGCTCGTCGATCTCGCGGCGGGCGCGGTGCTCGCCGAGCGCGATCTGCGGCCGGGCAAGAGCGGCGGCGCGTCCGGCGTGCCGGGCGGCGAATATCCGAACGCGGTGCGCGTCGTCGGCAACAAGACCGCCTACGTATCGAGCGAACGCGATCGCGAGATCGTCGTCGTCGACATCTCGACGAACGCGCCGCAGGTCGTCGGGCGCATTCCGGTGAACGGCAATCCGAACAAGATGATCCTGAACGCCGCGCAGACGCGTCTCTACGTCGCGTCGGACAACGCGGACGTCGTTTCGGTGATCGACACGGCCGCGAACAAGGTCGTGTCGACGGTGTCGACGGTCGCGCCTGCCGGCCTCGTCACGGAGATGCAGTATCGCGGCGCGTCGCCGAACGGACTCGCGCTGTCGGCCGACGAGCGCACGCTGTACGTGACGAACCGCGGCACGAACGACGTCGCGGTGATTTCGCTCGCGGGCTCGTCGCCTGTCGTCACGGGCTTGATTCCGACCGGCTGGTATCCGTCCGACGTCGCGCTCGGCGCGGCGAACGCGCTGTACGTCGTCTACACGAAGAACATGCCCGGTCCGAATCCGGGCAACTGCAAGGACAGCGGCCGCACCGTGCCGTGCCCTGTGAAGAACACGCCGGTCAAGCTCGTCGAGAATCAGTACATCGAACAACTGAGCAAGGGCGGCCTCATGTGGATGCCGGCGCCGGGCAGCAAGACGCTCGATCAACTGACGACGCAGGTCGCGAACAACAACAGCTTCAACGCTGCGCTCACGGCGAACGATATCGCGACGATGACCGCGCTGCGCAAGAAGATCAAGCACGTGATCTACATCGTGAAGGAGAACCGCACGTACGACCAGATTCTCGGCGACGTCGGCCGCGGCAACAGCGATCCGTCGCTCGCGGAATTCCCCGACGCGACGACGCCGAGCATGCACGCGCTCGCGAGAACGTTCGTCACGCTCGACAACTTCTACGACTCGGGCGACGTGAGCGGCGACGGCTGGCCGTGGAGCACCGGTGCGCGCGAATCGGACGCGGGCGCGAAGATGCTGCCCGTCAACTATGCGAACAGCCCGGCGCGCTCGGGCGCGCGCGGCGGCTCGTACGATTGGGAGGGCGCGAACCGCAACGTCAACGTCGGCCTGGCGGGTGCGCAGCGCGCGGCCGCGAATCCGTCGCTGCCGGCCGATCCGGATCTGCTGCCGGGCAATGCCGACGTGTCGGCGCCCGATGGCCCGTCCGACGCGCTCCAGCAGGGCTACATCTGGAACGCCGCGCTGCGCGCGGGCCTCACGGTGCGCAACTACGGCTTCTTCGCGGATCTCGCGCGCTACAGCGGCCCGAGCGCGATCCCGCCGGACCGCACGCCGTTCGTCGATCACGCGGTGCAGACGTATGCGACGAGCCCGGCGCTCGTCGATCGCACCGATCCGTACTTTCGCGGCTACGACAACGCGTATCCGGATCTCTATCGCGAACTCGAGTGGGAGCGCGAGTTCAACGGCTTCGTCGAGAACGGCCAGATGCCGTCGCTGACGCTGCTGCGCCTGCCGCACGATCATACGGGCTCCTATGCGACGGCGCTCGACGGCGTGAATACGCCGGAGATACAGATGGCCGACAACGACTATGCGGTCGGCCGCGTCGCGCAGGCGGTCGCGAACAGCCCGTATGCGGCCGACACGCTGATCTTCGTCGTCGAGGACGACGCGCAGGACGGCCCGGATCACGTCGACGCGCATCGCAGCACGGCGTTCGTGATCGGGCCGTACGTGAAGCAGAATGCGGTCGTCAGTACGCACTACACGACGGTCAACATGATCCGCACGATCACCGAAGTGCTCGGCCTCGATCACCTCGGGCTCTTCGATGCGACGCAGGGCCCGATGACCGACGTGTTCGATCTGAACCAGTCGAAATGGAACTTCAAGGCGGTCGCGTCGGGCCTGCTCGCGAACACGCAGTTGCCGATTCCGGCCGGCGATATCAAGACGGCCGCGCTGAAGCCGACGCACGGAATGCGCTACTGGGCGCTCGCGACGCGCGGCATGGACTTCTCGGTCGAGGACAAGATCGATGCCGTGGCATACAACAAGGTGCTGTGGAAGGGGTTGATGAGCGGCCGGGCGTACCCGGCGCGCATCGGCGAACGCGTGACGCCCCATCGCCGCGACGACGATGACGACGTGAAGGTGTCGCAAGCGAGGAGCGCGGCGCGAGGATGATGCACCCGCCGCCGGACGATGCGCGGGTGCGCCGCCCGGTCGGAATGCGCGAGACGGCGGTGCGCGCAGGGAAAAACGGATCGGCTTCGCGCCGGTCCGTTTGGTTTTTTGGGGCATCGTTCGCCGCACGGCGGCGATCTCGTGCGTGCGATCGTCGCTTGTCCGGACGCCTTACGTTTGTAATAATTCCTCGCCGAAAGCCGAAGTCCGGCCGCCGTCTTTCACGATCGATCGGCATTTCGGGCATACCGATGCGATCGATGCAAGGACGCCGCGCTGCGCCGCGCCGTATGTGACGCGCCGTCTCGCCGTCGACGGCAAAGCGCCGACGGTCCGGATTCGAACCTCCCGAACGCTCCGAATTTTCCGATTCGCCATGCGCATGAGTACGCAGTTCGTCATCAGGATGTGGCTCGCGCTGAGCTGCTGCATCGCAACCGCCGCGCACGCCGCCCGCGGCATCGAGCCGGCGGACGTCGAACGCATCGTCGACGCCGTTGCGCAACCGCTGCAACAGAAGTACGGCATTCCGGGGCTCGCGATCGCGGTGAGCATCGACGGCCGACATTACTTCTACAACTATGGCGTCGCGTCGAAAGCGACGCGGCGGCCCGTTACCGGCCGGACGTTGTTCGAGATCGGTTCACTCGGCAAGACGTTCACGGCGACGCTCGCCGCGTATGCGCAGGAAGGCGGCGAGCTGTCGTTTGCCGACAGCGTGAGCCGCTACCTGCCGTCGCTGCAAGGCAGCGGCTTCGATCGGATCAGCCTGCTGAACATGGGCACGCAGACATCCGGCCTGCCGTTGTTCGTGCCCGACACGATCACGAATACCGCCGAGCTGCTCGACTACCTGAAGAACTGGCGGCCCGAACATACGCCGGGCACGCACCGCGTCTATTCGAATCTCGGCATCGGCACGCTCGGGATGATCGCGGCGGCGAGCATGAACGAGCGCTTCGAGACGTTGATCGAGAAGAACCTGTTTCCCGAATTTCGCATGACGCACAGCTACATCGACGTGCCCGCCGAGCAGCGAGGCGATTATGCGCAGGGCTACACGAAGCAGGACGCGCCGATTCGGCTGAAGGCGGGCGTGCTCGCGTCCGAGGCGTACGGCGTCAGATCGTGCACGACGGATCTGATCCGCTTCGTCGATGCGAACATGGGGCTTGTGCCGCTGAGCGAAAAATGGGGGCGCGCGATGAAAGCGACGCACGTCGGCTACTACGACGCGGACGGCATGATCCAGAGCCTCATCTGGGAGCAATACCCGTATCCGGCGAGTCTCGACAAGCTGCTCGCGGGCAACGATCTGATCGGCAAGGATGTCGTCGCGAAGCCGTTCAATCCGCCGCTGCCGCCGAAGCAGGACGTGTGGATCAACAAGACCGGATCGACGAACGGGTTCTCGACGTATGTCGCGTTCGTGCCGTCGAAGAAGGTCGGCGTCGTGATTCTCGCGAACAAATCGTATCCGCTGGGCGAACGAGTGACGGCGGGTTATACAATCGTCGACTCGATCGTTCGGGCCGAACGATGACATGCACACCAACTCATCCAGATCAACAATGAAAATCCGATATGCGCTGTCGAGCGCACTTGTTCTGCTTGGCTGCGTCGCCGCCTCGGCGCACGCGAAGCCCGTCTGCACCGCGATCGCCGACGCGGCCACGGGCAGGTTCTTGCTGAAGGACGGCGATTGCGGCCGTCGCGCGACGCCCGCTTCGACGTTCAAGATCGCGATAAGCCTGATGGGCTACGACGCGGGCTTCCTGCGCAACGAGCACGAGCCCGTATTGCCGTATCGCGACGGCTACGTCGACTGGGGCGGCGCGGCGTGGAAGCAGCCGACCGATCCGACTCGGTGGCTCAAGTATTCGGTCGTGTGGTATTCGCAGCAGGTCACGCATCATCTGGGCGCGCAGCGTTTCGCGCAATATGCGAAGGCGTTCGACTACGGCAATGCGGACGTGTCGGGCGACCCCGGCAAGAACAACGGTCTCGAGCGCGCGTGGATCGGCTCGTCGCTGCAGATCTCACCGCTCGAACAGATCGGATTCCTGCGCAGGATGCTGAATCGCGAACTGCCCGTGTCGGCACACGCGATCGACATGACCGAGCGGATCGTCGATACCGCGACGCTTGCCGACGGCACGGTCGTGCACGGCAAGACCGGCATGGCTTATCCGCTTCTGGCCGACGGCACGCGCGACGAAGCGCATGGGTTCGGCTGGTTCGTCGGCTGGATCGCGCGCGGCAAGCAGACGCTGGTGTTCGCGAGCCTCACGCAGGACGAGCGCAAGGAGCCCGTCTCCACCGGCATACGCACGCGCGACGCGTTCATGCGCGAGCTGCCGCAGCGCTTGGCTGTGCGCTGACGCGCGGGCGATCGACGCGGGCGATCGAACGCACCGGCATTCCTCGTATCGGCGACTCCTCGCGCGATACCACACGCGCCGGCGTGCTTTCGGCCGCGCATCTATTCGACCGACGGGAAGCGGCAGGCGTTGCAAGACGGCCTGCCGCATGTTCATCCGCGATCACGCGGGACGCAGCCATGACGTTCAGGACCCGGCATACGGGTTGCAGAACGTGCGCGGGCCGACGCAGCGCTCATCCTGCGCCGCCTCGGACATGCGGCCCGACGAGCCCGCCTTCGCGTCGCCGCGCGTATCGGCGATTGCGTGCGTCGGCTGCTGCGGCTTGGCCTTGTTCGCGAAGCGCGGCGCGTAGAGTGGCGAGATTTCCGGATACGACGCGTCGGTCACGTAGTCGAGCCCGTTGGCCTTGGCCTCGACCAGCTCCTGGTAGACCTGGGCGCGCGTTTTCCCGGCCGGTGCGTCCGCGAATGCCGCAGGCGAAACGAGCGCGGCGGCGAGGGCGACAGTAAGGAATTTGGCTTTCATACGTTCTCCATATCAATATCGAATTCAGAAGGAGAATTCGATGATTGACATTTTGAACAAAGGGCCCTCCGGCAACGTGACTCCCATATGAAGTTTTTGTCATTTTGATGAAAAAGCCGAATTCGAATTTAAAATGATTCACGAAATGACTCAAGTCTGTTCGAGATGCCAACGCGGATCATGACCCGCCGCCATGTAATCGGCGTCCTCTGCCGTATGCTCGCGAGGAAAGCGCAGGAAGAACGTCGTGAAGACGTTCGGCACGCTTTCGACCCAGCAGTCGCCGCCGTGCTCGGTGATGATCGAGCGCACGATCGCGAGCCCGAGGCCCGTGCCCGACGCCGAGTCGTATCGCGAAGGGTCGACGCGATAGAAGCGATCGAAAATTCGCGGCAGATGCACGGCTTCGATTCCGCGTCCGCTGTCGGTCACGGCGATCACGGCATTCCGCCCGGCCTGTTCGCAGCGGACGACGACCATCGAGTGGTCAGGCGCATGGCGAATCGCATTGGACAACAGATTGCTCAGCGCCCGCTGCACGAGGATCAGGTCGCCGTTGAAGCTCGCTTCGCCTTCGACGGCGATCCCGATGCCGCGGTCCTCCGCCACCGTCTCGTAGTAGCGGACGATCCGATCGGCCATCGCATAGGCGTCGATCGGCTCGATGTCGAGCTTGTTCTGATGACCGTCCGCGCGCGCGAGGAACAGCATGTCGTCGACCATTCGCGCGAGCCGTTGATACTCTTCCACGCTCGATTCGATCACCTGACGATATTCGTCGACCGACCGCCGCTGCGACAGCGCCACTTGCGCCTCGGCGAGCAGGTTGGTGAGCGGCGTGCGGATGTCGTGCGCGAGATCGGATGAATACTCCTTCAGCCGTGTGAACGACGCGTTCAGGCGCGCGAGCATCCGGTTGAACGACACCGCGAGTTCCCGCAGCTCTCCCGCCATTTCCGTTTCGGTCAGCGGCTGTGCGAGACGGCTGCTCGAGATCTGATCGGCCTGCGCGGCGAAGCGGCGCAGCGGCCTGAGCGCGTATGCGGCGATCCAGTACGCGAGCGTCGCCGCGACGGCCGTGCCGACGAGGATGATCGCGACGATGCTGATCGCGCACGTGCGCAGCAGCGACTGCTCGCGACGGAAATCGTACTGAACGGCGACGCGCAGCGGCAAGCCCGGATTGCCGGTGAGCCGCGCGTCGGCGACGAGATAGCGCTTTGCATTGCGCTTGTCGTCGACGATCGCGGGATCGAGGCCGGGCTTGGCCCGCTGCACGCCGCCGTACGGCACGTACCAGCCGCTTTGCATGTACGCGGTGCCGCGCGCGTCGTAGATCGCGAAATCGACTTTCTCGTCGCTATGGAACGAGTAGTAGAACCGCGTTCCCTTTTCACGCAACTCGGCGATGCTGCGCGCTTCGCCGACGTGCGCGACGATGCCGGCGAGCGTCGTTTCCATCGCGCGCTCGGACGAATACGCGAACGTGCGCGTGAGCGTTTCGTACAGCAGCAGGCCGCTGATCGCGAGCAGAACCGACGTGGACAGCGCGAACTTGATCGCGAGCCGCCCGCGCATCGTGCGCGGCACGAGCCTCTGCATCATGCGTACGATTCGCACGGCTCGCCTCGCTGCTCCAGAACATATCCCATCCCGCGGACCGTATGGATCAGCTTGGGCTCGTAATCCTGATCGACCTTCGCGCGCACGCGCTTGATCGCGGCGTCGACGACATTCGAATCGCTGTCGAAGTTGATGTCCCAGATCTGCGATGCGATCAGCGAGCGCGGCAGGATCTCGCCTTGCCGGCGCATCAGCAGCCACAGCAGCAGGAATTCCTTCGCGGTGAGCAGGATCGTGTTGCCCTGGCGGCGCGCCTTGCGCTGGATGAGGTCGAGCTCGAGATTCGCGACGCGCAACACCGGCGCATCGGTCGCCTGGCCGCGCCGAAGCAGCGAGCGCACGCGTGCGAGCAACTCGGCGAAATCGAACGGCTTCGCGAGATAGTCGTCGCCGCCGAGCTCGAGGCCCTTCACGCGATCGTCGACATGGTCGCGCGCGGTGAGGAACAGCACCGGCGTGCGATGCGTTCTGCGCAGTTCGCGCACGATCGTCCAGCCGTCGCAGCCGGGCAGCATCACGTCGAGTATCGCGAGGTCATAGTTCTCCGTGCGCAACTGATGCAGGCCGCTGATGCCGTCTTGTGTCCAGTCGCAAACGAAGCCGGCTTCGGTGAGCCCACGCTTCAAATACATGCCCGTCTTCGGCTCGTCTTCTACGATAAGGACCTTCATTTCAAACTCATTAAGATTGCGTTAAATATTCTTTGAGAATGCGTGTCGTTCACAGTTCAACATTTCGGTGTGCGTGATTAAACGTGCGAAGCGAGTATCGTTTTTCGTCGGCGCGTGTCGCGATAAAACGTCGCATTCGAGAACCAATCGGCGAAGCGGGCAGGCGCGCGCGATCGTGACGGTGATCGGCGGGAAGCGAATCGCGGAAGCGTTCGCCGGCGCTTGACGAAGCGTACGAAGCGTACGATGCGTACGAGGCGCGCGGCGTCGTGCGAGCCGTTGCATGATGTTCGGTGCGTCGTTCGCGTGTTCTTCACGGCGATGTCGACGTTCATCGACCGGTCGCGCGACGAGGCCGTCTGATCGTCGGCGACGTCCAGCGTTTTCCTGTGTCAACTGAACGTGACAAGAATGTCATGCGCGCACGCCGGCGAGCGATTGAACTTCTCGGCGCGAACGAATGGAAATTTGTCGGCGAAGCGGATATCGGCACGCAACGACGCACGGATATCGATCACCCGTGATGCTCGCCGATCGTCAAATCGCCGTGCCGAAACACGCCGTCTGCATCCTTTCGGCGTCACGCGACATTGCTGAAAAACGAAAACGCGCGGTTGCGATCTCGAAGTGCGAAGCAACGCGCTGCGGATGCACGCGATGAAAAGTCCGGAATTTGTCGAGCGGCACACGCAAACGCGCCGGAGTATTCCTTATGCGGCGTAGGGATATATGGCATGCGCCGCGTGCTGCACCGCACGAGCAGAGTTGGCCTGCTGCAAAAGCAGCGCCCGTAGCGATTCCTGCTTCGAACGAGCGGGCCGTGACGCACGAAGCCTCACTCGAATCGCCATTTCGTGACGGAATATGCGCCCACCATGGCAACGCGATGTGCCCGAGCGCGAAACCGCCGCCGCAGCGCACGAAACGCGCGGAGGAAGGCCATTCCTGCACACGCGATCCGGGCTCCGCAAATCTCTCTGTTCCGCGCCCGCGACTGGCGCTTTCTTGCTCGTTTGCCATTTTCTTCTACGAGACCGTCGGTACGGAGAAACAACGCGTCGTCGCGCGAGGCGCGCGAGTGGCGCGGCCCGGTAATTGGGCGAAAGCGCGGAAGCCGATTCTCCTCCAAGTGGCGGGAACGAAACTTTTTTTGATATCAGCTAAAAATGTTTGACATGAGGATTTCAGCGAGATAAGTTTTGCGCAAGCTTTTGGAAAGAAAATGGATTGCGCGGCGCAAGCTCGGAATCGCGAATTTGACGGCGATCCGAGCCGGCAGCGGCCGCTGCCGGCAGATCCGGCGGTCCGGCGCTTCTCGCCGCGTGCGATTTCGTGTCGACATTTAGAAATATGAATGTAATCCGAGTTTGCCTTCGTCGAACGACGCGGCAAACGCTTGATGCGGGCCTGACGAGTCGCAAAGACGCACCGATAAATACAAACGCGGCAAAAAGAACCTGAGAGGGTGGGGCAGACGGAACGGGCCACCGTTCCGAGCGGTTCCCATGACGCAGATCTGGCGGAAGACGAATCGCCCGGCCCGCGCGGCGGGCGATTCGATCGGCCGCAACCGGTTTGTCGGCAACACGTCGTCCAGTCGATTCCCATCGTTCGCATCGGCGCGGCGTGTCCTTTCTTGCCGGCAGCGCAGCGAAGCAAGCAGCTACAACACAACATCGTCGACTCATTCCGTTCAATCTCGTTTGGGGGAGTATGGGCATGTCCACGTTAATTCGTACTGCTTCGTTTAAGCTGACCGTCCTTTGTGCCGCGCTGGCCGGGTTCGCCTCGGTCGCGCAGGCGGAAACCTCGGCCGCGCCGCAAGTTCCCGGCCCCGCCGACGCGGTCAATCAGTTGATCGTCAAGTTGCGCGTCGCGAAGACTTCGCCCGATTCGTCGTCCGATTCGTCGATCGCGAAGGCCGCGCACGCCGACGTCCAGGCGGTCATCGACCGCGTGCTCGCCGCACGCAAGGCGCGCGCGGCCGGGCGCGCGTTCGGCGCAGCCGCTGCGTCGGCGCCCGGCAATTTCGCCGATCCCGCCGCGGGCATTCGCATCAAGCGCGACATGTCGGGCGGCGCGACCGTGCTGTCGTTGCAGCGCCGCGTGTCGCTCGCCGAAGCGGAGGGGCTCGCGCGCGACTTCGCGACGGATGGTGCGATCGAGTATGCGGAACCCGACGCGCGGATGCATCCGTTCCTCGTGCCGAACGACACGCGCTATTCCGAGCAGTGGGGCTACTTCAATCCGAAGGGCGGCGCGAATCTGCCGAAGGCATGGGATCGCACGACCGGATCGTCGCGCGTCGTCGTCAGCGTGATCGATACCGGCTATCGGCCGCACGCGGATCTCGCCGCGAATCTCGTGCCCGGATACGACTTCATCTCCGATCCGGCGATCGCGAACGACGGCAACGGCCGCGACAGCGACGCGTCGGACCCGGGGGACTGGGTCACCGCGCAGGAAGACGCCGATCCGAGCGGTCCGTTCTACGGCTGCGGCGCGAGCAACAGCTCGTGGCACGGCACGCACGTCGCGGGCACGATCGGCGCGGTGACGAACAACGGCCTCGGCGTCGCGGGCATCTCGTGGGTCGGCAAGGTGCTGCCGGTGCGCGTGCTCGGCAAATGCGGCGGGATGCTGAGCGACATCGTCGACGGCATGCGCTGGGCGGCGGGCCTGTCGGTGCCGGGCGCGCCTTCGAACCCGAATCCCGCGAAGGTGCTGAACCTGAGCCTCGGCGGATACGGCCGCACATGCAGCACGACATACCAGAGCGCGATCAACGAGATCACGTCGCGCGGCGCGAACGTCGTCGTTGCGGCGGGCAACAACGGCGGCCCGGTATCGACGACGCAGCCGGCGAATTGCCAAGGCGTGATCGCGGTCGGTGCGATCGACAGCAACGGCGTTCGCGCGAGCTTCAGCAATTACGGGGCGGCCGTGAAAATCGCCGCGCCGGGCGTCGGCGTTCTGTCGACGCTCAACGCCGGCAGGACGTCGCCGGGCGCGGACAGCTACGCGAGCTACAGCGGCACGAGCATGGCGACGCCGCACGTCGCGGGCACGGTCGCGCTGATGCTCGCCGTGAATCCGGCGCTGTCGCCATCGCAGGTCTTGCAGCGGCTGCAGTCGAGCGCGCGTCCGTTCGCGAGCGGATCGAACTGCTCGACGAGCACCTGCGGCGCGGGTTTGCTCGACGCCGGCAACGCGGTCGACGCCGCCGCGCAGTGAGCGAACGCGGGCGTTGTTGCGAAAGGGTTTCGCGTTTGCGCGCGCCGATGCCCGTCATGCGGGATGCGGGCACCGGCGCGGCAAGTCGAGGCGCGAAAACGCTGATATGCAACGCCCGCATCGCGTCGCGAACGCCCGGTGTCGTCCGGGCGGCATCGCGCGCGAGATGGCCGGCAGCGTTCGCCGGCATGTTCGACAAGAAGCCATCCCGCACGGGATGACCGTTTCCAGACGATCATCGAAACAAGGACAACAATGAGAATTCATCGAATCGAACCGCGTCGCACATGGATCGCCGCACTCGTGGCCGCTACGACGCTCGCCGCATGCGGCGGCGAAGACGGCGCCGGCGTTCCGGGTGCGTCCGCGCTCGCTCAGGTCCAACAGGAGGGAGCCGCGCCGTCCGCGGCCGGCGCGCAGCAGATCGCCGCGCGCTTCTCGCCGTCCGGCGTGCCGTATGCCGATCTGTCGAGCGGCGGCCGTTATCGGCCCGTGATCGAGAACGGCCAGGCGCAGCCGTCGCTGTCGGGCGGCATGATTTCCGAGGAAGCGTGGGTCGAGACGCCCGTCGATTCGGACGGCGACGGCGCGAAGGACCGCATTCACGTGCGCGTCGTGCGTCCGTCCGAGACTGCAGCGGGCGCCCGCACGCCCGTCATCGTGCTGGCGAGTCCTTACTACAACGGACTTGCCGACAGCCCGAACCACAACGTCGACGTCGAGCTCGACGGCACGCCGCATCCGACTGCTTCGGTCTCCGCACGAATCATGGCCGCCGCGCCGCAGACGCGGATCTGGCAGCAGGTCGACGCGGCCGCCGCGGGGCGTTCGTGGATCGAGGGCTATTTCGTGCCGCGCGGCTTCACGGTCGTGTATGCGGATTCGCTCGGCACCGCAGGCTCGGACGGCTGCCCGACGATCCTGACGCGCGACGAATCGGTGGCGATGGCGTCGGTGATCCGCTGGCTCGGACGCGGCGCGGCCGCGAAGGATGCGAACGGCAAACCGGTCGTCGCGACCTGGTCGACGGGCCATGTGGGCATGTACGGCGTGTCGTACGACGGTACGCTGCCGAAGATGGTCGCGAGCCTGCGCACGCGCGGGCTCGATGCGATCGTGCCGGTTGCCGGGCTGTCGAACATGTACGGCTATTACCGCTCGGGCGGGCTCGTGCGCGCGCCCGACGGCTACCAGGGCGAGGACGTCGACGTCTACATCAAGGCGCTGCTGACGAATCCGCATCCGGAGCGTTGCACGCACCTGATCGACGAGGCGCTGCAGAAGGAGGATCGCAAGACGGGCGACAATTCGCCGTTCTGGGCGGCGCGCGACATTCCGAGCGCGCTTGCGGTCGCGCCCGCGCTCGTTGCGCAGGGGCTTGCCGACGACAACGTGCGAACCGAGCAGTCGACGTCGTGGTATCTCGCGATGAGGCGTCAGGGCGTGGCGGCGCAATTGTGGCTGCACCGCGCGCGTCACACCGATCCGACACGCGTGCCCGCGATGGCCGACGCATGGACCGCTCAGGTGAACCGCTGGTTCACGCGCTATCTGCTCGGTTATGACAACGGCGTCGAGCGCAGCCCGGGTGCCGTGATCGAGCAGGCGGACGGCACGCTGCTGAAGGAGGCGAGCTGGCCCGCGCGCGGCGCTTCGTCGGTCACGTATTTCGCCGGCGGCGACGGCGCGAGCGCCGGCACACTGCTGCGCGAGCCGACGGGCGGTCCGCTCGCGAAATTCACCGACGATGCGCGGATCACGGCGCTTGCGCTGGCGAACGCGAATACGGGCGAGCATCGCAGCCGCTTCGAGACGACGCCGCTCGCGAGCGCGACGCGGATCTCGGGTACCGTGAAGGCGCGCGTTCGGCTGACGTTCTCGGCGGCCGCGAACGTGACCGCGCTGTTGATCGATCGTGCGCCGGACGGCAGCGCGACGATCGTCACTCGTGCGTGGACCGATCCGCGTAACCGCGTGTCGAGCTGGTTCTCGGAGCCGGTGCTGCCCGGCATGCCTTACGATCTGCGCCTCACGTTCATGCCGCGCGACTACAGGCTCGAAGCGGGACACCGGCTCGGGCTCGTCGTGCTGTCGAGCGACAGCGAGGCGACGCTGCGGCCGACGCCCGGCACCGAGCTGACGCTCGATCCGGCCGGAACGTCGGTGACGGTGCCGCAGCTTCCGGCCTGACGGCAGGCGTGCGCCGCTCGAACAAGGCATCGCCGCGAGCGTCTTGCTCGCGGCGATGCCGTTTGGCGAAGCCGATTCGCACGCTGAGCGATGCGCAGAGCGCGGACGATCAGCGCTTCGTTTGCCGATGCCGTTACCCCTGCGGCGACGGCAGCAGTTCGGCCACCTTGTTGCGCAACGCGGGCAGCACTTGCGCGTCGAACCACGAATGCTGCTTGAGCCAGCCCTGATTGCGCGGCGACGGGTGCGGCAGCGGAATGAATTCGGGCGCGTACTCGGCCCACGCTCGCACCGTTTCGGTCAACGAAGATTTGCGGCGTGTGCCGAGGAAGCGGCGCTGCGCGTATTGACCGATCAATTGCGTCAGCCGGACGTCGGGCAGTTCGCGCAGCAGCTTGTCGAGCCAAAGCGGCGCGCATTCCGGCCGTGGCGGGTTGTCGCCGCTCGCGCCGCGTCCCGGATAGCAGAACCCCATCGGCACGATCGCGAACAGCGATTCGTCGTAGAACGTCGCATCGTCCACGTTCAGCCATGCTCTCAACCGCTTGCCGCTCGCATCGTCCCATGGAATGCCGGACGCATGGACGCGCGCGCCGGGCGCCTGCCCGACGATCAGGATGCGCGCATGCGGATGTGCGCGCACGACCGGCCGCGGACCGCAAGGAAGGTGGGGCGCGCAGACGGTGCATGCGCGGATCTCGCGAAGGAGGGCGTCGAGGGACGCATGTCGCGCGGGCATCGAGCGCGAGCCCTTGCGGATCGGCGGCGGGTCGTTTGGTTTCGGTGACATCGCCCGCCATTATGCAACCGTTTCGCTACATGCGATCCGTCCCGTTTCAAACGTTTGAAGCGCGTGTCCGTAGGCGCGAACGCTGGCAATCCCGATGCACATCGGTGCGTGAAACTGGTAGGGTGGCGTGCGAATTCGTCGCGGCGACGCGTCGCGCATGGCGCGCGGATTCGGCGAGCGGCTTTGACGAGCGGATGCGGGCGCGTGATCGGCGTCGCTTCGCCTGCGCGAGACGAGCGCGTCCACAATGCATCGGGAGCGACTGCCCGGCAGTCGACGGCAACGAGAGGAATCCTTCATGAGCACTGCATCCGCCGCCGGCATCGCGCCGGCCGAATGGAAAATCCGCTGCGACCTGGCGGCCTGCTATCGTCTCGTCGCGATGCACGGATGGGACGATCTGATCTTCACGCACATCTCGGCGCGCCTGCCCGGCCCCGATCATCATTTCCTGATCAACCCGTACGGAATGATGTTCGAAGAGATCACCGCGTCGTCGCTCGTGAAGGTCGATCAGGCCGGCAACAAAGTCGATGATTCGCCGTATCCGGTCAATCGCGCGGGCTTCGTGATTCACAGCGCGGTGCACGCCGCGCGCGAAGACGTGCAGTGCGTGCTGCACACGCATACGCGCGCGGGCGTCGCGGTCAGCGCGCAGCGCGGCGGCGTGCTGCCGATCTCGCAGCAATCTACGTTCGTGCTGCCGTCGCTCGCGTATCACGCTTACGAAGGCGTCGCGCTGAAAGACGACGAGAAGCCTCGTCTGCAGGCCGACCTCGGGCGCGCGACGTACCTGATGCTGCGCAATCATGGCTTGCTGACGGTCGGCCCGTCGATCGCGGACGCATTTCTCGCGATGTATCTGTTCGAGACGGCGTGCCAGATCCAGATCGCCGCGCAAAGCGGCGGCGAACTGATCGCGATACCGCCCGAGATCGTCGCGACGAGCGCCGAGGCAGCGTCCGTGCAGACGGGCGGCCTCGGCGGCGCGTTCGTGTGGCCTGCGCTGATCCGCAAGCTAGACCGCCGCGACGACAGTTACCAGACTTGACGGCGAGCGATCACGTGCCGCTTGCGAGCGCGTGCATTCGCGAGCCGGGCATGCATCGCGCTCGCGATGTCGAATACAAAGGAGCGGCGCGCGTGGTGCGCGCCGCCCAACGCCGGTCGTCGTGCCGACAGCTCACGACGCCTGCTTGCCATTCGTGTTGACGAACCTCGGGCCATAGAACACGGGTTTCGACAGATCGGTGTAGGTGCGCAAGTAGCCGATCTCGTCGGGATACAGCTCGCCGAGTTGCGCGAGGGCCGCGGCCGGCACCTGATGGCGCATGATGTTGAAGCATGACAGCACGCGCAGGTCGACCATTCCGTGCACGGCTGCGCCGAGCGTTTTCCACGACGTGGCCGACGGGCCGTTCCATACCGCGTCGAGTGTCGTCAGGATCGTCGAGAAGCTGGTGTCGAACGCGTTCAGATCATTCTCCACCGCGCCGCGGTCGGGATCGAGCGCGAGGATGTCGGCGTAGCCGTCGCGCGGCACGGCGAGCGTGTTGATCACGACGGGCGCGGTGATCGCGGGGCCGCAGAAGAAGAGCGGCTCGTTCTTCGGATTGAAGTCGACAGGCGGCGACGGCGCTTCGTAGCGCGCGCCGTAGTAGAGCTCGGCGAAGCGCGCGTAGTGCGATTCTTCGTTTTCGAACGGATTGCCGGCGAACACGTCGCCCCGGCTGGAACCTTCGCCTTGCCGAAGGATTTCGTCGATGCCTGCATAGAACGATTCGACGGGATCGACGCCGGGCGTATACGTGACCGTCGTGAAGCCGATATCGTCGCCGACCTGGTTGGACGGGCCGCCCGCCTGCACCGCCGCGCGCACCTCGTCCGCGTTGCGCTCGACCGCGTCGCGGATGCTCTCGTAGAACGCGGCGATCGTCGGATAGCTTTCGTCGCGGCCCAACTGGCGCAGCAGGAACGCGGGTGTCTCGATGCGCAGGAAGTTTTTGAGTTGCGGCTTCGAATAGCGCGCGAGGCCGACGTGCAGATCCGGCTCCGCGCCGCCCGGCAGTCCCGCCGTCGGATAGGCGATCCGGATCGTCGCGAATTGCGGCGAGCCGCCTAAAGCCGCGAGCAGATTCGACGCGATCGCCATGTGTACCATCTCTTCCATCGCGACACTGCGGATTGCGTTGTACGCGGTGTAATTCTGGACTTCCAACGAAAACATCGCGGACAGGTACAGAGGCAGCGTCGAGTATTCGAGCTCGATCGCGGTCTGCAGCGCGCGCTTGATCCACGCGAGGTCGCGCGCGGCGGGCGGTACGGTGTTCGGGTTCATCGCATGTTCCTCGCCAAGTCAGCCTTGATAGAAAAGCGCATACGACGTGCCGCCGACGCGATACGGCACGACGTGGGACGCGCCCGCGGCTGTCGTGGCGGCGCCGATGCGCGTCCAGCCGAGACAGTCCGCGTGAATCCGGTAGACGGCCGTCGCGCCGTCGCCGGCGATGTACGTGACGAGCGTCGGTTCGCCGTGCGCCCATGGCACGCACGCCGCATTCGTGATCTTCAGCGCGTCCGGCAGTTGGTTCTGCAGATAACTGCCGACTTCGACGGTGCCGAGCGCCGGATTGTCCTGAATGTGATCGATGTTGACGTTGAGCTTCGCGGTGTTGATCTTGAAGAAGAAGTTCGCGCCGCCCAGCTGAAAGAACGAGAACTGCGTCCAGCCTTTTGCCCATTCGTGATACCAGACGTTCAGCGCGAGAAGGGGCGGCGTGCCGCCCGTCGACGCGGGCGTGACGGCGACGCTGAAATTCGCGACGCGTCCCGTGTTGAAGTCGTAGCCGAGGATGTATTGCTGGCCGAGCGACGTGAACGGCGCGACGTTCGTGAAGCCGCGCGTCGGTGTGTTGCGCGGCAGTGCGAACTTGTACGGCGGCGATGCGCTCAGGTCGGCTGCGATCGCGAAGAAGCCGAACGTGCCGTCGTCCGCGCGATACGTAAGCAGGTACGGCACGTTTCCGAGCACGAACGACGCGACGCTGTCCCACGGGCCGCCCGCAAGATCGATCCTCGAATCGGCAGGAGCGATCCACGGCGGCGCATCGCTGAGCGTGTAGACATCGGTCTTCTGCGTGGCCTTGTTGTAGGCGATCAGATCGAGCTTGCCGGCGTGCGGTAGCGCGACGAAGCTCGTGTAGCCGCGCGCGAGCGGGCCGTCGCCGTCCCACACGCGTTCCAGCATGATTTTTTCGGAGCCCGAATCAGGGCGAATCGAGTAGAGGCTGCTCATGTACGCTCCTTTGCGATAGAACGGTCGAACGGTTGCTCGGCCAGACGGGAACGGCGTCCCGGCAGCGCCGGCGAATCATGAGATCGGTTCGACGAACAGCGGCAGCGGCGTCGGGTCCGCCCCCGCGATCTGGAAATAGCTGAGCCGGGCGGGCTTGCCCGCGCCGGCGAGCTCGAGAATCTGGAAGCCGCGGTTGTACCAGTCGTCGGTCAGGTCGAGCTGCAGGTCCGCTTGCTTCAGCGGAACCGGGTACTTTTGCGCGTAAGGCGCTTCGCTCGCCTGCACGGGTATCGCGCTGTGCCCCGCGCAGCGGCCTTTCGGCAGCGTCTTGAAGATGTGCGCCGCGTCGTCGCCTTCGGTCGGCCAGTCTGCCGGACGGTATGCATCCGCGAAGATGCCGAGGTTGTGCTCGTGGCCCCAGATCCACGCGGCCACGCGATCGCCGAACGTCGGACCGAATTGCCGCCATAGTCCCGTGTTCACCCATTCGCGATTGAAATCGGATGAATCGGGCGTCCCGGACGCTTCGCGACGTTGCGCGATTCCGCACACGTCCAGCGCCGAATACAGCTGATGATGCGACAGCAGGATCGAGCGGCCGGAGAAGTTCGTCAGCTTGTCGAGATGCCAGACGGCTTCGTCGGTGCGAACGGTCACCTGATCGACGGGCGACGTGGTGTCGCGAGGCGGATGATCGGCGAGCGACGCGAGGCGGAAGTACGGATTCCTGTCGGTGGGCCAGTGCGGGCTTGCGCCGGCGGCCGCCGTCTCGATCTTGCCGATGTGCAGCCGCTCGAGCGTCGCTTGCTGCGCCGATGCCGCGACGTTCATGTAGTGCCCGTGGTAGCCCGTGTCGAGGCCGAGGAATTGCCAGCCGTCGTCCTCGGTGCGCAGGCAGAAATAGCTTGCCTGCTGCCGTTGCGCGGGGCCGTCGACGAGTTCGCCCGAATCGAGCGCGTGCAGGAACGATACGGCGCCCGTGAAGTATTCGTGATTGCCCGGCACCGTGAAGAACGGCACGCGTCGTTTGTCGCTGCGCAGCACGTCGCGCACGAGGCCGATCAACCGGTGCTCGGTTTCGAAGCGCGTGCCGGAGAAATAGACGTCGCCGAGATGCAGGATTGCATCCGGCGAGAACTTCAGCGCGGCGACGAGCACGGCTGCCGCGACGTCGGTGCCGGTGCCGATGTCGCCGACGATCGCGATTCGCGCGCGCGCCGGCAGCTTCCATTCGATCACGCCGTAGCGCAGGTCGCCCTTGCCGGCGTCGGCGGCCTGCCACGAGCGGTACTGCGGTTCGCTGCCTTTGTGATACGGATATTGCCAGTAGTACTTGAAATACTGGACGTACATCTGCTGCCATAGCGGATTGCCGAATTTGTACTGCTGCGTCTGATGCTCGACGTCGCGCTCGATCTGCGCATCGCCGGCGATGTTCGCGTGCGCGCGGCGATGATGCAGATACGACAGATAGGTTTGCACCGCCTCTTCGTCGTTGCTGTCGGCGGGAGGCGGATCGAGCGGCCGGTTTTCGAGCATCGCGCGGCAGTAGCGGTCGGTCGCGCGCATCAGCGGATGATCGGCGTCGATGCCGGCTGACGCGCGATGCTCGAGACGGAGCGCATGCGCGAGCACTTCGGCGACGCACGACTTCCACAGCGCCAGATGCGGAACCTCGAAATGTTCGATCGGGACCATTCATGCCTCCGGCGCGCGCGGCGCCGCGCGGGACGTGCGCGGCCGAGGGAATTGCAGATTGATGCACGTGTCGCGCGTGAGATCGAGGCCCGGCCAGTCGTCCCACAAGCCGGCCGGCAATGCGAGCGGGCGCGGCGCCATCCGCAGCACGGGCGTCGTCAGCGCCGCAAGCCGATCGAGCTCCGGACACGGACGCGGATGTGGAGACGCGCTGTGTATCCATGCGGCGACGTAGTCGTCGCCGCAGCACACGAGCGCGCCGTCGACGCCGTCCGGCGGCTCGGCCTGAAAGGAAGTGGCCCACACCTGCACGGCCGCGAGTAAATCGGTTGGCCGCGTATTCGCGCGACGCGCGCCGACGAAATGCTTCGCGCTGCCGAACATCCAGTCAGCGGGCCGATCGATGAGGAAGTAGGGCTGCTCGGCGACGAGCGCATCGGCATGCGGATCGATCGCGACGGGCACTTCGGGCAGCTTGCTGCGCGTCATGTCGTAGGCGTCGCCGTGCAGGTTCTGATAGATGCGCGCTGCGATCGCCTTCGTCGCGCGATCGTGCGACGAAGGCGTCGCCCAGAACATCAGCGCGGTCTGGTCCGGAACGGCGGGCGGCTTGCCGGCTTGCGGAATCATCGTCGGCAGATACGCGCGCAGGCCGACGGGCGGCTGCAGCAGCACGCAGGCCGGTACGAACACGCTGCCGAGAAACTGCGCGAAATGCTCGTAGTCGAGCGCGGGCGACCGGAAGCCGCGCCACACGTAGACGGCGTTCGGCGCGACCGGGAAGGATTCCTGCGGCGTGTTCATCGGTTGCCCTCACGTTCGAATTGCATGTTGAAGCTGCTTCCCGCGCGCACGTCCATGCCGGCCCATTCGTCCCAGAGCCCGATCGGCAGGAATGTGGGCGCGGGCGCGAAGGTTTCCTTCCAGTCGGTCAGCACGGCCTGCAGGCGCGGCACGCCGGTCGGTGCCAGGGCCGCGCCGGCCGCGACGGGGCCGAGCTCCCAGTAGACGACGTAGTCGTTGCCCGTGCACGCGAGCGCGCCGGCAAGCGGTACGTTCTTCTGAATATCGGCGAGCGCTTTGGCGACGGCCGAGCGGAACGACACGGCGTCGACGGTGGACGGCCGCGCCGCGACGAGATGGCGGATCGCGCCGTGCATCCAGTCGGCGGGCTCGTCGTACAGATAGACGGGCTGGTCGACGGCGAGCGTGCCGTCGAAACGGACCGGAAAATCGGCGCGGCTCTGGTTGTCCTGCGTCAGATAAACGCCGTTGTGCGTCAGCGTGTACGTGCGCACCGCGAGCCGCGTGAAGCCGTTCCAGTACGTCGCGGGCGATGCCCAGAACAGGATCGCGGTTTCATCCGGCACCGACGCGGGCTTGCCGGGCAGGCCCGCCGGCACCGTCGGCGCGTACGCGCGCAGGCCCGCGTCGATCTGCATCTTCACGGTGGCCGGCACGAATACGGTGCCGAGCTTGCTCATGAATTGATCGAGGCCGAGCGACGGCAACCGGAAGCCTCGCCATACCCGCACCGAATCGGGGGCGACGCGCATGTCTTGCGGCAAATCGGGCGTGTTCATTGCATGGCTCCGGTTGGGGCGGCCGGCGCGCCGGCTTCCGCGCTCGCGGGCGCGGCGGCCGGCAAGGCGGGCTTGCCGGTGGCGACGAGGTGTTGCGCGACTTTGGCGAGAAATCCGGCGGGCGGCGGAGACTCGCGTGTCTTGTCGTAGCGGCATTCGTTCGGGAACTGCCAGTGGCGATTCACGCAGAACCGGCAGGAACCTTCGGTGCGCGACAGATAGCCGCCGCCGTCGGCGTCGTGCCACGTGAGCGCGCGTTGCGCGTAGAGCTCGTCGAGCACCGACGCCATCGCCGCGTGCGCGTCGACGAAATAGGCGCAGAGCGTGCGATACGCGTCGGGGAACTGGCTCGCGAGCCACGCGCGCGCCGCGTTCGCCGCATCGGCGTCGGCGGGCAGTTGGATCGCGACGTAATCGTCCGGATATTCCTGCGTCGGCAGCACGAGCGTGAAGCCGTTCTGCGGCGTGAGCGCCGCGGCGCATTGCGGTTGCGTCGCGCTGAACGCCTGCCATTCGCCGGCGCTCATCCGGTATTGCTGCAGGAAGAAGCTGTTGTACGAGAAGTGCGGCGTGATGACGAGGCGTGTGCGGCTGAAGTAGCGCGTGCCGTCGATCGTCACGTCGAATTCGACATAGGCCGGGTGCGCGGGGTCGCTGGTTTCCTTCAGCAGCGTGTAATCCTTGTCGGCGGGATGCGTCGACAGCGGCGGATTGCGCCGCACGTGCGCGCCGAACGCCGCATGGAACATGTTCCAGCTCGATTGGCTGACGATGTAGAGCACGGCGGGCCGCGTCTGCACCATCTGCTTGATCGCCCATGCGTTGCGGCTCACGCAGTTGTCGACGATGTTCGCGACGCTGGCGTCGCTGCCGCCGAGAAATCCCGGTTTCCAATGTGGAGACGCACACGCGACCATGTCGAGTTGGCACACGTCCTCGCCGACGCGCAGCGAGGCGGCCGGGTGGCCGTCGCCGTGCAGCGTGCGCTCGAATTTTTCGAGCACGGGCACGAACTGCAGGTAGTAGCTTTGCGGCTGCTGCAACACCTCAATCTGGATGCCTTCCGGCACCGATACGCGGGCGGCGAGCACGTCGCCCGCGGCGAAGCGGTTGTGCGGCTTGTAAGTATCGAAGAGGAGTACGTAGGGGAAATCGCCCGGCTGGCCGGGGATCGCGACCTTCGTGTCGGCGGCGTCGCCGTCGTAGCGCACCGTGATCGACCACGCGGGACTGTCGTCGACGCGCGCCGCGCCCGTTACCTCGCCGCCGCGCGGCGCGATCACGCGTCCTTCCGGCAGCATGAAGCGCCGCACGAAATCGAGATCGAGCTTCTCCTGATAGACGGTGCGATAACGGTAGTACCACGCGTATTTGGCCCACGCATCGGTGTCGCCGTCGGAAGAGAAATCCGGATAGCACCACGCGGCGCCCGTCTGGCCCGGCAGGAAGGCGGTCAGATTCGGATTGATGCCGATCGTCATGATGGGCGCCTTGCGGCAGCCGTCGATCACTTCGCCGTTCGGAAACGCCGGCGGACGCGTGCGGCCGTTGATCCAGCGCGCCGCGCCGCTCTTGCCGTTCGCGCTCGCCGGATAGGGCACGGTGACGTCGAAATCGAATGCCGTGTACGGGCCGTACGCGCGCTTCTTCAGGTCGGCGGGCCAGAAGAACGAGCACGTGCCGCACGAGCGCACCTGGAAGGCGAGCTGCACCTCGAGCGGGTCCTCTTCGTCGACGGGCTTGTAGTCGCGGCTCGGGTTGTAGGTCGCGCTGCCTTCGCCGGCTATCGTCGCCCACGTCGCGAGCGCGCCGTTGTAGCTCGTTTGCAGTCCGAACGTCGAGTAGATGAGACCGGACCAGTCGGCGCGCACGGCGTCGGAGATCGGCGTGCCCCGGTCGGTGCGTCGCCGGACGATCGGGTCCGAAATGTTGCGCACGCACGCGAATCGCACGCCGAGCCGGTTCGCCTGCTGGGCGATGATCGCATCGTCCATTTCGAGGCATGAGTATGCGCGCGCATCGTTGCCTTCCGCGATGTAGTAGAAGTCCGTCGTCAGGAGCGGCGCATCCTTCAACGGCCGAATTGCTGGCGCGTTCAGACATTCCGGCCGGATCGCGTCGTTGACGAGATCCGACAGCGTAAGCTCGCCGAGGCCGGGATCGTCGGGGTGGCGAGCCTTCAGCTCGTCGAAGAGCGCGGCGAGCGACTGCGGCGTCACGACCTCGTTCATCCTGAACAGCAACGTGCGCTCGACTTCGCCGACGAGCGCGGTCGACGGATACCAGGTCGGGCAGCGATACATGTTGCCGCCATCGGGGCTCGTCGTGTTCTGCGGGCGTTGCAGCTCGAGCAGCGCGGCGTTCGCGACGACCGTGTCGCCGAGGCGCTGATCGCGGCGCGCGCCGCCTGCGGTGCCGATCGTGTAGATGCGGTCGGGGCGAGCGTCTTCGACGATGCATCGGATCATCGCGGACAAGCCGTCGAGCCAGGGAGAATGCGCGAGATGCGCATTCGACTTGAACAGCAGCACGTTCCATGGGCGCCCGGAGCGATCGACGACTCGCACCATCTGAAAGAGCCCCCAGAGCGTGCCCGATTTCGAGTCCGCCGCATACGACGATGCCCCTCGCGTATACGGAAGCCATGCCTGCTTCCACGCGTAGTCGTTGTAATCGCCAGTGCGGTCGCTGTTGACGAACACGTGGTCGAGCGCGAACCACTCGGCGCTCGTCCACGTGATCACGACGATGTCGGCGCGCGGCAGCGGATCATCGGGGGCGCGCGTGCCGGGCGCGATGCGCACGGGCTTGGTTTGGCCGATCGTGTCCCATGCGACGGGCGGCAGCGTCGTCGTGCCGCGCAGCGGCGCGGCGGCGGAGATGTCGGTGTGGCGCGTGACGAGCGGCAAGAGCGCGCTTTCGGGTAGTTGCGCATTCATGGCAAGGCTCCAGGGCGATGTGGGGACGCGTGAGCGTCGACGTTTTGTTATGCGAAGGATGCTGCGCTATTCGGCCGATTCATGTGTTTTGCGGATCAGCTCGCGTGCCTGCGCTTCTGTCTTGCCGGGCGGCGGCACGATCAGATCGGTTTCGGACAGCGCTTTCCATAGCTTCGGATCTTGGAATGCGATCGTGCCGCCGCCGCGTTTTTCCTGCGACACCATTCGGTTGATGTCGCCGACGCACACCCAGTTGTCGGTCGTCGTGATGCCCCATTTCGCGTGATCCTGCGTTTCGGGCCATGCCCACGGCGCGCCGAGCTTGCGCAGATCGATGAATTTGATGTCGTAAGTCTTGTGGATGCCGTCGGAATCGAGGACGGGCGGGATCTCGCCTCGAATCCACGTCTCCACGTACATGTCGGCCTTCAGCGTCGGGCCGACGAGGTCGTTCCAGAAATCCTTGTTCCACTTGCGGTTCTTCGCGATCACCTTGAACGGCACGCCGCCGCGGGTCTTGAAATCGAGCGCGTCGGAATCCGCGGGCGCGGACGCGGTGAGCGGCTGCGTCAGCGCATACAGCGGGCTCGAGCGATCGAGTCCGCCGGTGCGTGGCAGATAGACCTGCGGCTGCTGATGCAGCGCCATCTGCGCGGCGATCTTGCCCGCCGTCGCGAGATCGAGGCTCACGCACAGGAAGGTCTGTCCATACAGCGGCGTCGGCACGCCCGGTTCCGACGGGCTGGCATATTTCGGCCACGAATGCAGCAGCCACAATGCGGAGTTCGACGCGACATCGAATGCGATGACGCCCTTCGTATGGCCGAGCGTCGCGTTGTTCGAGCGATCGGCGTCAGCGGGCATTTCGTCGTTGTAGAGTATCCAGCCCGTCGTGCCGCCCGGATCGCCGAAGATCGCATCGAGCGTGTAGAACAGCGCGCCCTTCGAGTCCTTCATCAGATTCGGCGATTTCTGCACCGCGCCGACTTGACGATCGTAGTAGACGTATTCGTAGCCGGTCGCGCTTTCGCTCTCGGCATCCTTGACCAGCTTCGGAACTTTGTAGGCGAACCATAGATCGACGGATCGATTCAGTTCGTCGCGCGGCGAGATAGCCATCTGATGTCCCCGGTTGCTGAATGGCGCCGCATGCGCGGCGAACGACGCCCGTTCGTGCGAGGCGTCTATATCTTGTCGTCGAAGGCTTGCCTGCGCCGGTTGCGTGGCACTCGCAGCCGGCAGACTATCGCTTTGCGCGGGCGCGAAAAGACCTTCGCGGGCAACAGGCGAATGTGCGTCGCGCGCACGCGCCGCCGAACCCAGGCGTGCGTGCGCGCGACGGCGCCCGTCGGCTCGCTCTGCGAACCGTCGGCGTCGACGATCAATGAGTAGGAATGCGAATAGGCTAGTGGACGAATCGACTGGTGCGCATAGAGGTCCCCTCCGTTTATTGCTATCCGTTGTCTTTGCGCCCGAACCCGTTCGTTGGCGACCGAAGCGGCACGGCTTCGGAAGTTGCGGGTTCTTGTGGTCTTAGCATAGAACACTCCGACGAAAACGGTAAGCCAATTCCGGACGCGTTGCGATTACGGATCGGCGCGGGGTTTGTCGTGCGGGATGGGGATTGCGGTGGAGGGAGGTCCGATCGGAGGCTCGATCGGCTGAAGCGCGGGAAAGGCGCTTCGCGTTGCGTAACCGGCCGGATGGCGACGTCGATACGAGACAACAGCGTTCGCGCAAGCGTCACGCGTTCTGAGTTAAGCATTTCACGCGCTCGAGCGCGGCGATCGCGGCTCGAGCGGGCGATTGCGCGGAAACACGGCTGTCATGCGCCGATACGTTTGACCGCGGGCTTGGGTCACGGCGGTCGCGACGGCGCTGCATGCATTCGTCGAACCGGGCAACGCAGCGATTCGACGACGCCGTCGTCAACGACGATGTGATTCGTTTCACTTTCGCGTCAGGCGCGGCCGTGTACCTCGACGGTTACGTGCGACAGACTCTTGAAGCGCTTCAACAACTGATGATAGAAGCCCGAGTCGCGTGCGGGATCGCCCGTCGCGACGGACACCACCGCGCTCATGTGGCCGGGGCCGAGACGCCAGACATGCAGATCGGTGACGTGATCGCCGCCATTTTCGATCGAGCTGCGCACGTTGGCGGCGAGGCGAGCGTCCGGGTTGACGTCGAGCAGGATGCGGCTGGTGTCGCGCATGAGGCCGTACGACCAGTTCGCGATCACGAGCGCGCCGACGATGCCCGCGAGCGGGTCCATCCACATCCAGCCGAAAGCGCGCGCGAGCACGAGCCCGACGATTGCGAGCACCGAAACCGCCGCGTCCGCGATCACGTGGATATACGCGGACCGGATGTTGTGGTCGCGCGCCGTGGCGTCGCTCGAGCCGCCGTGTTCGTGATGATGCTCGTGGTCGTGCTCGACGAACGCGAGCGAATGCTCGCCGCCGTGCAAGCTCACGATGGCGGTGAACGCGTGCGGCTCCGGGATCGTGTCGGTCGATTCCAGATAGGCGCCGCGGTTCGCCAGCCCGAACGTCTGCCGCGTCCCGTCGGAGCGGATCGTCGTGATCGTTGCAGGCGCGTCGCCGATTGCCGGCTGGCTCGCCGCCGCGGGCGCGATGCGGAATACCGGCGGCACGCCGTCCTCGAAGATCGACACGATGAAGGCGCCTGCGCGCGTGGAGATCGTCTGCGCTTCGTCTTCGTGATCGTGATGGCCGTCGTGTCCGTGTCCATGCCCGTGATGATGGCCATGCCCGTGGCCGTGCCCATGGTGATCGCCGCTCAGCAGCCACACGCTTGCGAGATTCACGAGCAGGCCGAGCACGGCGATCGGAATCGCTTCGTCGAAATGGATCGGCACGGGCGACAGAAAACGCGCGACTGCTTCGTACGCAATGAACAGCGCGATCATCGCGAGCACGATTGCGCTCGTGAAGCCGGCCAGGTCGCCGAGCTTGCCCGTGCCGAACACGAAGCGCGGGTCGTTGGCGTGCCGGCGTGCATAGGTGTACGCGAGCGCCGCGATCAGCATCGCGCCCGCGTGGGTGGACATGTGCAGGCCGTCGGCGACGAGCGCGAGCGAGCCGAACAGCGTGCCGCCGACGATCTCCGCGATCATCATCGCCGAGCACAGCGCGATGACGGTCCAGGTTCTGCGTTCGTTCTGCTCGTGCGCCGCGCCGAGGAAGATGTGGTCGTGCCCTGCGCCGAACGCGACGTTTTCGAATTCGCTCATCGATCGCTCCGATTATTTGAAGTAGCTGTGAACCACGTCGATCAACTGCTCGGTCGCGCTGCCTTCGTGGTCGTCGGCCGCGTCGACGAGATGCGTGCGAATGTGGTCCTCGAGCACGACGGCCAGCAGGCCGTTCATCGCACCGCGGCAACTCGTGATCCGCTGCAGCACCTCGTTGCAGCCGCATTCTTCCTCGAGCGCGCGCTCGATCGCTTCGACCTGCCCCTTGATGCGGCGAACGCGGTTCAGGAGCTTCTGTTTCTCTCGAATGGTATGGCTCATCGCCTCTCCCCTAAATACCGGGGGGGAGTATATATCAATGTGCGAATTTGTATAGTGGGGAGGGGTATGCGGCATTCCGACGCCGCGAGCTGCAGGCGACGCTACGCCGAGCGCGGACGGCTCGCCTTGCCGCGGATCATGCGCGGGCGATCGCTGCCGGTGCGGCGCCGATGCGCCGCACGATTGCTTCTTCGCGTCGATGTAAGAGGGATGAATCGTCGCGTGCCTGGCGGCGCGCGGACGCACGGTGTCGCGCAGAAAACGACAAGGGCGCCGATGGCGCCCTTGTCGTCGACTTCGTTCGTCGAGATGGATCGATCAGCTTGTCTTGCCGACGGCCACGTGCTTGCCCACATGGTGGTGGTTCATATGGGTCGACGCATGGCGCGCGTGAGAGCGCGACGTCTGCGTGCTCGCGCGATCGGCCTGCGTATCCGAGCGATCCGCTGCGCGGGAGAGGCCCTTGTCGCGGTCGCCGGACTTGAAGCCGTTCGTGTTCGTCATGCCGGAACTGCTCATATGGCCCGCCGACATGCCGCCCGAATTGCCGCCGGCACTACCCATGCCGCCCATGCCGCCGCCGTGGCCGCTGCCACCGGCACCGCCGCCCGCCGCGTGCGCGGCCGACGACATCAAGATGAACAGACCCGTAGCAGTCAGCGCGACCAAACGATTACCTTTCATTTTTGTCTCTTCCTAAACGTTGTTTGGGCAATTGCATTGTACGAACCGCATTTGCCGTGCAACGGCGGCGTTGTAATCAAAGGTAACCGCTGCGGTAACTCCGTTGCGGCGCAACGGCGCGCGCGGGCGAAAGCCGCACGAGCGGCCTGCACAATCCGATTGCAAACGCGTGCGCGGACGAGTCGGGCCGCGTTCGTGCAAAGCGGAAGCACGCGTTACCGGTTGGTTACAAGCGTGCCGCGTTTTCCCGACGCGATCGGCGCCGCGCGGTCGCCGATCAGTTCGGAACGGCGCCGGCAATTGCCGTTTTCATGAGCCCGTAGCGCGGCTTTTCCTGTGCGCTGTTCGTCAGCAATCCGTAAGCGCCGCTGCGGTCGTCATAGAGTTCGTACCAGTCGAAGCCGATGACGTTGTACGTCGCTTTCGCGGCGGCCAGCTCGGGAATCGTCTTCGCGATGTAGGCCGCGATCTGCGCGTCCGAGTTGTCCGTGTTCACGCCGATCTCGGTGACGACGATCGGCAAGTTGTAGCGGTCCTTCAGCCGCGCGAGCACGTTGTATCGGCCGGTTTTGCCGAGTGCGTTTTCGAGGTCGCCGCCGTTCGAATACCAGTGCCACTGGATCACGTCGGGCGTGAGCTTCGGGTGTCCGGTCGTGCCGTCGGGTTGCGTGCCCGTCATCAGGCCGTCGAGGAAGCCGAAATGCAGTGCGCCCGACGTCGCGTTCGCGATCAGCTTAGTCGTGCGATTCGTGTCGACCGAGCGCCAGCCGTCGAGCGCGCCTCTCAGCGCGCCGCGCCAAATGGGAAAGGTCGAATTGTCGTAATCCGAAACATTGATGCCGTCGCCCTGGATCGGCGCGTTGTGGCTGTCGATGTCGTACTCGTTGCCGAATTCCACTATCGGAATGCCGGCCAGCTTCTTCGCCGCGTAGACGGAAAGCTTGTAGGCGTACGCATAGGCGCTCGCTTCGGTCGGCTGCTGCCCGTTCAGCGAGGGATCGGCCCAGGGGTGCGCCTGGATCATCGGCAGGACCGTGACGTTGGAGCCGAGGCCGGGGATGACCGTCGACGCGAGCGTGTCGATGTGAGCCGGGATGTACACGTCTTGCCGATAAACGCTCATGCCGAGCCCGGCAAGATGGGCCGCCTGAGTGGCGAGCGGGACCGACGCGTAGACGCCGCCGTCTACGTAATGTCCGTTCACGCCGAAAAACGGCAATGCCGAAGCGGTGTTCGAGGGCGACGACGCGCCGGATGCGGGCGCGGCCGTGCCGGACGAAGATGTCGACGGCGAACTGGAAGCCGGTGCGACGACGTTACTCGTCGGTGCGGCGGCGTTGACCTTGGCCTGATCGCCGCCGCCGCCGCAAGCGGAGAGCAGCAGCGCGAGCAATGCGGCTCTCGCCGCAGGGTAATGGATAGGAATACTAATGGATTGTGTCACGCTCATGGCGACCGCAGCTAGGCGTTTCATGGTGGGATCTCCGGAAGGGGAAATCTCTATTTTAGGTTAAATTGAGATAAACCTATCTCAAAATTGAGCAGTGATCTCGTTGAATATTCACGTTGGAGAGATAAATAGTGGGCTCGGGGCGGCTTTTGCCTACTCGGCGTTGGGCTCGGCGAGCGTTAGTGACGTGATGGGAATCGGCGGGCGCGACTGGCGTGAAATACGTGGAACGCTTGTGTGGCAGGCCTTTGCCGCCATCGTGCATGGTCTCGGTTCATGCCCGATACGCACGGGAGAAAGAAATCGATCGAATGTTTTGTCTACTGAGGTTCTTGCATGATTCATGATCGATTCATGAAACGATCGTCGGCGCCGTAGCAAAGATTTAAACGCTTGAGCCAATAAAAAACCGGAGGTGCGGAAACCTCCGGTTTTAGGTGCGATTACTTCTTCGTATCGAATCGATTCGGAATCCGATCTGATCGGAGCCTCTGCCTTCAGTTTCGAGAGGCTTTCGCGACGGCTCCTTTCGCCAACCTGAACGTCTGCTTCGCCTGAGCTGGTCGGGCGGGGCGTCGAGGCTTGGTCCAACGCTCGGCGACGTCGCGCCACCCGTCCCGCAGCGACGTGCGGGGCGGGCGCGGCGGCGCGACGTATGCATTGAAAATGTGGCCGGCGATTTTCGCGCCGACGCTGTCGAGGCGCTGCAGCGCCGTTTCGAGTTCGGCCGCGCGTGTCGTCCTGCCGCGCGACACGATCAGCACTGCGTCGCAATCCTGCGCGGCGATCGAAAGCGCATCGCTGAACGGGAGCACGGGGGGCGCGTCGACGATCACGAAGTCGTAGCGCGTGCGCAGCGTCGCCAGCAACTGCGAGAACTCGGCGCGCTCGAGCAGTTCGCCCGGATTCGATCCCGTGAGCGTACCGGGCGTCATCACGGACAGTTTGCTCTTGCCGAGCTTGACGATCGCCTTGTCGAGCGGCTGGCCGCCTTCGAGCACGTTCGCGAGACCGATGCTGCCGCCGTTGCGGCCCACGCCGAGCGGGTTGTGCGAACCGCCGCGCATGTCCGCGTCGACGAACAGCACCGACGCGTTCGCGTCGGCGAACAGATACGCGAGATTCGATGCGACGAAGCTGCTGCCGACGCCCGCGGTCGGGCCCGCGAACGCGAGCACCTTGCCGCCGCCGCGGCCGTCGTGCGCAAGCGCTGCGCGCAGGCTCGTGCGCAGCGCGCGCAGCGCCTCGATGCCCGGGTCGTTCGGATATTGCGCGGCAAGCGGCTTTACCGCCGCGCGTGAGCTGCCGGCCCTGTCGTCGCGCTGCGCGAGCGCGGCCGGCGACGGTGCGATGACCGCGACGCAGGGGATGTCCGACACGTCCGCGATCGATTGCGGACCGTTCAGCTCATCGCGATGGCGCGCAAGCAGATACGCCGCGGCGAGGCCCGCGAACAGCCCGCCCAGCAGCGCGCCGAGAATGATGATGCCGCGCTGCGGCCATGCCTTCTTGTACGGCTTGCTTGCCCAATCGACGACGCTCACGCCCGGCGTCGTGCTCGCCACGGCGATCTCGAGCTGCTGCGCGTTGGTCAGCACGCTCGTGTAAAGCTGCGTCGCGACCGATACCTGCCGCGACAGGCGAACGAATTCGCGTTGCGCGGTCGGCAACCGGTTGGCCGCCGTGGTCGTCTGCTGAATTTCCTTCTTCACCTGATCGAGCTGCGTCTGCACGGTCTGATAGGTCGTGCTGCCCGGCAGGAAGCGCGCCTTCACGTTGTCGAGCGCGAGTTGCAGCACGGTTTGATGCTCGGACAGCGAGTTCAGCCGGTTGATGAGCGCGATGCCTTGCTGGTCGACGTCGATCGTGCCCGTCGTGGTGCGGTAGCGGTTCAGCGCGTCCTCGGCTTTCTCGAGGTCCTTCTTGAGGCCGGGCAGGCGTGCGTGCAGCGAGTCGAGATTGCGCTGCGCCTTCTCCGCGCGATATTTGATGTCCTGATCCAGATAGACGCGCACGATCGCGTTCACCATTTCCTGCACGCGCTGCGGCGTGTCGGCCTGGTAGATGAGCTTCATCATCGACGGCTCTTCGAGCGTCGAATCGCGATTCGCCACGACGGTCTTCATTTTCTTCATCACGTCGTCGTAGACGAGCTGCGTCGGCTCCTTGACGATCGAGAACGCGATGCCGGCGCGCGCGCGCAGCGTGTCGACGCGAATCTGTCCCGCCTGTGCGCGCTCGCCGTCCGCGGCGACGGCGAACGGCACGGTCTGGCCGACCGCGCCGCGTGCGAGCAGGCGATCGCTTTTGTCGTAGAGCGCCCATTGGCCGTTTTCACCCGCGACGAGCCGGAATTTCTTGCCGAGCGCGGCGTCGGGCAGCGAGAGCTCGCCGAGCTTCAGCTTTTCGCCGCCCCATGCGAAGCCGGACAGTCCGAGGAACGGCGACGCGAGCTCGTCGTCGCTCGCGTGGCCGGAAGCGAGCAGACGGCCGATGAGCGGGAAATAGTCGAGCGTGCGGATCTCGAGGTTTGCGCCGATCTGTTCGATCGCCGCGCCGACGATCGCGCGCGACGTCAGCACCTCGCTCTCGTCGTTCGCGGACGGGCCGTTCGAGATCGTGCCGGACACGTCCGACAGCGCGCTGATCGACGATCCGGGCTTCGTTTGAATCCGCAGCAGCGCTTCGGCGCGATATTGCGGCGTGGCGACGAGCGCGTACAGCAGGCCGAGCGCGAAGAACACGACGACGATCGCCGCGAATAGCGTGCGATGCCGAGCGACGCTCCACCACAGGCTCGCGAGCCCGTCGTTTCTCTTGGCGTGCGGAGCCGCCGAAATGGGTTGTGCTTTCAGATCCATCGTTATTTCCCGTGATATGCGGCGAAGGCCGCCGCAATCCTCTGAGTCAATCCTCTTCATCGAGCGCGTGCCCGGCTCGGCGCGAAGGCGGAGCCGGGCGCGACGCTCATGCTCCGATCGTGATGAATATCGGCCCTCGCGTTTCCGGAACGTCGAGTCGCCTGCGGTTGCCGGCATCGAGCCCGGCGCCGTACATGTCGGTCACGGCGGCACCGGCGGGCAGCCGCGACAGGTCGACGCCGATCGCGTTGCCGTCGCCGTAGCACCAGACCACATACTTCGTCGCGCGCGCGGCGGTCAGCTTCAGCACCACGTAGCGCGCGTCCGAATCCAGAAAATACTGAGCGCGTTCGGCATCCCCGGTGAACGAGAAGAGTTGGCGAACCGCGACGTACGCGGGCAGCTTCCCGTTGTCGGCGTCGAGGAGTCCGAAGTTGTGCTCCATGTTCTTGCGATCGCGGCCGTCGTCGCGAATGTCGTAGTACGACGTGAGCCCGATCTGCGAAATCCAGTTCGCGAGCAGCAGCCGCACCGCGTACTTCGCCTGCCGCGCGCGTGCGACGCTCGAATGGCCGTCGCCGATATCGGCGACGTAGTTGTAGCCGTAGGCCGGGTACGCCCATTCGGTCGCCCAGATCTGCGGCCGCGTCCGATACGACGACAGGTCGCGCCGCAGCGCGGCGTAGTCGGCGAACACCGTTTCCGGTTCGGTCTGCCGGTACGGATGCACGCTGACGGCATCGGGCGCGGGCTGCGCTGCGCTGGCGATGTCGCCGACCGCGCGGATGAACGTGCGGTTGACTTGCTGCACGCCGCCCGTCGCGACGATCGCATCGGGATTCGCGGCCTTCACCGCTTGCAACGCCTGCTTCAGCACGTTGCGGTAAGCGGCCGGAGACGGCTCGCCGAGCCAGTAGGTCTTGTGGTCCTGCTCGTTCCACACCTCGAAGCGCACCGGCTTGCCCTTGTAGCGCTGCGCGGCCTTGAACACGTACCGGCGGAACGCGGTGAGCTGAGCGGGCGTCGTCGGCGGCTGGTTCGGGCTGTGCACGCGATGCATGCCGCCGAGAATGAACAGCGCGCCGAGTCCGCGCTCGGACAGATCGGCGACGAGCGCGTCGTATTTCGAGAAGTCCCAGCCGTGCGGTGTGTCCACCGCTTCCCAGAACAGGTCGGCCCGGACGAACGAGAAGCCGGCGTCCTTGACTGCGTCGAGCAGCTTCATGTCGCCGATCGCGTGCACCGCGATGCCCGTGTTGTCGCGCGATGCGACGAAGCCCGGCAAGTCGACGTATGCGCGCTTCGCGTCGGCGTTCGCATAGGCGGCGTCCAGCGCGACGGTGCGCGCGGCGTCGGCGAGGCGAGGCGCCCCGAGTGCCGCGCCGGCGAGCGCGACGAGCAGCCGGCGGCGCGGGTTGGGCGTGCAGTTCTTCATGTCGTCGTTTCCTTCGCGGCGCATGGCGGCTTCAGCGCGCGTTCGGCGCGATCACGCCGGTGTCGTATCGCAGCCGTTCGAGCGCGATGCGCGCGCTGGCGACGTGCGCGCGCTGCGGCGCGCGCAGACCGATCGAGCGCAGCGTGACGCCGAGGAACAGCAGGCAGCCGATCGTTTCGCAGATGTCCGTCGTCACGCCGCTCACGAGCAGGAAGCACAACATCAACCAGACGGGCCGATCGTTCGCCGGTTGCGCGAGGACGAAGCGCACGAATGCGGCGACGAGCAGCGCCGCGCCGATCACGCCGAAATTCGCGACGGTGTAGAGCGCCATGTTGTCCGCGTAGCCGACGTTGAAGCCGAAGTCGGCCGTGTAGTAGCCGACCGCCGAGCCGAATCCGCCGGGCCCGATGCCGAACCAGATCAGGTGCTCGCGCAGCAGCCCTTCGATCAGCAGCGGCCACGTGTTGATGAAGCGGTCCTGCATCGAGGACAGCGAGCCCGAGCTGCCGACGTCCTGCGTGCTCGCGAGCGTGACGAGCCAGCCGGCGATCGGCAGCGCGATCGTGATCGCGGTCGCCCAGATGCAGGCCGTGCGCAGCGAACGCGTGCGCAGCATGAAATGCAGTGCGACGACGAGCGCGAGCGCGACGAGCGTCGTCTTGTTCGTCGTCGCCCAGATGCCGACGGCCGCCAGCGCGAGCAGCGCGGCGAGCGCGAGCCGCGAGCGCAGGCGCGGAAACACCCAGGTCGTCAGCAGTCCGATCATCAGGCCGGTCGTCGCGCTGCTTCGGCCGAAGCCGGGCAGCCGCGACGACGTGCCGACATACGACGACTTCGCGAGCTGCACGCTGACGCCGCCGATGTCGACGCTGCCTCCGACCCACGGCAGCTTCACGAAGTAATTGAGCAGCACGCCGCCGATGCACAGCAGCGCGAGCGCGACGAACGCGCGGAGCATCCGCTGCGACTCGAGCTCGTCGAGTGCCTCGAGCGGCATGACGAGCGCGAACAGCATCGGCGCGATCGTCCAGATCCAGAAGCCGACCGCGCTCAGGCTGACGCCGTTCGCGAGCGACACGCACGTCTGCGCCGCCAGATACGCGGCGATCAGCACGTGGCTCGCCTTCGGCCGCTGGACGATCGCGAGCCCGAGGCACGCGACCATCAGCGCTTTCGGCAGATAGCCGAGCGCTGCGACGCCGGCGAGCGACGTGTAGTAGCGGATCGCGCCGGACAGCACGTCGCTCGCGACTGCGATGACGAACGTCGCCGCCCAGAGTCTGTGTATCGTCGAGATACGTTGCATCGGTGCGTAATGGTCGAATGGCGAGTCGGGCTGCGGATCGAACCGCCGGGGGCTGCGGGCTGGCATCGTCGAGTCTCGAACGGTTGCGGGCACCGCCTTTAATCAGCGAGCGATGCCGCAAAACGGCGGTCTCGGCTCAATTCGTCTGATTCACTCCAGCCGCGCGCCCGTAGACGCGTTCGCGCGGCCAGCCGTCGTTACGACGGCCGGGTTGGCGGGAGGAGCCTCGGCCGTCGGGCCGTGGCGTCGGACATGGATCGACGTGCGAGCCATGCATCTGCGTCGAAGGATAGCGTCGCCGCCCGGCGGGGAAAGTACGACAGCCCACACTACGCAGATGGGATGAAAAGCGAGGAATCGGCGCGGGCGGCGGTAAAAATAGCGGAAGGCAATGGCACGCGGCGCGCGCTTGGCGGAAGGCTGCGTGAAACGATGCGGCCGCTGCGGGGGCGTCGGCGGCCGTGCGCCGAAGGCAGGTGCGCAAGCGACGCCGGAGGATCGGCGGGCGCGCTCTTGCGCGGAGTCGGCGCTGTTGCTCGAGGTCGTCGCGCGAATGTCAGGGAATGTGAGCTCGCCGGTTCTTCCGATGCGCAATCTCGAAATGGCCTTGCGTGCTTCGGCGGCCGAATCGATCGGGCACGCGGCGCGGCATCGCTCGCCGCTTGCGCGATGGACGTGCGTTCATGCGGAATCGATCGTGCGGCGCCCCGTCATGCGCACGACGGCATGCCGAATGCGCATCGACGCTCGCGGCGCTTCGATCGCCGCGCGTTCGCGCTACGCGTGCCGTTCCCATCCGACCACCCGCCCGAGCTTCGCGAACAGTCCGTGCCGCGCGATCCATTCGGCGTACGCACGATATTCCGGATCGCGCATCAGATGCCGTTCCTCGGTCTTCGCGCGCAGCCAGTACAGCAGGTTCACCGCGACGAGCGCGGCCGAATGCATGATCGCGAGACGCCAGCCGAGCGGCTCGACGAACGGCACCGAGATCATCCAGTACGACAGGTTCTTCGCGAGATACGCCGGATGCTTCGTGAAGCGATACGGGCCCGAGGTGATGATGCCGCGATTCGTCAGATTCGAGAAACGCAGTCCGAACGAGATCGTCGACAACGCATAGCAGAGCAGCAGCGCGACGATGACGACGCCCCACGCGAAGCGGATCGCGGGCGCGGACAGCAGCCAGTTGTCCCAGAACATCGAGCCTTCGTAGTGGATGTAGTTGTTTCCGATCAGCGACCAGAACGGCTGGTAGCAGATCAGCGCGGCGAGCCAGCCGAGCGTCGTCGGCTCGACGCTGCGCACGTGGCTGTCGAGAAGTCGGAACGTGCACAGGTAGCCGACCGCGCCGAACATCAGATCCATCGTGTACGACAGGTCGTACATGAAGCGGAACGTCGCGAGCGAGAACGGCGCGCTCGCGGCGCTGGCGAACGACGCGCCGATGCGATCCGCGTCGGTCGACAGATAGACGACCATCAGCGGCAGGAAGAACGCCTTCACGGCCCAGCCGGCGAGCATCTCGCGAATCGGCCGCCAGTCGGCCGGGCGCTGCCCCCGCAACAGCCATCGGGCCCAGCATAGATAGGCGTCGTCGACGTCGCGCTGGCGGCGGTCCATCCAGCCGAAATAGAACGGTGCGGCGAGCGCGACGTACGGCGCGAGCGTGCCGACGAGCGACCAGAACGGCTGGTAGAACGCGCCGTGATATTCGGGCAGCAGCCAGTAGACGAGTGCGATGCCCGCGTAGACCGACGCGAGCGCGGCGAGCCGCAGCGACACGCGCGCGATGCTGAGCGGCCGCAGCGCGCGGTTCGCGAGACCGGCGCTCGGGCGCAGATGGACGCGCGCGACGAAGAGTTCATACGCGCCGATTGTCGCGATGATCGCCGCGCACGCGAGCAGGCTGCGTTCGGTGCCGGTCAGCGCGGCCGCGCCGCGCGACGCCCACAGCGTGACGAGCCCCGCCGCGATGCCGGCGAGGCCGATCGAAAATGGCGTCGCCGAGCGCGGCGGCCGTTCTTGTGCGTTCGCGACGCTGTCGAGAGTGGATTGCATGTCATCCCCCGTGTCATGACATGGACGGCGGGCGGCCGGGTGTTTGGATTGGTTGGTCCCGGCCGCCGCGCCGTTCGGCTCGCCCGCGCTTACTTGCCGGTGACGCCGCCGAGCAGGCCGCCGATCAGGTTGGTCACGGGCGCGAGCAGATTCGTCGTCGACGAGCCGCTCGCGGTCGTGGTGCCGGTCAGGCTGCCGACGACGCCCGTGGCGGGCGCGGTCGTCGTCGAGCCGGTGCTCGGGGCGGGCGACGTCGTCGCGACGGTGCCGCTCACGCCGGTGGCCAGCGAGCCGACGAGGTTCGTGACGGGCGCCAGCACGGCGTTGAGGCCCGTCGTCGCGTTGCCGCTCGTCGAGCCCGACGCGCCGCCGAGCAGGCCGGTGACGGGGGCAAGCGGGTTCGTCGTGCCGCCCGACAGCGCGCTCGTGATCGGCGCGAGCGGGTTCGTCGTGCCGCCCGACAGCGCGCTCGTGATCGGTGCAAGCGGGTTCGTCGTGCCGCCCGACAGCGCGCTCGTGATCGGCGCGAGCGGGTTCGTCGTGCCACCCGACAGCGCGCCCGTGATCGGCGCGAGCGGATTGGTCGTGCCGCCCGTCAGCAGGCCGCCGACGCTCGAGACCGTGTTGCCCAACTGGCTGACGACGCCGCCGACCGCCTGGACCACCTGGTTGTTCGTCGAGCCCGACACCTTCGCGCCGGCCGCGTTCAGCCCGCCGCCGACGGTGGTCAGCAGATTGTTGACGGGCGCGCCGAGGCCGGTGACGGTGCCGATCGTTTGCGTCGTGCCCGAGACGGCGTTCGTGATCGGGTTGATGACCGCGCTGACGCCGGTTTCGAGTTGCTGGACGGGCGCGCTCGTGAGCACGCTGTTCAGGCCGGAACCGACCTGCGTGACGGTGCTGCCGAGCGTGCCGACCGCGCCGCCGAGCGGCGACGTGACGGGCGCGAGCGGCGCGAGGGGGCCGGTGCCGATGCTCGTCACGACGCCGCCGAGCGACGAAACGGCATTGCCGACGTTCGACACGACGCCGGACGTCGACGTGAGCGTCGGGCCGAGCGGGTTCGTCGACGTGCCGAGCGTGCCGAGGCCGGCGGCGGTGCCGTTGCCGAGCGTCTGGACGCCGTTGCCGAGCGAACTGACGGCGTTGCCGAGGTTCGTGGTCGTCGCGCTGTTCACGCCAGGCACCGACGTGCCGGAGATCTGGTTGCCGGTGGCGGAGACGACGTTGCCCGTCGCGGTGATCAGGTTGCCGGTCTGCGCGAGGATGTTGCCGAGCGGGGAGGAGGCGGTGCCGGAAGTACCGGAAGTGCCCGAGGTACCCGAAGTGCCCGAAGTACCCGAAGTACCCGAAGTACCCGAAGTACCCGAAGTACCCGAAGTACCCGAAGTACCCGAAGTACCCGAAGTACCCGAAGTACCCGAAGTACCCGAAGTACCCGAAGTACCCGAAGTACCCGAAGTACCCGAAGTACCCGAAGTACCCGAAGTACCCGAAGTGCCCGAAGTGCCCGAAGTGCCCGAAGTGCCCGAAGTGCCCGAAGTACCCGAAGTGCCCGAAGTGCCCGACGACCCGGACGTGCCGCCCGAACCCGAGGTGCCGGACGTGCCCGAAGTCCCCGAAGTCCCCGAAGTCCCGATGGTGGCCGGCTTGACGCCGCCGGACGACAGCGACGGACCGTCGACCGATCCGCAGCCCGAAAGCGCGAGAAGTGTGGAAATACTGATTGCGATGGCCGATTTATTGAACAGTTTTTGCATGACAGGCTCCCAGATAAACTTTGATGACAGCCTTCGATGCAATTTTCGTACCATTGATTACTTCGTAGAATCTCCCTTCGTTAATGTATAAAAAATATCAAATCATCGATTAATCGTTCGAGATCGATGGGGAAATTTGGATTTTCTGCGAGGGTGTGGCCGCGCTGCTCCCGTCTTGCTACGTGACGTTCCGGGCGGCGTAACGGACTGCGCTCGGAACACGGAACACGGAACACGGAACACGGAACACGGAACACGGAACACGGAACACGGGGGCCGAAGCGTACGCGTGAGGTAAGACGGCATCGCGTGACGGCGGCATCCGTGCAGGCCTGAATCGATCGCAGGCGTTGCGATATCGATCGAAAACGACCCGATTCGAAAAGGAGAGTGAGGGAGGCGTTCCGACCGGCCGGTCAGTATCGATTCGTCTTCCGCCTGCGCGGCGGCGCTGTCCGCGAGTTCGATCGGCCGCTGACCCGAGCGCCCGAATGAACCGACCCCTCGCGGCAAGCAAGCCGCAGTGACGCGCACTCGGCCGAAATTTGCCTCTCGATGAAAAGCGTCGCCCTCATCGACGGCCATGCACCCGCCGGCAATCGACTTCCGACGCATGCCGCGCGGGCCCGAGTTTCGGTTGCGCGTGTCGAACTTGCATCTCGAATTCACCGCATTTGCCGGCGTATTCGCCACGCCGGCACGTCGGCGCGCCGGCACCGGCATGCCGGCACGAAACCCGCCGCGCGCCCCGAACCGGCCACGCGCGGCGTTTCCCGCCCGTTACTTCACCGAACTCGCGCTGACCTTCGCGAAATCGAGGCTGCCGAAGCCGGTGTCGTAATCCCATCCGGACGTCGCGCTATAGCCGTAGTTGTTGTAGCCGTTGTTGCCCGACGTCACGTCGTGCAGCAGCGACGCATTGCTCGGCAGGCCCTGATAGAAGGCCGATGTCGGCAGGCCGAGGCTGTTGCTGTTCGCCGATTCGACGCGCGCCCAGCCGCCGACGAAGATCGGCGACGCGAGGCTCGTGCCGCCGACCAGCTGATTCGCCTGGCCGTTGATCACGAGATACGCGCCCGTCGATTGCGCGGCGTCGAACGCGACGTCCGGCACCACGCGCTTCGTCACCGAACTGCCGAGCGCGGCCGTCTGCCAGCTCGGCGCAGCCTCGTAGCCGCTCACGCCGCCGCCTGTCGCCCACAGCCGCACCGCGTTGTCGAGCACCTGGCCGCTGCTGTTGACGTCCGCGTAGGCGAGCCCTTCGTTCCACACGGTTTCGCCCGCCCAGGTCGTCGTGCCGTTCGTCGACAGCGTCGTGCCGCCGACCGCGACGACGTACGGCGAGCTCGCCGGCGACGACACGCTGTACTTCGCCAGATTGATCTTCGTCGTGACCCGGCCGCCGCTGTACGTGCCGACGTAGCCCGGCGAACCGTACGGCGAGGTCGACCATTGATAGACGCCCGCGTCGCCCGACGACACCGAGAAGATCTGTCCCTGCGCGACCGCCTGTTTGAACACCGCGTCGTTCGCGGAGAGCGAGCCGTCCGAATTCGCGGCCGCCTCGTCTTCGCCGAGCGATACGTTGATGACCTTCGCGACGTTGTCGGTGACGGCCTTGTTGTACGCGGCGGTCAGCGTCGCGTTCGTGAGGCCGTTGTCGTTGCTGTCGCCGTTGACGGCCGCATAGAAGATGAGCTGCTTCACGCCGCCCGACGTGCCGATGATCGTCTGGCTGTCGAGATCCCATTCGCTCGGATCGCCGTCGTTCGCGAGCGTGCCCGAGCTGCCCGCGACGACGGCGGTGTTGACGGTCGGCAGGCCCGCGTTCTGCGTGAACGTGTTCAAGTCGGCGATCGTCTGCGTCATGTCGCCCCACGTGATGATCCCGACCGTCGTATTGGTCGCGGCGGGCAGGCCGCTTGCGTCGTAGATCTGCGCGAAATCGGTCGGCTGATGGCCGACCTGCGAGCCGCCCGTCGTCGCGTTCTTCGTGATCGTGTCCGTCTGGATGCGCGCGTCGGCCGGCGTGCCGCGATGGATCAGCCGATGCGGAACGGCTGCGCTCTGCAGCCCGAGCACCGATTCGACGAACGGGCTCAGCGATGCGGGCACCAGCGCGGCCGAGTCGTTGGCGTAGACCGCCTTGCCGCGATAGTTGAAGCGCTTGAGCGTCGTGCGGAAGCCGCGCTCCGCGTTCGACGCGTTGCCTTCCGCGAAAATCAGCTTGTTGTTCGCCGATACCGTGACGTTGCTGAAGCCGTTCGCCTTCAGGTGCGCGACGACGGCCTGCACCTGGCCGTCGGTCGGCGCGAAGCGCGCCTTGAACTGCTCGGGCGTCAGGTACTTGCGATAGTTCGCGCTACCGGGCTGGTTCACTTCGCGCACGAGCGCGTCGAGCTGCGCTTCGTTGCGGCTCTTCAGCACGATGGTCACGCGCAGCGGCTGGCTCAGCTCGAGCGGCGTGACGTTCGTGTCGGTGAGCTCGGGCGTGCCGATCACGTTGAGCGTGTAGCTCGGCGCCGTCTTGGCGAGCGTCTGCGATGCGGCGGCGGCGGGCGCGCGCGCGATCAGGAAGGCGTCGGTGCGGGTCGGTGCCCAGTCGGATGCGGCTTGCGAGGAAAGCGGGGACAACGCAGCGGCGATCGCCAGCGGTAGCAGCGACAGCGCGAAGCGTTTCGAGAATAGCCGGTTGACATGCTGAGTTCTCTGCATTTTGGAGTCCCAAGAAAATGATGAAGAACGGATGCGCAGCCTGGGTCCGACGGGGTAGGGACGCGCGGCGCGCAGCCGATGCACGGCGATGCGGCGAAGCTGACGTTCACGGCGACATGATTCCCTCCCTTCGATGGATGGCTGAGGCGGCGCGGCGTGGTCGAGCTCGACGTTCGCGGCGGCGTCGGGCGCACCCGCATGCCGACGCGAACGCGCGCCCGATTCGGCGGGCCGTTCGTCAAATGCTTAGGAATCCCATTCATATGGCGCGCGAAAGCACTGCTTGCGCCGCGCCGCAATTCGTTGCGCGATCCGCGTGCGGCGCGGCGGATCGGCGTCGATCCGTCACGCGGCGGCTGTACCGCGTCTTTCAGCAAATTCGGACAACACGAGCCCGTCGCGCAGCCGCGACGAAGCGGCGCGCGAGACGGAACACCTACTCAGTAGACCGGCCGGAACCGGGCGAGCCGGTCGGGGCCGTCAAATCAGTCATGCTGCCTGCGCGTCGGCGGTGCGCGGCGCCCTCTCGCCGCGCGCATCGTTCGTCGTTTGCCGCCTTCGTTGGCCGCGCCGGCCAAACGCTCGCCCACCGAGATTCCGGCATTCGCTTTGCGCCGCTCGGGAATCCAATCTCGAAAATCCGTATTAATCGAGTGATTTTCGATATTTCCGATTCGCGATGAATGGCGAAGGATTGCCGGTTAATCTGGAATTAATCGATTGTCCGGAAGCGTGCCGCGGTTTCTTCGTGGATTGAAAGCCGCCCCTCGTAAATAACGTAATTAAATTGGAAGAATTCAGTCAGGCAGATGTTTGGTTAATGCTTGCACCGCGTATCGATGCGGCATTTGTTTGCGAAAAGATAGCAAGGAAAAAATTGAAGCGTCAAACTTTTTTTGATTCGATCTAAAAAATTTAGAAGCGTAATTCGTTTGAACCAAATTCGATAAAGGCAGAATGTAAGCTGGGATGTGAAAAGCGTTTGATGCGCCGCAGTAATGGCGAATAAGTATTACGAATGCGCGGGCGGCGATTTGCGGGATATGAATTGCTCGACGAGCCGCAGCGCGCCGCGGCACGCGTCGAGATCGAACGTGTGGATCGTGCTCGACGTGGCGTCGAGCCCCAGTTGCGTCGCGAGCCAGCGTATGCCTTTCGCGCGCGCTTCGAACGCGTTGCAGCCGTCGCGCCGCATCTTCGCGGCGACGAGCGGCTCGAGCGCCGCATGCAGCTCGGACTTCGCGTGCCTGAGCTCGGCGTTCGCGAGCCGGCCGAGCGGCACGTGGCGCCGGCTGCGCGGAAAGACGCCGATCCATGCGTCGCACGGCGGGCAGATCCACAGCTCGCCGTGATCTTCGCGGTATGGATACGCTTCTTCGCCGTAGCGCGCGAGCGTCGCTTTCGCGCCGCAGTAGTCGCAGACGGGTTGAGGCAGGGCGGGAACGGGGCGGCCGACTCGCATGATTCAAGACAATAGGTTCGTGTGTGGACAAAGCGATAGCGTATACGAATGACCGGGCCGCGCGGCCTCGGTTCCTTTCGGGCGCTTTCGCGAGCCGGAAAGCGGCGCGGCGGCGGGTGTGCGGAAGCCGCGCTGAAACGGGCTAAATCGGGCTAAATTGGACCCAAACGGGCCAAAACGGGCCCGACGCGCGAGCCGCGTGCGCTATGCGTGCTGCGCGTCGCAGACGCGGTTGCGGCCCGACGATTTCGCCCGGTACAGCGCGGCGTCGGCCATCCTGACGAGCGTCGTGTCGGAATGCGCGACGTTCTCGCGCGACGTGACGAGCCCGATGCTGACGGTCACGCGCTCGTACGGGCTTCTTGCGTGCTCGATGTCGAGATCGTAGATCGCGCGGCGGATATGCTCGGCGATCGCGGACGCGCTCTTCGCATCGGTGTCCGGCAGCGTGATCACGAACTCCTCGCCGCCGTAGCGCGCGACGTCGTCGGCCGCGCGGCGCACGTTCAGCGCGAGGCAGCGGCCGACTTCGCGCAGCACGTCGTCGCCCGCCTGGTGGCCGTAGCAGTCGTTGTAATCCTTGAACTGGTCGATGTCGACGAACAGCAGCGACAGCGGCCGGCCGGTGCGCAGCGCGCGCGCCCATTCGCTGCGCAGGTTTTCGTCGAACGCGCGGCGATTGCCGAGGCCCGTCAGCGCGTCCGTGCGCGCCAGCCGCTGCAGGCGCAGCTCGGCGTGCCGCCGCCAGCGCAGCTCGTGCGACAGCAGCGCGGTGCCCGTCAGGATCACGACGCCGAACACGAGCATCAACAAGCCGAGCCGCAGCGCGCGGATGCGCCATTGGAGAAAGACGTTGTGTTCGGCGGGCGATACGGCGACGACGATCGGCAGCCCCGGCAGCCGCTTGTACACGTAGAGCCGCCGCACGCCGTCGATCGACGCGACGGCGGTGAACACGCCTTCGTCGCGCGCCTTCGCTTGCGTGAAGAGCTCCGATCCGGCGATGCTGCGCCCGACCATCTTCGGGTCGAACGGCAGGCGCGTGATCATCAGCCCGTTGGTCTCGAAGATCGACGCGGTGCCGCCCGGCCCGACCGACAGGCCGTCGAGCAGCGCGCGGAAATAGTCGATGCTGAGCGTGCCCGCGACGATGCCGCCGAACGAGCCGTCGGCGCGCGTGATGCGCCGGCTCAGCGCGATCGTCAGCGCGCCGTGCCGCAGGCGCGCGGCGTACGGCTCGCTGATGTAGAGGCCGCCCTGAGGATGGTCGCGCTGATAGGCGAAATAGTCGCGATACGCGAAATTCGCGACGGGCGGCGGATGCGGGAAATGCGAATCGAGCACGATGTCGCCGTGCTCGTTCATCACGTAGATCGTGCCGAGATACTTGCCGGTGGCCGCGCGATCGAACAGCACCTTGCTGCGTATCGCGGGGTCGAGCGCCATGATGTGCGGATCGTTGACGCCGTCGACGACCGCCTGCAGCGACAGATCGTAGAGCTCGATGTTGCGCGCGACGTCGCGTTCGAGCAGCAGCACGAGGTTGTGCGCGTTTTCGGTCGCGTGCAGGTACGCGTCCTTGCGTGATTCGTACAGCACACGCGCGCCGAATAGCCAGATCAGCGCGAGCAGCAGCGCGCCGCAAACGATGATGCCCGCCGGCGACATCAGGCTCTGCATCCAGGACTGCAGGTAACGAGTCGCGAAGAAGGTCGAGCGCTTGCGCATGACGTCGGAGGCCTGTCGGGCGGCCGATCGGCGGCATCGCGGTTCGCGGGGGCCGTGCGATCGGACCGTCGTTTCATCCGCCGCTTCGCGCGGGCTGCCGGCTCGCGCGAAGCAACGATTATTCGGGTTATCGTGCAATGCCGCATTTTCTTGATCATTCGAGCGTCGCACAAGGCCGTTTCCACGCGGCTGCCGCGGCGGCGCGCGATTCGGCGGCCGTTCGCCGGCCGGCACGGACGAGGGCGTCGCGCGCGTTCTTTCGTCCGTGGATACGATCGTAGATTTTCCTTCCGATTATCGCGATCGTCGAGCACGGATTCGTGCGGCGATCATTTTTCGTCGTTGCAAGCCTGATCCCGAGCTTGCGCCCCGATTGCGCATGCGGCTGATTGCCGCATGCATGCGCGGCGATCGGATCGTCGCGTGTGTGCGCAACGGCGGCCCGGCGCTCCGGACGCAGCGAGGCGGCGGGCCGATGTAATGCAATCGATGACGGGCTGGAAGGTGTGCGTAATGAAGCGCGTGGCGATGGCGCCGCGCCGAGTTCGTTGCGCGTGCAACGAACGGCATGCATTCGTCATGCCGCCGATTGCCGACCGCCGATCGCCGATCGCTCATCGCTCATCGCTCATCGCTCATCGCGATTCGTCGCGGCATAAAAAAAGCGCCGCCCAAAAAAGGCGGCGCATCTCACGCGAATCGAACGGTTTCACAGCGCGCGCACGCGCCGCGAAAGCCGCCCGACGCGAACCGTCGGCTCAGCTCTCGACGCTTTCAGTCAGGCGTTTGGGCTCGGCGGGCACCGGCGCGTCGGCAACTTCGAGCAGCCAGTCGGTCGTTTGCGCGGGCTGCGTGACGGGCAGCATGTGGCCGCCGTCGACGACCTTCAGGTTGACCGCGTCGAGCCGCTTCTTGAGCGCCTCGCCGTGGCGCTGCCAGTTGAGGATCTGGTCGCCGCGGCCGTACAGCACGTCGACGGGCACGGCGAGCGACGCGTAGCGGCTTTCCATGTCGGGCAGATCCTCCGGCGCGGCGACGAGATCCGACGACGCCGAATAGAACGCGTGCGGCCGCAGCCCCATCAGGCCGCCGCCCTTCACGCCGAAATCGTGCGGCACGGTTTCCGGCGCGAAGATCAACTCGATCGCCTTGCGGCTTTGCAGAATCGACACCGGAATGCCGAGCGTGAACGACGCGAAGCGGCGCACGAGCGACGAGCGCAGCGCGAGCCCGCGGAACGGGCCGGGCGGCTCGGTTTCGGTGTGCGTGAGCGGCGCGATCAGCGCGATCCGGCTCACGCACTGCGGATGGTTGAGCGCGAGCGCGAGCGAGATCGCGCCGCCGAGCGAGTGGCCGACGACGACCGGCTTGTCGAGGCCGAGCGTCGCGATGAACATCGCGATCGTGCGAGCCTGTGCGTAGACGTTGGCGGTCGAACGCGGGCCGCGCGTCGAGCGGCCGGAGCCCGGGCGATCGACGAGGATCACGCGGTGCGACTTCGCGAGCCGTTGCAGATCGAGATACGCGAAGTTGCGCAACTGGCCGCAGAGGCCGTGCACGAACACGATCGGCGGGCCTTCGCCGTATTCGACGTAGTGCAGGCGGTCCGCGCCGACGTCGACGAACTTGCCCTCGGGCGGGAACATCTTCTTGATGCGGTGCGCGGTGAACAGCGTGAACGCAAACAGCGCGACGAACGCATAAGCGAGAAAGTGCAACAGCTTGATTATCATCGGGATCACCTTCCTTCGTAGGCGGGCTGACGGGTGTCGTCACGTTCGGCGAGCGCCGGGCGGCGGCGCTCGAACTGCATCGCGCCGTCGGCGAGCGAGCCGAACCTGAATGTGGCGAAATCGCGCGCGTAGTTCTGGTAGGACTTCCACGGCTTTTTCGTGCCCTGCTTCGGCAGCACGCCGGCGGCGCGCTGGATATAGCCCGACGTCAGGTCGACGACGGGATCGAGCTCCATGCTGCCTGGTGCGAGCCTCGGCACGCAGACGTCGTAGCCATGCGTGCGCATGTGCTCGAGCAGCCGGCACACGTATTGCGCGATCAGCTCGGCCTTCAGCGTCCATGACGCGTTCGTGTAGCCGAACGACGACGCGAGATTCGGCACGCCGCTGTACATCATGCCCTTGTACGACACGGTCTGCGACAGGTCGACGGGGCGTGCGTCGACCGTCACGGCCGCGCCGCCCAGCATCTTCAGCTTCAGGCCCGTGGCGGTGACGATCACGTCCGCGTCGAGGCGCTGGCCGCTCTTCAGGCGCAGGCCGGTCGGCGTGAAGCGTTCGATCTCGTCGGTGACGATCGACGCGTTGCCCGCGCGGATCGCCTTGAACAGATCGCCGTTCGGCACGAGGCAGAGGCGCTGGTCCCACGGCTTGTAGCGCGGCGTCAGATGCTTGTTGACGTCGAACTGCGGGCCGAGCTGCTTGCCCGCCGCGCGGATGATGAACTTCTTCGTCGCGTCCGGGCGGCGGCGCGCGAGGTTGTAGAAGTACATCGTCAGCAGCACGTTCTTCAGCCGCACGAGCCGGTGCGCGAGCCCCGACGGCAGCCAGCGGCGCAGCGCGTTCGCGATCGCGTCGCGCGCGGGCAGCGACACGATGTAGGTCGGCGAGCGCTGCAGCATCGTCACGTGGCGCGCGTCGCCCGCCATCGACGGCACGAGCGTCACCGCGGTCGCGCCGCTGCCGATCACGACGACGCGCTTGCCCTTGTAGTCGAGATCGCTCGGCCAATGCTGCGGATGAACGATGCGGCCCTGGTACGCGTCCATGTCCGGCCAGCTCGGCGCGTGGCCTTCGTCGTAGTCGTAGTAGCCGCTGCACATGTAGAGAAAGCGGCACGTGTAGACGGCTTCTTCCTGATGCGAGTCGCCCGCGCGCTGCACGCGCACGGTCCAGCGCGCGCTCGTCGAATCCCAGCTCGCTGCGATCACCTTGTGATTGAAGCGGATCGTCTTGTCGATGCCGTACGCGCGCGCGGTGTCCTCGATGTAGTCGAGGATCGTCTGGCCGTCCGAGATCGCCTTGTCGCTGTGCCACGGCCGGAAGCTGAAGCCGAGCGTGAACATGTCGGAATCCGAACGAACGCCCGGATAGCGGAACAGATCCCATGTGCCGCCCATCGTCGCGCGGCTTTCGAGGATCGCGTATTTCGCGTCCGGGCAGCGCTCGCGCAGGTAGTACGCGGCGCCGATGCCGGACAGCCCGGCGCCGACGATCAGCACGTCGAAGTCGGTCGCGGCGCGGGTGTCGCCGCCCGTCGCCGCCTGCGGCGCGCGATCGTTCAGCGCGCGGGCGGCGTTCCAGTCTGTCGTCGAACTCATGCGGGGTCCTTGCTGATGGAGGAAGGGGGAGCGGTCCGCGCCGCGGCCTGCTGGCGCGCGAGGTTGCGCTCGCGCGACTTGCGCACGAAGCGCAGCACGAAGACTTGGTATGCGGAGCCGAACAGGCGCGCGAGCTTGTCGATGCGGCGCGCGTCGGCGCCGACGAGCACGCGCCGCGCGTTGCGCTCGACGCCCGCGACGATCTGGCGCGCGGCCGATTCGGGCGTCGTCACGTTGATGAGCCGGTTCGCCGCGCGGCGATGCGTTTCGATGTCCTGACCGGTCAGCGTCGCGATGCTCGAATCGATCCGCGACGCGGTGGCGATGTTGGTCGCGACGCCGCCCGGATGCACGCAGGTCACGCCGACCGGCGCGCCTTCGAGCTCGAGCTCCATCCTGAGCGCCTCGGTGAAGCCGCGCACGGCGAACTTCGTCGCGTTGTACGCGCTTTGCGTCGGCATCGCGACGAGGCCGAACAGGCTCGAGGTGTTGATCACGTGGCCGTCGCCCGATTCGCGCAGATACGGCAGGAACGCCTGAGTGCCGTGCACGACGCCCCAGAAGTTGATCGCCATGATCCATTCGAAATCTTCGATCCGCGCGGTCTCGGCGGGCGCCGCGAGCGACACGCCCGCGTTGTTGAAGATCAGGTTGACCTTGCCGTGCACGTCGCGCGTCGCGCGCGCCCAGGCGAACACCGCGTCGCGCGACGCGACGTCGAGCCGCTGCGACGTGATCTTCACGCCGTGCGTCGCGCAGATCGCGACGGTCTGCGCGAGGCCGCTTTCGTTGACGTCGCTGAGCGCGAGGTGACAGCCGCGCCGCGCGAGCTCGACGGCGAGGCTGCGCCCCATGCCGGAGCCCGCGCCCGTGATCGCCGCCACCTTGCCGGAAAAATTCCTCATCACACGGCCCTCCTAAGGGTGTCTCCGTGATATATGTCAATTTTGAATGTGGTGTGAGTCGTCACCACTTTAATTTTTACATTGACTGATGTCAAATAGCGAAATGGAGAACTCTCTCGAACTGGACAAGAAGGGCCGCCCGTATGGCGGGGTCGCGCCCGAGGCCCGCGCCGCGGAGCGCCGCGACGCGCTGATCCGCGCGGGCACGCGCATCTTCGGCACCGTCGGTTTCCGCCGGGCCACCGTGCGCGCGATCTGCCAGGAAGCGAAGCTCAACGATCGCTATTTCTACGCGGCGTTCGACAGCGCCGATGCATTGCTGCGCTGCACCTATCAGCATCACGCGGAGCAACTGCGCGTTTCGGTGAAGCACGCGATCGACGCGCTCGGCGGCGAGCGCGACGGGCTCGAAGCGCGGGTCGACGCGGGTCTCGCCGCATTCTTCGCATTCCTGCGCGACACTTGCGCGGCGCGCGTGCTGCTGCTCGAAGTGATGGGCGTGAGCACGGAAACCGACGCGACCTATCAGCGGAACCTGCTCGAATTCGGCAAGATGATCATCTCGCTCGCCGGGCCGGTGAGCGAGGAGGCCGGCGAGCGCGCGGACCAGCGGATCATCGGGCTCGCGCTCGTCGGCGCGATGACGAACGTCGGCGCGGCGTGGCTGCTGACCGGTTATCGCGATCCCGAGGAGAAGATGGTGCGCAACTGCCGGAAGGTGCTGCTCGGCACGTTGCAGTTTCTCGCGAAGCGGTGAGCGGGCGGGGCGTCGCGTCGGCGGCGCGTCGGCGTTGGACGTCGCGCGTCGATCGCGCGGCGGATGCGCGTCGATCTTGCGTCGAGCGCGCCGATGCGTTTGCGTTCGGATCGGCGCGGATCGTCTCGTCGTGCGGATCGATCGGCTGCGTGTCGACGCACGCGTCGAACGAAGGTTCGTCGCCATTCCCGCCACGGCGACGCGCGGAACCCCGCGCACGCGATTCGGCCGGGCTGCGTCGTCGGTCGGCCCGCGCTCGCTTCGCATTTCACTTGCCGCCGGCTCGCCGGCGCCGGCTTCGCCGATGAGCGATGCGCCGGCGCGCCTGCGTGACGCGCCGTTCAGCGCATTCGCCCTGGCTCGCGCTCACGCCGCGAGCCGGGCCTTCAGCACGTCGATCAGCGCGCGCACCTTCGCGCACGGATGGCTCGTCGACGGAAACACCGCATGGATGTCGCCGGGCGGGAACGACCAGGCGGGCAGCACGCGCACGAGCCGGCCGGCCGCGACGTCGTCGGCGCTCGAGAAGCTCGTCGCGACGCCGAAGCCGCCGCCCGCGAGCACGGCCGCGCGGCATGCCGTCGCCGTGTTCGACGCGAACGCGCGCTTGCACCGCACGCTCGCGCGCTCGCCGCGCGCGTTCGAAAGCTCGAGCGTCGTGCGCGGCACCGTCGACAGCATCACGTACGGCAGCGCGCCGAGCGCATCGGGCGCGGCCGGTGCGCCGTGGCGCGCGACGAACGCCGGACTCGCGACGAGCCAGCGTTCGAAGCCGCCGATCTTCACCGCGCGATAGTTCGAATCGGCGAGCCGGCCGAGGCGGATCGCGACGTCCAGGTTGTCGCGCATGAGATCGACGACGCGGTCGTCGCACTGCAATTCGACGTCGAGCGCCGGATGCGCGTCGCGCAGCGCGACGAGCGCCGGCGCGACGACGAGCGCGCCGTAGTCGACGGGCGCGCTCACGCGCAGCGTGCCGCGCAGCGGCCCCGCGTCGCCCGCCGCCGCGGCGAGCGCCGCTTCCGTCTGGCGCAGGATGTCGCGGCACGCGTCGCAGAACGCGCGGCCCGCCTCCGTCACGTTGAGCCGCCGTGTGGTCCGCACGAGCAGGCTCGCGCCGACCTCGGCTTCGAGCCGCTGCATGTGCGCGCTCACCATCGTCTTCGCGAGGCCGAGCCGCTCGGCCGCCGCCGTGAGCGACCCCGCCTCCACCACGGCGACGAAGATCGCGAGCCGGTTCAGGTTCACGTCGCGGATGTCCGCCATCGTCAATTGTCCATTCATCAGGGATTGTGTTTCGGCAATTATCCATCTTATGTGGACGGGATGCGCGCGCTACGCTGCGGGTGTCGGCGGGCGGATCGACGCAAAGCGCCGGTTGCCGAGGCGGTCCGCCGCCGCCGTTCGTCGTGTTCCGCCTTCGACCTTCGCGTTTCGACCTTCGTATTTCGTATCTAGCCCTTCGTTCGAGGAGTGCCGCCCCATGCCCGCCATTCGATTGCCCGCCGCGCCGATTCGGCTCCACCGGAGCTCGCTGTCCGGCCACTGCCATCGCGTTCAGTTGTTCCTGTCGCTGCTCGGCTTGCCCGTCGAGCTCGTCGAAGTCGACATGCGCGGCGGCGAGAACCGTCGCCCCGCGTTCCTCGCGCTCAATCCGTTCGGCCAGGTGCCGATCATCGAGGACGGCGGCACCGTGCTGTTCGATTCGAACGCGATCCTCGTCTATCTCGCGAAGCGTTACGGCGATCCGTCGTGGCTGCCCGAAGATCCGCAAGGCGCCGCCGCGGTGCAGCGCTGGCTGTCGCTCGCGGCCGGGCCGATCGCGTACGGCCCGGCCGCCGCGCGCCTCGTCACCGTGTTCGGCGCGCCGCTCGATCACGCGAGCGCGGTGAGGATCGCGCAGCGGCTCTTCGACGTGATCGATCCCGAGCTCGCCGCCAGGCAATTTGCGGCGGGCGACCGTCCGACGATCGCCGACGTCGCCGCATATGCGTACATCGCGCATGCGCCCGAGGGCGGCGTATCGCTCGAGCCGTATCCGCACGTACGCGCGTGGCTCGCGCGCATCGAGGCGCTGCCGGGCTTCGTGCCGATGCGGGCGAGCCGCGCGGGGCTGCGCGTCGCGTGACGCGAGCTCGGGCGCGGCGCCGAATCGATCGCGAAGGAGAACGACATGACGCAATCCACATCGACGGCGCCCGTCGCGCCGTTTCACGACGGCGAGCTCGCCGCGCAGCGGCGCGCGGGCGTCGCGGAAGCGGCCGCCGTGTCCGGCGGGCGCGGCATCCGCACGTTCATGCCCGATCAGCATCGCGTGTTCTACGCGCAATTGCCGTTCTTCGTCGTCGGCGGCGTCGACGGCGACGGCCAGCCGTGGGCGACGCTGCGCGTCGGCGCGCCGGGCTTCGTGTCGTCGCGGGAGCCGCGCATGCTCGACATCGCAGGCGGCGCGCTGCGCGACGATCCGCTCGCCGGCAGCTGGCGCGTCGGCAGCCTGCTCGGCGGGCTCGGCATCGAACTGCACACGCGGCGGCGCAACCGGATCAACGGCGTCGTCGCGTCGCTCGCGGGCGATGCGATGGCGGTGGCGGTCGACCAGAGCTTCGGCAATTGCCCGAAGTACATCCAGAGCCGCACGTCGACTCCGGCGCCGCCGCAGCGGATCGACGCCGCGCCGCCGCAGCGCCGCGCCGCGCGGCTCGGCGCCGACGACCGCGCGCTGCTCGCGCGAGCGGATACGTTCTTCATTGCGAGCGCGAACGCGTCGGAAGCGGCGGGCGGCGCGCGCGGCGTCGACGTGTCGCATCGCGGCGGGCCGCCCGGCTTCGTGCGCGTCGACGACGACCGCACGCTGACGACGCCCGACTACAGCGGCAACAATTTCTTCAACACGATCGGCAATCTGCTGCACGATCCGCGCGCCGGTTTGCTGTTCGTCGACTTCGAGCGAGGCGATCTGCTGTACGTCGCGGTCGACGCGCGGATCGTGTGGGACGGGCCGGCGCTCGATGCGTTCGACGGCGCGCGGCGTCTCGTGCGGTTTCGGGTTCGCGAGGTGCGGCGCAGCGCGGCGGCGCTGCCGTTTCGGTGGTCGGCGCCGCGGTTCGCGCCGCAGTTCGCGGGGGTGGGAGGAATGGAGGCGGCGGGGGTGGCTGCGGCGTTGGCGACGGCTTCGGTGGCGTCGTCCGCGTCCGCGCTTTCGCCGGCGTCCGAATCCGGCACGGGAGGCGACGATATTGTGCGCTTGATGCTTGATGCGTGATGCGTGATGCTTGATGCGTGATGCCCGACGCCCGACGCCCGACGCCCGACGCCCGACGCCCGATGTCCGACGCTCGATACCTGACACTTGACGCGTAACGCTCGACCGCAAACCGCAAACCGCAAACCGCAAACCGCAAACCGCAAACCGCAAACCGCAAACCGCAAACCGCAGACCGCAGACCGCAGACCGCAGAACGCAGAACGCAGAACGCAGAACGCAGAACGCCAAATCGCCAAATCGCCAAATCGCCAAATCGCCAAATCGCCGCGAAGCACCCGTCCCTCGCCTACCTCGCCAAAATCCCGCTGACAACCGAAACCGCGCGCGAAACGCGCGGGCGCGCATCTTTCGTTCGCCGATCGATTCGACCACTGGCGTTCGCCGGCCGCGCACGTTATGTTCTCGTCCGACGATTGGACGGACGCGCCCGTCCGCCCGATCGAGCGGGCTGGCCAGCCCGCCGGCCGCGCCGGCGACGGCGGGCCTCTCATCCCATCATCCGAGGTACGTTCGTGGATATCTTGCGCAGCTTGTGTGGCATCGTGGTATTGCTCGGCGTCGGTTTTGCGCTGTCGATCAACCGGCGTGCGATCAGCGCCCGCACTGTCGTCGCGGCGCTCGCGACGCAGCTCGCGATCGGCGCGCTCGTGCTGTTCGTGCCCGTCGGGCGCGACGCGCTCGCCGCGATCGCGCATGCGGTCAACAGCGTGCTCGAGATGGGCCAGCACGGCGTTGCGTTCCTGTTCGCGGGCCTCGTCGGCGACAAGATGTTCGCGCTCTTCGGCGACGGCGGCTTCGCGTTCGCGCTGCGCGTGCTGCCGATGATCGTGTTCGTCACGTCGCTGATCGCAGTGCTCTATTACATCGGCGTGATGAAGTGGCTGATCACGATCGTCGGCACCGCGATGGCGAAGCTGCTCGGCGTGAGCCGCATCGAGGCGTGCTCGGCCGTCGCGACGATCTTCCTCGGCCAGAGCGAGATGCCCGCGTTCGTGAAGCCGTTCATCCGGCGGATGAACGGCACCGAAGTGTTCGCGGTGATGTCGAGCGGCATGGCGTCGGTCGCGGGCTCGGTGCTCGCCGGCTACGCGGGGCTCGGCGTGAAGATGGAGTATCTGCTCGCCGCGTCGTTCATGGCGATTCCGGGCGGCCTGCTGTTCGGCAAGATGCTGTGCCCGACGACGGAGCCGTCCCGCGTCGTCGTCGATTCGCTCGAGTTCGACGAGAAGCGCGCGGCGAACGTGATCGAGGCGGCCGCGTCCGGCGCGGGCGTCGGGATGCGGATCGCCGTGAACGTCGGTACGATGCTGATCGCGTTCATCGGCCTGATCGCGCTCCTGAACGCGATGGTCGGGCTCGTCGCCGGCTGGCTCGGCTTCGCGGGCGTCACGCTGCAGTCGCTGCTCGGCGCGCTGTTCTCGCCGCTCGCGTGGCTGATCGGCGTGCCGTGGCAAGATGCGCCGGTGGCGGGCAGCTTCATCGGCCAGAAGCTGATCCTGAACGAGTTCGTCGCGTACGGCGCGTTGTCGCCGTATCTGAAGGACGCCGCGCAGGTTGCCGCGGCCGGGCTGCCCGTGCTCGCGCCGAAGACGATCGCGATCGTGTCGTTCGCGCTGTGCGGTTTCGCGAATTTCTCGTCGATCGCGATCCTCACGGGCGGCTTCACCGCGGTCGAGCCGGATCTGCGCTCCGACGTCGCGCGCAACGGCATGCGCGCGCTCGCGGCCGCGACGCTGTCGAACCTGATGAGCGCGACGATCGCCGGGCTGTTCCTGTCCCTTTCTTGAACGAGGTGCTCGCATGGAGCTTTCGTTGAATCGCAACCAATTGACCGAAGCGGCGCTGAAGGCGCTGCACCTGATCGACCTCACGTCGCTCAACGACGACGACACCGACGAGAAGATCGCCGCGCTCGCCGCGTCCGCCGACACGCCGGTCGGCACGCCCGCCGCGCTGTGCGTGTATCCGCGCTTCGTCGGCGTCGCGCACGCGGCGCTCGCGGCGCGCGGGCTCGTGCTGCCGGTGGCGACCGTCGCGAATTTCCCGCACGGCGCGGCCGATCCGGATGCGGCCGCGCGCGAGACGGCCGATGCGCTCGCGCGCGGCGCGGACGAGATCGACGTCGTGTTTCCGTATCGCGCACTGCTTGACGGCGACGAGCGGGTCGGACGCGAGCTCGTCGCGCAATGCCGCGCGGCGGCGGGCGGCCAGTGCCTGAAGGTGATCCTCGAAACCGGCGAGCTGCGCGACGCGGCGGCGATCCGCCAGGCGAGCGAGATCGCGATCGAGGAGGGCGCGGACTTTCTGAAGACGTCGACGGGCAAGGTCGCGGTGAACGCGACGCTCGACGCGGCGGCCGTGATGCTCGCGACGATTCGCGTGGCGGGGCGCGCGGTGGGCTTCAAGGCGGCGGGCGGCGTGCGCACCGCGCAGGACGCGGCGCAGTATCTGTCGCTCGCGGAGCGCGAGCTCGGGCCGGGCTATCTGACGAGCGCGACGTTTCGCTTCGGCGCGTCGGGGCTGCTCGGGAATCTGCTCGAGACGCTCGGGCATCGGGCAGGGGCGACGCGGGGCGCAGGGTATTGAGCGACGTTGCGCGAACCGAAGGGCGGCGTCAGTCGATACGGGCGCGCCGGGGGCGAATGCGATCGGGGCGCCGTTCGACGACGGCGAGGCTGTAGCCGGGGGCCGCGCTCGCACGCGCGAGTTCGGCCAGTGCTCGAAGCCACCGGCAGCCGAGCAGCGCGGTCAGGATCGCGCGCAGTCCGATGGCCGGCGCGAGCCGTTGAAGCCGCCGGCACGCCCGCCGCAACGCGCGCGTCGCGAAAGGCGCGCGCACGTGTGCGCGACCGCGTGACGGATCGACGCGCATCTCGCGGCTCCCGTCAGTGAACCGGCGCATAGCCGAGCTTGTGGACTCCATACGCCTCCATCCATTCCTCGCGATCGTCGAATCCCATGGCTTTGGCGAGATGGTCGGCCATGTCCTCCGGTGTCGGCGTCACCGACGAATCGTAGTAACCCAGCGGCGTTTCCGCTTTCGGCGTCAAGATGGCGTAGAGCATGTCGACCTCCTGTCTTTAGCCAACTTAACGGCCGCGGGGATCGCTTTCTTGACCGGGAAATTCCCCGGTTAGAGTGATGCGCCGAATTTGCCGGCTGTCCGGCGGCCGGTGGCGGTGGCGATGGCGATGGCGATGGCCGGTGGCTCGCGGCTCGCGGCGAGCGGTCGCCACTCGATTCGATCGCCTCGATATGCACGCGCGCGGGACGCCGCCGCCTGCCGGAATCGGCCGGTGCCCGCGCAGCCGGATTCGCGATCGCTTCCATCGCGGGCCCGCATCGTTCCGATCGAGCGGGCCTTCGCGGCGCGTCGGGATTGCGTGTGCGGCTTGCGCGTCCGTGATAGCGTCGTTCTTCATGAGATTCCCGCCCGGCCTGCCGGTCCCGGCAACGGATGGAACGCCGACGCGCGCGGGCGGGGCGAAGCGCCGTCCGGGATGCATTCGATCGTGTCGTTGAAAATCAAATACTTGGGCAAGCCATGACTTTCCTGCCGCAGGAATTCATCCGCAAGGTGCGCGACCGCGAGCCGCTCGACGCAGCCGACGTCGAGCGTTTCGTGCGCGGCGTGACGACGGGCGACGTGACCGAAGGCCAGATCGCCGCGTTCGCGATGGCCGTCTATTTCAACGAGCTGCCGCTATCGGCGCGGATCGCGCTGACGCTCGCGCAGCGCGATTCCGGCGACGTGCTCGACTGGCGCGGCGAACGCCTGAACGGTCCCGTCGTCGACAAGCATTCGACGGGCGGCGTCGGTGATCTGACGTCGCTCCTGATCGGGCCGATGGTCGCCGCGTGCGGCGGCTGCGTGCCGATGATCTCGGGCCGCGGCCTCGGCCACACGGGCGGCACGCTCGACAAGCTCGAGGCGATTCCCGGCTACGACGTCGCGCCGTCCGTCGACGCGCTGCGGCGCGTCGTGCGCGAGGTCGGCGTCGCGATCGTCGGCCAGACCGCGCAGCTCGCACCCGCCGACAAGCGGATCTACGCGGTGCGCGACGTGACGGCGACCGTCGAATCGATCTCGCTGATCACCGCGTCGATCCTGTCGAAGAAGCTCGCGGCGGGCGTCGACGCGCTCGCGATGGACGTGAAGGTCGGCACCGGCGCGTTCATGCCGACCGTGGAGAAATCGGCGGAGCTCGCGCGCAGCATCGTCGACGTCGGCAACGGCGCGGGGATGAAGACGGCCGCGACGCTCACCGATATGAACGAGGCGCTCGCGCCGTGCGCGGGCAACGCGATCGAGGTGCGCTGCGCGATCGACTTCCTGACGGGCGCGGCGCGCCCCGCGCGGCTGCGCGAGGTCAGCTTCGCGCTCGCCGCGCAGATGCTGACGATGGGCGGGCTCGCCGCGAACGCGGACGACGCGCGCCGGCAGTTGCGCGTCGCGCTCGAATCGGGCGCGGCCGCCGAGCGTTTCGCGCGGATGGTCGCGGCGCTCGGCGGGCCCGCCGATCTGATCGAGCGGCCGCAGCTGCATTTGCCGCGCGCGGCGCTCGCCGCGCCGGTTCTCGCCGAGCGCGCCGGCTGGATCGACCGGATCGACGCGCGCGCGCTCGGGCTCGCGGTCGTCGGCCTGGGCGGCGGCCGCGCGAAGATCGGCGACGCGCTGGATTACGCGGTCGGGCTGTCCGCGCTCGCGCAGCGGGGCGCGCGCGTCGACGCGGGGCAGCCGATCGCGATCGTTCACGCGCGCGAGCCCGACGCGGCTGCGCGGGCCGCCGACGCCGTGCGGCGCGCGTATCGGATCGGCGCGGAGCAGCCGGCGCAGGCGCGCGTCGTCTATGCGGTGATCGAGTAATCGAGCGAATTGGGCCGCGCGCGAGGGGCGCACACATCGGACGCGCCGCAGGCAACGTGAGCATCGGGCGGCTCAGGAGAATCGGGCATATCGAGCCTGCCGGCCGTGCGGGGCGCTGCGATGGACGTTGGCATAAAATCGCACGTCGACGCAGACTGGCGTGCGGCGTGCGGCGTGCGGCGTGCGGCGTGCGACGTTCGACATGCGACGTGCGGCAAGCGACGCTCAACACCACCATCGCACCCCGAGAACCGAATCACAGCTCATCGAATCATCGAACGAGGTAACACGACATGACGCACAACGCATTGATCGAAGCCGCGAAGGCCGCGCGCGAGAAGGCCTATGCGCCGTATTCGAACTTCAGGGTCGGCGCGGCGCTCGCGACGAAGGACGGCAAGATCTTCCACGGCTGCAACGTCGAGAACGCGTCGTACGGGCTGTGCAATTGCGCGGAGCGCACGGCGTTGTTCTCGGCGCTCGCGGCGGGCTATCGGCCGGGCGAGTTCGCGGCGATCGCGGTCGTCGGCGAGACGGACGGGCCGATCGCGCCGTGCGGCGCATGCCGGCAGGTGATGATCGAGCTTGGCAAGCCGGCGCTCGAAATCGTGTTGACGAACATGAAGGGCGACGTGCGCGTGACGAGCGCGGGCGACTTGCTGCCGGACGCGTTCTATCTGGAGTGACGCGCGGCGCGCCGGCGGCGGCGCGTGCGCGATGCGTCGCGCCGCTTCGGGTTTCTCGTGCTTTTCCCGGTTTCCGCGCGTATTCGTACGTATTCGTACGCCTTCGTACATATTCGTGCGGTTTCATTTTTTCCCCCGCGCATTTCGTCGGTTTTTCGCGTGATGGCCATCGGCGGCCGAACGACGAACCGGCCGCGAGCCGCGCCGTCTCCCGCGTCGCAGCGTATCGGCCGGCCGCATCGCCGCGCATCCGTTTGTCACTTCTCCTTCATTGACGCGCGTCAAGGTCCGCGCCGCGCAATGCGCGATGCTGGCTTGCGTGCGCCGCCGCGCGTTGTTCGCCGAGGGCGGCCGCTTATCGAAACCGGTCGGCGAGGAGACGACGATGAAATCGGATGCTGCGCTCAGGCAAGATGTCGAGCAGGAACTGTATTGGGACCCGTCGCTGGATGCGCGGCAGATCGACGTGTCGGTGCACGATCGCATCGTGACGCTGCGCGGCTTCGTGCCCAGCTGGGCGCAGAAGTACGCGGCGCAGAAGGCCGCGCAGCGCATCGCGGGCGCGCGGGCGCTCGTGCTCGAGCTGAAGGTGCTGCCGAGCGAATCGCCCCGCGACGACGAAGTGCTCGCCGCCGCGATCGTGTCGGCGCTCGCGTGGCAGGAAGGGCTTGCCGGGCAGGAGCTTCACGTCGACGTCGACGAAGGCTGCGTAACGCTCACGGGCGAAGTCGAGTTCGGCTATCAGCGTCAGGCGGCCGAGACGGTCGTGAGCCGGATGCGCGGCGTGATCGGCGTCGTCAACAGGATCGACGTGCGCTCGCGCGACGCGGGCGAGACCGTGCGCGAGCGCGTCGCGGATGCGCTCGCGCGGCGCGCGCAGCGCGAGGCCGGGCATATCGACGTCGACGAGCGCGACGGCATCGTCACGCTGACCGGCACCGTCGATTCGCTGATCGAGCGGCGCGCGGCTTGCGGCGCTGCGTGGTCGGTCAAGGGCGTGCGCGAAGTCATCGATCATTTGAGCGTCGCGTAGGCGCGGGCGGCGCTTGCGCATCGCGCGCACGGCGCCCGACACTGATCGGCGGCAAGCGGCAAGCGGCAAGCGGCAAGCGGCAAGCGGCAAGCGGCAAGCGGCAAGCGGCAAGCGGCAAGCGGCAAGCGGCCAACGGC